>DATAGU010000218.1:0-10435 GCA_036263495.1 Polyangia bacterium | reverse complement strand
TTCGAGGCGCTTGGCCAGGTCCTCGCCCTGCACCCACTCCATGGCGAGGAAGATCTGTCCCTCGGGCAAGCGTCCATGCCCGAGGTACGCCGCGATCCCCGGGTGGCGCAGCTCCGACAGCACCTGCGCCTCGCGCAGGAGTCGCTCGGTGTCCTGGGAGCGCGCCTCGGGGCGCCGCACCTTGAGCGCGACCGGCTGCCCCGTCTGGCGATCGCGGGCCCGATAGACCAGGCCCATGCCCCCTTTGGCCGCGAGCCCCTCGATCTCGAAACGCCCGGCGATGAGTGTGCCTGGGTTCATCATCGGATTGTCAGGGGGCGCGGTCGTGGTCCCATCCGGGGGCCTCTGCTCTGCTGTGCGGCTCGACGCCACGATAATACCCTCCCTGCATCGAGGCACCAAGGCCGGCGAGGGGCGGCCGCGGGCGATATCGCATCGCCCGCGGCAGGACGTCAGGGGGAGAAGGACCCGATGGAGGGGGAATCGGAGGGGAGGGTGTTACGGCGTGCTCTCGAGGACGGTGTTGTTGAGCCCGTCGTTGGCGATGACGCGGACGCGGACCTCCCGCGGATCCTGGATCCGCGTCTTGTCGAGATCGATCTGCGGCGTCTTCAGCCCCACGGCCACGGTCTCCCAGGTCTTGCCGCCGTCATAGCTCACCTGCACCGAGTTGGTGACCTGGACCCGGTCCGGGTGCGCCGTGGTCCACTGGACGCGGAACGGGTCATTCCTAAGCGTCTTCGGCACCAGCATGTTCTTGACCTCGGGTGCACGGCTGGCGACCTTGCGCGTGTCGACCACCTGCCCGCCGAGCACCAGCTCGATCGAGGCGACACCCGGCCGGTACGGCACCACCGTGTCGACGATGGCGGTCTTGTCCTTGTTGCCGGGGACGTCGGTGTCGTACTTGATGTGCGCCTTGTGCTCGGCGAGCACGTTGCCGTCCGCGCCGCGCAGCCGCACCACCGCGAAGTCCTCCGTCGCCTCGGCCAGGACCAGGGCCTTGGGCACGCGGTTCACGTAGGCGATGCGGCCCGACTTCTGCGTCAGGTTGAGCTTGCCGATCACGCTGATGTAATCGCCCGCCTTGAGCTGCACGTCGAGCTTCTGGAGCGCGGGCGCGGCGGGGCTCTTCGCCTCGGCGAGCGAGCGCACCTCGAAGGGCGGGGGGCCCGCCATCGCCGGCTGCGCAGGAGGCGGCGGTGCGTCGAGCGCAGGCCTGGGTAGGGCCGGCGCGGTCCCGGTCACCGGCGGCGCTGGAGCGTCCTGACGGGCGAAGATGATCTTCGGCGACGTCCGCGCGCCGATGACGGGCGCGGGCTCCTTGTCGAGCTGCGGCCGTAGCGTCTCGGCCAGCTCCATCGGCAACGGCCGGGCCGCGATGCTGGAGAGCACCTCGCGCGGCCGCCGGGCCACCGGCAGCGTGCCGGCCTCCGCGATGGCGGGCGGCTCGGCGCCGCTGCTCCCGTTCTCGGCGATCAGGCGATCGCGGATGCCGGCGTACGTGTACGAGCTCAGCCACTGGTTGTTGCAGTAGGTCATGACGTCGTGCCAGGAGGTGCCGGGCAGCACCCGCATCGGGAAGGAGTTCGTGGCATCGCCGAGGTCGAGGCCGACGAAGCGGTTGTCCGCGTTCGTCAGCTGCCCCACGGTGAAGGGGTAGTTGGAGTCGTCGCTGCTCTCGCCGCAGCCCGAGCCCGGATGCTGGCGGCCGTAGGTGTGCCCGAGCTCGTGGCCGGTGTACCAATCGCCGTACGAGCCGTCGCCGTCCCACCCCCAGTCGCCAGCGCCGGTCGGCCCGGAGCCGATGGCCGTGGGATCGGCGCTCCCCGGCACGCTCGCGCACCCGCGCATGAAGCCCCCGCCGTCGGCCACCAGGCCGAAGTAGTGGGTGCGGTTGTCGATCGTGCCAAAGCCCATGTCGATCGAGCGGATCGCCGCGACCTGCGCGTTCGCCTCGTTGCAGTCGCGCTGGCCGTCGCCATCCGCGTCGTTATAGGCGGTCGTGGTCTGGCTGTAGTTGAGCGTGCCGATCGGGTAGGCGCGGCGCAGCCAGGACTGGACGTTGGCGTAGTCGCGGTTGGTGGGCGCATAGGTCGTCGCCGGGGTGCCGCTCGTGTACGTGAGGCCGACCACGCGCACGCGCAGGGGCGGCGTGGTGCGCATCTGCACGGTGACGCCGCTGCTTGCGCAGTCGGAGCAGGTGAGGCCGCTGCCCCCGCCCTGCGTGAGCGACGTGAGCCGCACCGTGAGGGTGCCGGCCTGCGTGGCCGACGCCGGCAGCTCGAAGTTGAGCGAGGCGGCGAGCGCGCCGCGCTTGGGCGTGATCTGGAAGTTCTGCGCCGCATGGATCGTCACTAGATTCATCGACGAGACTGACGAGGTGCCCCCAGGACCGCTCACCTGCAGGGTCCCCCTCACCGTGATGACCCCGCTGCCGCCCCAGCTGAGGTAGGCGCGCACGACGGTCCTCTTGTTGGCCACGAGCGGCACCGTCTGGCCGAGGTCCTGCACCGCCTGCACGACCTCGAGCCCGTCGACGCCGACCTGGTTCGGGCCGGGGAGCGTGGACAGCCACGGGTGGGTGTACGACGTGGCGTTCACGGCGTGGAGCACGTCCGTCTTGCCGTCGCCGTTGAAGTCGCCGGAGACCCACACGCCGTTGGGGATGCCGTAGCCCGCCCAGGGCGAGAACGTGCCGACGTTGAACCCGCCGTCGCCGTTCGACAGCCACACGTGCGCGTAGTCGGTGTTCTGCACGAGGTGGAGCACGTCGCTGCGGTGATCGTTGTTGAAGTCGCCGACGATCCATTGCCCGTTGGGGATGCCGTAGCTCGCCCACGGCGAGAACGAGCCGACGTTGAACGTGCCGTCGCCCTTGGACGTCCACACGTGCGCGTAGTTGGTCTTCTGCACGAGGTGGAGCACGTCCGTCTTGCCGTCGCCGTTGAAGTCACCGGTGTGCCATTCCCCGTTGGGGATGCCGTAGCTCGGCCAGGGCGAGAACGAGCCGACGTTGAACGTGCCGTTCCCCTTGGACATCCACACGTGCGCGTAGTTCGTGTTCTGCACGAGGTGGAGCACGTCCGTCTTGCCGTCGCCGTTGAAGTCGCCGGTGAGCCACTCCCCGTTGGGGATGCCGTAGCTCGGCCAGGGCGAGAACGTGCCGACGTTGAACGTGCCGTCGCCCTTGGACGTCCACACGTGCGCGTAGTTCGTGTTCTGCACGAGGTGCAGCACGTCCGTCTTGCCATCGCCGTTGAAGTCGCCGGTGAGCCACTGCCCGTTGGGGATGCCGTAGCTCGGCCAGGGCGAGAACGTGCCGACGCTGAACGTGCCGTCGCCCTTGGACGTCCACACGTGCGCGTAGTTGGTCTTCTGCACGAGGTGGAGGACGTCCGTCTTGCCGTCGCCGTTGAAGTCGCCGGTGAGCCATTGCCCGTTGGGGATGCCATAGCCCGGCCAGGGTGAGAACGTGCCGACGTTGAACGTGCCATCGCCCTTGGACGTCCACACGTGCGCGTAGCTCGTGTTCTGCACGAGGTGCAGCACGTCCGTCTTGCCGTCGCCGTTGAAGTCCCCCGACAGCCAGACGCCGTTGGGGATGGCGTAGCCCGACCACGGCGAGAAGACGCGCACGTCGAACGCGCGCGCCGCGGCGTCGCGCCCGGCGCAGAGCGCGAGCGCGCACTGGAGAAGTGCGACGAACACACCGGTCCGCAGGAGACCGTCGCGGCTCCACCTCGCCGTAGCCAAAATCCGGTTCATGGTCCGTTCCTTTCGTTGGGGCGCAGGAGCGCAGCGCGCGCGGCACCCGGTCCAAGCTGGGACGGGGCGCGAACTCCCGACGCAGCCGCTTCAATCCGCCGTTGCAGCGTGATGCCGGGCGCCTGCAGTGCACGCGAGATGCCAGGCTGAATCTCGACGAGCCCGACCGCGCCAGGCCGTCAGGTCGCGGTGCGGCGCGAGCGAAGGCCCGCATATTTTTCCGTTGTTTCGCCGGCGGGTCGGTAAATCCTGCGGGCTTCATCGCCGCGCAGGCCACGGAGACATCGAGGCGGCCTCCAGCGGGCCCTTACGCCTGTGCTATCAAGCGCAGATGCCCTTCGCCCCTCGACCAGCGACGCTCCGCGACGGCCGGCCGTGCACCGTTCGCCAGGCGACCCTGGACGACGCCGCCGCCCTGCTCACGCTCGAACGGGCTGTCGTGCGCGCCCGGGAGGGGGTCGTCAAACACGAGGACGAGCTGCCGAGCGAGCCGGCCGCCTACGCCGACCGAATGCGCCCGCGGCTCGCCGCCACCGACGGCATGGCGCTCACCCTGCTGGCCGAGGTGGACGGCGGCGTCGTGGGCGAGGCCGCGATCGAGCGCATCGGCCTGCGCATGTTGCGCCACGTCGGCGTCGTCCACCTCGGCGTCCATCCGTCCGCCTGGGGCCTGGGCATCGGGAGGCGGCTCCTCGAAGGGCTGCTCGAGTGGGCCCGGACGCACCGCGACGCCGACGGCGGGCGCGTGCTGCGGGTGGAGCTCTACACCAGGGCCGACAAC
Source organism: Polyangia bacterium (assembly GCA_036263495.1). Taxonomy (GTDB): domain Bacteria; phylum Myxococcota_A; class Polyangia; order Palsa-1104; family SHYY01; genus DATAGU01. The sequence continues at coordinate 5,886 of DATAGU010000218.1, read as the reverse complement.
GCGCGCGCCACGGCGCTCTACCACGCCCTCGGCTTCGCCACCGAAGGGGTGCGCCGCCGCTTCCTGCGCCGCGACGATGGCGCGCTCATCGACGACCTCGTCATGGGCCTGCTCCTCGACACGGCCGATGGAGCCGATACGGCGTGAGCGAGTTCGTGGCATCCTGGTCCCATGGCCTGGATCCAGACCACCGATCGGAACACCGCCACGGGAGAGCTCCTCGAGGTCTATCAGGCGCTCGCCGCACGGCCCATCCCGTCGGCCTACATCCCGCCGCACGGCGGCGCCGCCGGCATCCATCGGGCCCACAGCCTCGACCCCATGCTCATGAAGGTGGTGTTCGCGACCACCGGCTCGATGCACCAGGGGGAGGCCCTCACCTGGGCCGAGCGGGAGCTCGTCGCGGCCCTGACCTCGCGCGCCGGCCAGTGCTTCTATTGAACGTCGGCTCACGCAGAGTTTCTGCGTGTCGCTTCCCAGGATGAAGGTGACGCGGTCGCGCGGCAGGTGCTCGCGGACCCTGCCGGGCTCACGCTGCCCCCGCGCCAGCGGGAGCTGGCCCGCCTGGCCTCGCTGCTCGCGGAGACGCCCTGGGCCCTGCGCGACGCCGATCTCGAGCGCCCCCGCGCCGCCGGCCTCAGCGACGAGGGCGTCGTGCAGGCCGTGACCATCGTCGGCATCTTCAGCCACCTCACCCGCGTGGCGGACGCCACCGGCATCGAGCTCGACTACGAGTCGCCCCTGCCCCGCCTCCAGGTCGATCGCAGCCGCGAGCCGGCCCCGCGGCCCGATCCCGCCGACTGGCCCGCGCCCCCGGCCGCGCCGCGGCTCCCCCTGTCCTTGCGCCCGGCCACCGCCGAGGCCATGAGCCAGTGGCGGCGCTACGTCGCGCAGCCCGGCGCCGGGCTCTCGGCCCGCGATCGCGCGGTCATCGCCCGGGCCGCGGCCTACCGGCTCTGTGACGCCCGCGGCCTCGCCGCCTGGGACGATGCCCGCCCCGAGACCCCGCGCGAGCAGACGCTCGCGGCCTTCGCCGAGAAGCTCACCCTCACCCCGTGGCGCATGAGCGCCGCCGACCTCGCCGAGCTGCGCGGCCTCGAGGGCGGCGGGCTCGACGATCGCGGCTGTCTCGCCGCCGCGGCGCTGGTGGGCTTCCAGAACATGGACTCCCGCGTCCGCCTCGCGCTCGGCTGAGCGCCCCACAGGTGCCCGCCTGCGGCGGTGGAGGTCGATCTACCGCCGCCGCAGCCACAGCCGCCCCTCGCGGAGCGGCACCCGGTGCTTGCGGTTGCGCCACTTGACGTTGCGCTGCCGGGTCTCGTCAAAGCCCACGACCTCGAAGCCGGCCGCCTCGGCCAGGTGGCCGAGCCACCGCTCGACCGGGACGTGGACGCCGTAGGGCGCAGAGTCGCCGACCACGAGGCACGCCTGGCCGCCGCGCCGCACCACCCGGCCGAGCGCCTGCCACACCTCGGCCATGTCGAGGAAGTAGGCGGCGATCATGGTGTCGTAGGTCTTCTTGCCGGCGCGCTCCTGCCGGCGCCCGGCGAGCGCGCGGCACACGGGCGCGAGCTCTTCGGCGATGGGACCGAGCCGCTCGTGGGCCATGAGGGGTTCGAGCGCCAGCCGCTCCTTGGCGGTGTGCTGCGAGCACGAGCGCAGGAGGTACTTGCGCGCGGCCTCGTGCAGCCCTCCCCAGCTGCTCACCTCGTCGAAGAACGACATCTCGAGCCGAGTGGCGTCGGCGTAGTCGTAGTTGTTGGGGTAGGGCGGCGAGGTGAGGACGAGCGAGACGGAGCCGTCGGCGATGCCGGCGCACTGGCGGGCGTCCCCGGCCAGGAGCCGCGCCGGTGCGAGCGGGCGCGGCACGGTCTCGCCGAGCAGCTCCATGTCGGCGCACATCCGCTCCACCTGCCGCTCGTACTCGGCCCAGGGCTCGGCCACCCGGGCCTTGCGCTTGCGCGGGAGCACGTACTGCCAGGGCGCGGTGCCGCCGAGCGCGCAGGGGCGCAGGATCGCGGCGAGCGCCAGCCACACGAGCCGTCCGGCCGGGGTCTCGGGGTCCGCCAGCTCACAGAAGGCCTGCCGCAGGCGCAGGAGCTGCCCGAGGCTCTCCTCGCCATAGATCCGGCGGATGAGGAGGGGGCAGGCGGCGATGTCGATGGCGACCGGACGCCGGGCCCGCTCGAGCACGGCCCGGGCCGTGGCGCGAAACGCATCCACGGGCGAGGACCAGGCGAGCTTGGCGGCGGCCACCCGGAGCACGAAGGGATGCGCTTCGAGCCCCACCGCGGCCACGCCCTGGGCCTGGGCCGCGAGCAGGGTGGTGCCGCTGCCCACGAACGGGTCGAGGATCAGGGGGGGCTGGCCAGGCTGGCCGCCGGGCGCGACGGGCCCCGCGGGATCGGTGACGCCGAGGCGGCGGCGGTGGTTGCGGATCTCCTCTTCGGCCCAGGCGGCCGAGAAGCCGGCCGAGTAGCGGAACCAGCGGTGGACCGCCTCGCCCTGGTTGGCGGTGAAGGTCGTGGTGTGCCGCGCCGCGGACGCCGTGCCGCCCTTCACGCGCCGGTGCTCCCGAGCCTCGAGAGGATGCGCGTCATGGCTTGGTCTGCCGCTCGGGGAGCACGCCGGTGCCGCCCGCGGCCAGCGACGCGGCCTGGGGCTGCGGGAGCGCCGGCGCCTGCCGGTCGCGGCCGGTGATGAGGCGCGTCCCGCGCTGCCACGTGAGGTAGGCCCAGGCCCACTCGATGAGCACGATCACGCGGCTGCGAAAGCCGATGAGATAGAGGATGTGGATGAAGAGCCACATGAGCCAGGCCAGGAAGCCCGACAGCTTGGCGCCGAAGACCACGGCCACGGCGCGCGCCCGTCCGATGGTGGCCATCGACCCCTTGTCGACGTAGCGGAAGGGCTCGGGGCGCCCGCCCTCGATCGCGCGCAGGATGTTGCGGGCCGCGTGCCGCCCCTCCTGGATGGCGGTCGGCGCCAGCCCGGGCACGAGCTGGCCGTTGAGCTCGAGGCGCGCGAGGTCCCCCACCACGTACACCTCGTCGTGATCCGGGAGGTTGAGCGTGGGCGTCACGAGGACGCGGCCGGCCTTGTCCACGGGCGCCCCGAGCATGCGCCCGAGCGGCGAGGCCTGCACCCCGGCGGCCCACAGCACGGTCTTGGCCGCGAGCCGTTCGCCGTCGAGCAGGACGCCGTGCTCATCGATGCGGGTGACCAGGGCGTGGGTGCGCACCTCGACCCCGAGCTCGACGAGCTGTCGCTCGGCCTTGGCCGACAGCTCGGGCGGATAGACCTGCAGGATGCGCGGTGCCGCCTCGACCAGCACGACCCGCGCCTGCCGCGGATCGATGCGCCGGAAGTCGCGGGCCATCGTGTGCCGCCCGATCTCGGCGAGCGCCCCGGCCAGCTCCACCCCGGTCGGCCCGCCCCCGACCACGACGAAGGTGAGCAGCTCGGCCACCCGCAGGGGATCGCGCTCCTGCTCCGCGGCCTCGTAGGCGAGCAGGATGCGCCGCCGCATGTCGAGCGCGTCCTCGATCGTCTTGAGGCCGGGGGCGAGCGGCTCCCACTCGGGGTGGCCGAAGTACGAGTGCGTGGCCCCGGCGGCCACGATGAGGTGGTCATACTCCACGGCCTCCTCGCCGAGGAGCACGCGCCGCCCGGCCACGTCGATGCCGGTCACCTCGCCGAGCCGCACCTCGACGTTGCTGTGGTCGCGCAGCACCCCGCGGATGGGCGCGGCGATGTCGCCGGTGTTGAGCACCGCCGTGGCCACCTGGTAGAGGAGCGGCTGGAAGAGGTGGTGGTTGCGGCGGTCGATGAGGGTCACGCGCACGGGGGCGCCGCCGAGCTCCTTGGCGGCGTAGAGCCCGCCAAAGCCGCCGCCAATGATCACCACATGGGGTCGCTCCCGAGCCATGCGTTGGGTCCTCGCGATAGGGTTGCGTTGGGCTGCGTTGGGCTGCGTCGAGGCTTCTCGCTCGCAGGAGATCTATGGAGGTGCTCCGGGCCCGTGCCAAGGGTCGGGGGTGTGGGGCCCCGGGGGCCAGGTGCGGTCAGCGGCGGCGGCGCTCCACCGTGAGCTGGAAGACGTCGGGGCGGCTGTAGTGTCCGCTCACGTCCAGGGTGAGGGACTCGCGGGCGATGGCGCGGAGGTCGCAATCGGCCACGACGAGCGTCTCCTCGCCGAACACGGGGCCGGCGAGGTACGCGCCGTCCGGGCCGATGATGGCGCTGCCGCCCGGGATGAGCAGCCGATCCGGCTCGCCCGCCAGCTCCGGCAGGGGCGGCAGCTCGGCCGGCAGATCGCGCACCCGCACGAGGCTCCCCACGGCGACCACGAAGCAGCGCCCCTCGAAGGCGTAATGGCGCGAGGCCACCTGGTGCATGTCCTTGACCCCGGGCCAGGACGCCACGTGGATCTCCTCGCCGGCGTCGTGCAGCACCTGGCGCGCGAGCGGCATCCAGTGCTCCCAGCACACGAGGCCGCCGTAGGACACGCCGTTGACGACGACGGTGCGCAGCCCGTCCGCGTCGCCCTGGCCCCAGAGGAGGCGTTCGGTGTAGGTCGGGACGAGCTTGCGGTGGTGATTGACGAGCGCGCCGTCCGGGCCGAACCAGAGGAGCGAGTTGTAGAGAGTGCGGCCGGCGCGCTCGTGCACCCCGACCATGAGCGTCACGTGGTGCTCGCGCGCCATGCGGGCGAGCCGCTCGGCCGCGGGCCCGGGCACCTCGACGCTGTTCTCCATGAGCCGCGCGAACACGGCCTTGGCGCCGGCGTGGTCCCAGAGCGCCGCCGCGGGCGAGTAGTCGAGCCAGGTCGGATAACCGGGGAGGAAGGTCTCGGGGAAGGCCACCAGTTCGGCGCCACGCTCCTTGGCCCGCGCCACCCAGATCTCCATGCGATCGAGCGTCGCGTCCCGATCGAGCAGGACCGGGGCCACCTGCACCGCCGCCACGCGCACGACGCGCGCCTCATTGTTGGTCTTCATCCGTTTCTCCCTCTGCTACGTGGGTCCTGCATCTTGCCCTGACTTGTCCGGGCTGACCAGGGGCCGCGGGCGGAGAACACTCGTCTTGCGGTGTTCGGGGATGCTTGCGGGAAATCTGCTCAACAGCCAAAAGGGTCGATATGGATCTCGCAGGTTTGCATCGTGGCGCCCTCATCGCGGGCCGCTTTGCGCTCGAAGCGCAGGTGAGCTGGGGGGTCAAAGGCACGCTCTTGCGCGCCCGGGATCGCGAGACCGGAGCCCTGGTGGCGCTGCGGGTCCTGCCGGCGGAGCCGGGGGCCGTGGAACTCGGGCGGATGGAGCAGGACCTGGAGGCGCTGCGGACGCTCGGGCATCCGGGCATCGCGACGCCGCTCGGGCACGGGCGGCTCGAGCAGGGTCAGCTGTTCATGGCGGCCGAGTGGGTGGAGGGGGAGAGCCTGCGGCACCGGCTGGCGCGGCGGCCGCTGTCCGCGGGGGAGAGCCTGGAGGTGCTACGGCAGGCGGCGACGGCGCTCGGGCAGGCGCATCGCCTGGGGGTGGTGCATCGCGCGCTCCGGCCGAGCAGCCTCCTCATCGAGGGCGGCGGCGCGGGCGCGGGGCTCGGGCGGGTGCGGGTGGTGGACTTCGGGATGCAGCCCGCCGGGCTGTCGTTCCAGACCATCAGCGGGTCGAGCGAGCTGGTGGGGGCCATGCAGTACATGGCGCCGGAGCAGGGACGGGGGGAGCAGCAGATCGGGCCGGGCGCGGACGTGTTCGCGCTCGGGTGCGTGCTGTTCGAGTGCGCCACGGGGCAGCCCGTGTTCCAGGGCAACCACGCGATGAGCGTGCTGGCGAAGATCCTCTTGCAAGAGCCCCCGCGGGTGAGCGAGCTGGTGAGCCACGTGTC
>DATAGU010000217.1:0-12842 GCA_036263495.1 Polyangia bacterium | reverse complement strand
GGGGCGTCGGTGGAGGTGACGAGCTTGGTGCCGACGCCGTAGATGTCGATGGGCGCGCCCGCGGCGCGCAGCGCGGCGATGGAGTGCTCGTCGAGGTCGCCCGAGGCCACGATGCGGGCGTCGCGGCAGTCGTGGTCATCGAGGATCCGGCGCACCTCGCGGGCGAGCACGGCGAGATCGCCCGAGTCGAGGCGCACGCCCTGGAGCCGGCCGGCCGCGGCCTGGACGGCGCGCCGGGCGCCGCGCACCGTGTCGTAGGTGTCGATGAGCAGGACGGCGGTGCCCGGGAAGGTTTTTACGAAATCCTCGAAGGCCGCCTCCTCGGAGGCGTGGGCCATGACCCACGAATGGGCCATCGTGCCCATCACCGGGATGCCGTAGCGCAGGCCGGCCTCCACGTTGGAGGTGCCGACCATGCCGGCCCCGTAGGCGGCGCGCGCGGCGTCGATGGCGGCGGCCGGGTGCGTGCGCCGCGTGCCGAACTCGACCACCTGCGCGTCGCCCGCGGCGTGGACGATGCGGGCGGCCTTGGAGGCGATGAGGGTGGCGTGGTTCATCGTGGACAGGAGGAAGGTCTCGACGAGCTGCGCCTCGATGAGCGGGGCGCGGATGCGCACGAGCGGCTCCTCGGCGAAGACCACGGTCCCCTCGGGCACGGCGAAGACGTCGCCGGTGAAGCGGAGCTCGCGCAGGAACGACACGAACGCCGGGGTCATGGCCTCGGCGAGCGCCGGCACGGTGGCGAGGTACGCGAGCTCTTCCTCGGTGAAGCGCAGGCGCTCCAGGTACTCGAGCACCCGCTCGAGGCCCATGGCGAGGAGGTAGCGCCGCCTCCGGGGGAGGTGCCGCACGAACATCTCGAAGGTGGCCACGGGCGCCGAGAGGCCGCGATGGAAATAGCCCGCGGCCATGGTGAGCTGATAGAGGTCGGTGCGGAGCGCGTCCACGACGGACGGCATAGCACCCCTTCATCAAAATCCCCTACTTTTTGCCGCCGCTCGTCTTGCCGCGGATGAAGTCTGCCATGTTCACCGGGCGCAGGTGCTCGCTGGCCACGAAGTAGGCGCCCTGGCCCTCGCGCACGACACGCTGGCCGTGCCGCGGGAACTCGGCGATCTCGATCGGACTGTGCTCGCCGCCCATGAGGTACACGAGCTCGACGTCATAGGGGTTGGTGAGTCGGTGGGCGCAGCCCGGGGCCGGGAAGCCGAGGAAGTCGCCTGGCCCGATCTCGTAGAAGACGCCGTTCACCTCGGCCCGGCCCCGGCCGGAGAGGACGTAGACGAACTCTTCCTCGGCTTGGTGGGCGTGATACGGGAAGGACTCCTTGCCCGGGGGGATGCGGCCGAGCGACACGCCGGCGCGCTTGAGCCCGGCCAGCGGGCCGAGCTGGCGGAGGTAGACCTGGGTGTTCGGGTTCAGGGGATGGCCGATGTCGTACTCGTCCGAGGCCTCGATCTCGGCGGCGGACCAGTGGGGCTTCTGGGGGGGCGTCTGGGTCATGGGTCACCTCCGGCGCGGCAGATGCGCCGCACCCGTTTCACGGCTCCATACGGCTCATTGGGCAGCAAGGCAAGACTTCAAATGGCGAGACGGCTGCTTGCACTCGAATTTTTTCTCATGGCAAACAAGGCGATGAGTTGACAGCAGTTGGAATGGCTTTACCACTGCACGCTGACGTTTCATTCTTGACGACCTGGGCCCAGAACCCTCATAACGCTTTCGTCATTGTAACTAACCTACTGAGAGGGATCTCTTCATGACTCGAGGACGCAAGGACAATGAGACGCAGCTCAACATACTGGACCTCCTCCCTCCGGGGCGGCGCCAGGAGATCCTGGCCGAGGCCCTGTTTGGTCAGATAGCGGAGCTCTACCGCTCGAACCCCGACGCCACCGTGGGGGAATTGGTTGACGTCCTGAACCAGCACGACTTCTGGGACTCGATCAAGGACATGAAGTTCGCTTCGATTTTCACGCTCAAGGGCCATGAGCGGCCGGCGCAGCCGGGGCAGCCGGGGCAGCGCCGCCGGCGCTCCGGCCGGCTCGCCGATGATCTCATCCAGCGGGTGTATCAATTCATCCAGACGCACCCGGGAATGCGAGTGGAGCAGATCCGCGACAAGATGCCGGAAGAGAATGACCGCGACCTCAAGCGGGCCATCGCGCAATTGCGGGAAGAGGGCAAAGTACTCAAGCAGGGGGAGCGGCGGAGTACGACGTACTCGGCGGCCTGAGAATCCACGTCGTTCTCGCGGCGCCTATCAGTTCAGCCAAATCGTTTCCTTATCCCCAGCGCCCTGTTCCGGCTTAGCCGACTGAAATCCAACAGAGACGCGCAAACGTGCGGGGCCCGATCACGCCGTCTGCCACGAGTCCGTTCTTGGCCTGGAAGTCGCGCAGCGCGGCATCGGTGGCGGCGTCGAACTTCCCCTTGGGCGGAATGTTCAGTCTGCGCTGCACCCATTTGACTCGTTCGCCGACCGCCCCTCTGTACATCGGATTGAATCGGTTCATATCCACATTGCCCGTGGAGAAGCCCGGGCACTGCACGGCATCGCCCTGGTATTGGTGGATCCACCAATTGGCGTCACCCCAGGAGGGAGGAACGGCCGGGTCGAGCCGGCCATCGGCGAACGCCGCGGCGTCGCGCGCCGCCGGTCCCTTGGGGAAGAAATACCGCGCGAGCCAGAGCGGCGATTCGACGAGGTCCGGCGCCGGGAGGTTCTTGAGGTCGTCACGCCAGACGCGTGCGCTCGTGTAGAGCAAGGGGGCCACGCCGTAGTGATCCTGGAGCACCTTGCAGCAGGCGCGCACGCGGTCGAGGCACTCCTGCGCGGAGAGGCCGGTCTCCACGCGCCCGTCGCCCGGAAACTCGACGTCGACCGTCGGCGGCAGGTCGAACTTCGTCAGGTCGCCGACCGTCTGGATGACCGCCTGGGCCTGCGCCGCGGGAGCGGGCGCGGACTTGCCGCCCCTCGGGAAGCGCAGGAACAGATACACGCCGCGCACCATGCCCGCGTCTGCGATCCGGGGCCAGTCGCGCTTGAACGTCGTGTCCTCCTGCTCGCCGTAGTTGGATCGGATGATGGCGAAGCTGATCGGGCCCTCGGCCTTGGCCTGCACCCAGTTCGGGTCCTTGTTGCCGCCCACGCTGGCGGTGTCGATTCCGAAGATCATGGCGCCCTCCTCGCATCCCTGCGCGAAGGGTATCTTGCCAGGCTTTCCCAGTGCGCCCTACGGCTGCGAGCGCTGGTAGGTTTCCCCCGCGCCTTCGGCAGGGTCTCCGGAGCCGCCGGCCGGCGCGCCGGCTAGCGCCAGCCCCCGCCGAGGGTCCGGTACAGGCCGACGGTGGCGGTCATTTGCTGCTTCTTGTTCTCGATCAGCTCCATCTGCGCCTCCAGCGCGTCGCGGCGGGTCAGGAGGACCTCCATGTAGTCCGCGCGGGCCGAGGTGAAGAGCCGGGAGGAGATGTCGATCGACTGTTTGAGCTTATCGACCTGTTGCACCTGGAGGGCGTAGCTCTCTTCGAGGTTGTGGATCGCCGCCAGCCGCTTGACCACCTCGATATAGCCACTCAGGATGGCGCGCTCGTAACTGTACACGGCCTGCATCTGCTTGGAATTGGCCGTGAAGTAGGCCGACGTGAGCGCACTCCGGTTGATGAGCGGCGCTAGCAGGTCGGCCCCGATGCTGTAAATCAACGACGCCGGAGTGGCGACGAGCTTCGAGATGTCGAACGACTGGAACCCGATATTGGCGCTGAGACCGAGCGCCGGGTAGAAGCCCGCCTTGGCCACCCGGAAGTCGAGGTCGGCCGCGGCGAGCTCGAGCTGGGCCTGCTTCACGTCGGGGCGGTTGTCGAGGAGCTGCGACGGAATGCCCGTGTGAACGATGGGAGGCACGACGTCGGCGAAGGGGAGCTCGCTTCGGTCTACGTGTTGCGGGAACCGGCCGAGCAGGAAGTTGATCCGAGCCTCCGTCTCGACGATCTGTTGCTGGACGACGTACTGACGGCTCTGGTTCTTGAGCACCTCGGCCTCGAACCGCGTGACCGCCAGCTCGGTGGCCTTGGCGGCCTCCTTCTGGAGCTTGACCACCGCCAGCACGCTCTTCTGGAGCTCGGTGTTCTGCTTCAAGAGGTCGAGCTCGGCGTCGAGCGCCACCAGCTCGTAGTAGGAGCTGGCGATCTCGCCGACGAGCATCGTGACGGCGAAGTTCCTCCCCTCCTTGCTCGCGAGATAGCGGAGCGTGGCCGCCCTCGTCGCGTTGCGCAGCTTGGACCAGATATCGATCTCCCAGGAAGCCGAGAGCCCGAACGCGAAGTTCGGGAGGTGCGTGGGGACCCGATGGGCCTCATCGCTGGCCCCCTGGCTCGTGTACCGCCCCACCTTCTCGATCCCGACGCCCAACCCGAAGTCCACCTTCGGCAGGTACTCCCCTCGGCGGGCGATGATCTCGCTGTTGGCGATGTCCACCTCGAGCGAGACGATGTGGAGCTCCTGGTTGTTCTTGAGGGCGGCGTCGATGAGGGCGTTGAGCTTGGGGTCGGTGAAGAACTCGCTCCACTTCAGCTGCGCGGAGTTCGTCGTCTCCGCCGGCCCCCCATAGTTCGGCGGGACGTCGGTGTGTGGGGCCCTCGCCCTGCCGTGCGGCAGCGCGGGGATGCACGCCGAGGCCAGAAGGACCCACCCCAGGCCCGCGCACGCAACCAGGCCCGCTCTAGCCCTAGCCATGCTGCGCCACCCTTTTTTCGGTGAGCGGGCGCTCGTGTTCATCTCGGATGAGCTGCTTTCCTTCCGCGATCTTGCCAAACACGTAATAGAGGCCCGGCACGACGATCACCCCGAAGACCGTGCCGAAGAGCATGCCTCCCAGCGCGCAGGCGCCGATCGTACGGTTGCCGACGGCGCCAGGTCCGGTGGCCACCACCAGGGGGATGAGTCCGGCGATGAAAGCGAACGACGTCATCAGGATCGGCCGGAAGCGCACCCGGGCGCCCTCGATCGCCGCCTGCGCGACCGACAACCCCTCCGTGTGCTTCTGAGCCGCGAACTCGACGATGAGCACGGCGTTCTTGCCGAGCAGCCCGACGAGCATGACCAAGCCCACCTGGGCATAGATGTCATTGGCCAGCCCCATGATCTCGAGCAATTGAAACGACCCGAAGACGCCTGCCGGCAGCGACAAGAGCACGGCCAGGGGAATGACGAAGCTCTCGTACTGCGCCGCGAGCACCAGGTAGACGAAGAGGAGCACCACCAGGAAGATGTAGAGCGCCTCGTTCCCTCGCCGGGCCTCGTCGAACGACAACCCCTCCCAGGCGATGTCGTAGCCTCGGGGCAAGGTCTTTGCCGCGACCTCGCGAACGACGCGGATCGCATCGCTGCTCGTGTACCCCTCCGCGGGCCCCCCTCGAATCGCCGCGGAATTGTAGAGGTTGTACCGCGTGATCTCGTTCGGGCCTTGCGTCCTCTTGAACTTCATGAACGCCGAGTACGGCACCATCTCGTCCCGATCGTTCTTCACATAGAACTGGAGGATATCGGACGGCAGCCGGCGGTACTCGGGGGCCGCTTGGGTATACACCTTGAAGAACTGCCCGAAGCGAATGAAGCCCTGCTCGTACGTGCTCCCGATGAGGATGTCGAGGTTCTCGAGGGCCTTGCCGATCGAGACACCCTTCTGCATGGCGAGCGCGTTGTCGATCAGCAGCTCGTATTGCGGATAGTTCGCCGCAAAGAAGGTGAACAGACCGGTCAGCTCCTTACGCTTGCGGAGCTCGTCCATGAAGCTCTGGTTCACCCGGTCGAACTCCTGATAGTCGGTCGAGTTGGTCTTGTCGAGAAGGCGAAGGGCGAAGCCGCTGGCGGCGCCATAGCCCGGCACGGCGGGCGGCTCGAAGAACTCGACCACGGCGCCCACGTCCTTCGTCCTCCTCTCGAGCTCTTCGAGCAGCTTGTGTACGGACTGCTTCCTCTCGGACCAGCCCTTCAAGTTGATGAGGCAGGTCCCGGCGTTCGAGCCGCGGCCCTCGGTCAGCACCTCATAGCCCGCCAGCGACGAGACGGACTGAACGCCCTCGACGTCCTTGACGAGCTCGTAGACGCGTCGCGCGACGTCATTGGTCTGCTCGAGCGTCGAGCCCGGAGGGGTCTGAATGATCGCATAGATCACGCCCTGATCCTCGTTGGGAACGAAGCCCGACGGGAGGCGGGCGTTCACCGCGAGGATGCCCAGGGCGAAGCCGAGCAGCATCACGAACGTGACGACGCGCCTCGTCACGATCTGCCGCAGCAGCCCCACATATCTCCCCGCGACCCTCTCGAATGCACGGTTGAACAGGTCGAGGAAGGCACCGATCGGCGTCCTCCGATGGGACGTGCCGTGATGACTCTTCAAGATCATCGCACACAGCACCGGGGTCAACGTCAGCGCCACGACGCCGGAGATGATGATCGACGTCGCCATCGTGATCGCGAACTGGCGGAAGAAGACGCCGACCGGCCCGGTCAGGAACGTCACCGGGACGAAGACCGCCGTCATCATGAGCGTGATGGCGATGATCGCCCCGCTGATCTCCCCGAGGACCTCCGTCGACGCCCTGTACGGGGACATGTGCTGCTCCGCCATCTTGGCGTGCACCGCCTCGACCACGACGATGGCGTTGTCCACGACGATGCCGATGGCGAGGACCAGCGCGAAGAGCGTGATGAGGTTGATGGTCATGCCGAACAGCTGCAGGACGACGAACGTCCCGACCAGCGAGACCGGGACGGCGAGCGTCGGGATGAGCGTCGAGCGCCAGTCCCCGAGAAAGACGAAGACGACGAGGGCCACGAGCACGAAGGCCTCGGCGAGCGTATGGACGACCTTCTCGATCGAGGCGTCGAGGAAGTTCGAGACGTCGTAGCTGATCTCGTACTTCATCCCCGGCGGGAACGAGACCTTGAGCTCCTGCAGCTTCTCCTTGACGTTCTCGATCACCTGGCTGGCGTTGCTACCGAAGGTCTGATTGAGCACGATGGCCGCCGCCGGGTGACCGTTCAGGTTCGAGTAGATGTCGAAGAACTCACTCCCGAGCTCGACCGTGCCGACGTCCTTGAGGCGAAGAATCTCCCCGTTCGGTCTGGCCCTGAGGATGATGTCGGCGTATTGCTCGGGCGTGTTGTATCGCCCCTGATAGATGAGCACGTACTCGAGCGCCTGCGCCTGCTTGCCCGAGCTGAGGCCGGTGCGGCCCGGCCGACCGATGACGCTCTGCTCGTCGATGGCCTTGAGCACCTCCTCGGTCGAGATGTTGTAGGCGCGCATCCGGTCCGGCTTGAGCCACACGCGCATGGCGTACTGGCGGCTGCCCAGGATCTTCGCTCGTCCCACGCCGTTGATGCGCCGGATCTCCGGCAGGAGGTTGACGTTCGCGAAGTTGTAGATGAACTTCTCGTCGGCGCTCGGGTCCTCGCTATACAGGTTGACGTACATCAAGATGCTGGGCTGCACGCGGGACACGACCACGCCCTCGCGCTGCACGAGCGGCGGCAGGCGGTTCAGCACCTGATCGACGGCGTTCTTCACGTTCACCACCGCCGTGGCCGGGTCCGTGCCGAGCTCGAAGATGACCTGGATCGTCGCCTCGCCGGCGCTGGTCGCGTCGGAGATGAGGTACTTCATCCCCTGCACGCCGTTGATCGCCTGCTCCAGGGGGATCAGCGTCGATTGCACCAGGACGTCGGCGCTCGCGCCCGGATAATCGATCGTCACGATGATCCGGGGCGGTGAGATCTCGGGGAACTGGGAGACGGGCAACGTGCGGAGCGCCAGGATCCCCACGAACACCAGGACGAGCGACGTGACGATGGCCAGGACCGGCCGATGCATGAATCGCTTGAACATGGACTCGCTCTCTCGCGGATGAACGGGCTCAGCCCGCAGGGACTTCCAGGTGGGACATCACTTCTTTCGGCTCCAAATACTTCGTGGCGATCCGGTCGCCGTCCTTCACCTTCCTGAGCCCCTCGAGGAGGACCTGGTCCTTCTCGGTGAGGCCGCTCTCGACGACGAAGACCTGCGGCAGCTCCTTGGCGACGGCGATCTGCCGAGCGTGAACCACGCCCTCCTTGTCGATGACGAATACGAACCTCTTGTCCAGGACGGAGAACGTCGCCTTCTGGGGGAGGAGCAAGGCGTTCTTCAGCGGTGACGTCAGCAGGACCTTGCCGGTCTCTCCGTGACGCAGGAGGCCGTCGGGGTTCGGGAACGTCGCCCGGAACGCGATGGTACCGGTCTCGTTGTCGAAGTCCGCCTCGATGGTCTCGACCTTGCCGGTGTTGGGGAACAGCTTCCCGTTGGCCATGACCAGCTTCACCGTCATGGCCGCCGAGTGATCGGCCCGCGACTTGTAATCGAGGTACTCCGACTCGTTCACGTTGAAGTACACCCACATCTTGCTGTTGTCCGACAGCGTGGTCAGGAGCTCGCCGTCCTCGACGAGGCTCCCCCGCCGGACCCGCAGGCGGTCCATGATCCCGGCGAAGGGGGCCTTGATGCTGGTGAGCCCGAGGTGGACCTTCTTGAGCTCCATCTCCGCGTTGGCCTTGTCGGCCTTGGCCTTGCCCATGGCGAGCTCGCTGGATGAAACGACGTTGTTGTCGGCGAGCTTTTTGGTGTTCTGGTACTCGATCTGGGCGACCGCCGCCTCGGCCTTGGCCTTCTCGAGCTCGGCCACGTACAGCACCGGCAGGATCTGGAACATCGGCTGGCCCTTCTTCACGGCCTGCCCTTCATCGACGAAGATGCCCTCCAGGTAGCCGCTCTCGAGCGCGCGCAGCTCGATGTGTTGAAACGCGCGGATCTGACACACGTACTCGCTCGTCACCTCCGTGTCCGTCCTCAGGGCGCTCGTCGTCTCGAATACGGCGCTCTCCTCGTGCTCCTGCGCTTTCGAGCTGCAGCCCGTGGGGAGCTGCGCAGCCAGCAGCGCTGTGAGCGTGAATACGGCAGCTTCGATCCTGTTTGTCATCGTCATGACCTGGCAGGCTCGTGGACCAGGCAAGGACCGCGCCAGCAGGCGCTCCGACGCAGACCCTGCCGCGGTCCGCCGGGCCTGAGGAGAAACTCCTCAGGCCCCTGGGAAGATCTTCCGCAGGACGCGGGCGGCGCGGCGATCTCCGCCGCGACGCCTACATGCGGCCATATCGCTGCAGCCGCGCCTGCAGCGTCTTGCGATCGATCCCGAGGATGCGGGCCGCCTCGCTCTTGTTCCCGCCCACGGCATCGAGGATGGCGAGCACGTGGCGGCGCTCCACCTCGGCCAGCGGCAGGAGCTCACCCGGCGGCTCCGAGGACGCGAGCGCATCGGCCGGCCCCTCGCGAAGGCGGCTCGGCAAGTCGTCGAGCGTGACCAGGGGGCCGCGGGCCATCGTCACCGCGCCCTCGATCGTGTTGCGGAGCTCGCGCACATTGCCCGGCCAGTCGTGGCGCAAGAGGTGCTCCTCCACGTCGGGCGCGAAGCCGTCGAGCCGCTTGCCGTCCCGCCGGGCGAACTCCTGCAGGAAGTGATGGGCCAAGAGCGGGATGTCCTCCCGGCGCTCGCAGAGCGGCGGCACGTGGATGGAGATCACGTTCAGGCGAAAGAACAGATCCGCGCGGAAGTCGCCGCTGCGCACCGCCTGCTGCAGGTTGCCATGCGTCGCCGCCACCACGCGTACGTCGAAGCTCACCTCGTGATCGCTCCCCACGGGGCGGATCCGCTTCTCCTGCAGCGCCCGCAAGAGCTTCGGCTGCAACGCCAACGGCATGTCGCCGATCTCGTCGAGGAAGAGCGTCCCCCCGTGCGCGCGCCGCAGGAGGCCGACCCGAGCCGCCTGCGCCCCCGTGAACGCCCCCCGCTCATGGCCGAACAGCTCGCTCTCCAGCAGGTGGTCGGGCATCGCCGCGCAGTTGATCGCGACGAAGGGGCCGCGGCTGCGCTTGCTGAGGCTATGAATCGCGCGCACGACCAGCTCCTTGCCGCTCCCGCTCTCGCCGGTCACCAGCACCGAAGCCTCCGACCCGCTAATCCGCTCTACGATCTCGGAGAGGCGCCGGATCGCCGGCGACATGCCCAGGATCCCGGCGAAGCCAGCGCCCTCCTCCGTGATGTGCCGCAGCCGCTCGATCTCGCGCTGGCGCTCGCTCTGCTCGGCGGCCCGCTTGAGCACGATCTCCAGGGCGTCGGTCTCGAACGGCTTGGTCAAGAAGTCGTGCGCACCGGCGCGCAGCGCCGCGACCGCGGCGTCCATATCGCCGAACGCCGTCATGAGCACCACCGGCAAATCCGGGCACGCCGACGTGAGCGCCCGACACACCTCGAGCCCCGAGGCCCCCGGCATGCGCACGTCGAGCAGGACGACGTCGAATGGCGGCGCGCCCTTCGCGAGCGCCAGCGCCTCGTCCCCGCTGCGCGCCGTCGTCACGTCATAGCCGCGATCCGCCAGCTCCGCCTGAAGGAAGCGCAGCAGATCCACATCGTCGTCGACCAGCAGGACCCGGACTCTCACGGCCCATCCAGCCTGAAGTAAAGGCGCATCGTCGTCCCATGCTCGCCGCTCTGCGGCGTCTCGCCCGACGTGCGGCTGTCCAGCTCGATGAAACCGCCGTGCTCTTGCACGATCTCGTGCGTGATCGCCAGGCCCAGGCCCGTACCCTCGCCGATCGACTTCGTCGTGAAGAAGGGATCGAAGATCTTGGCGCGGATCTCGGGCGCGATGCCGCTGCCGTTGTCGCTCACCTCCAGGACCGCCCACCGCGCCGGCCTCGCCTCCGAGGTCTCGCCGCGGCGCGTCTCCTCGCGCACCGCGACGCGCACCATGCCGCCCTCTCCCACCGCCTGGAGCGCGTTCAGCGTGACGTTCGTCAGCGCCTGCTCGACCAGGCCCACGTGCGCGACGCAGCGAACGTCCGCGCCGCCGGCCGCGCGCTCCAAGCGAGCGCCCTTCTTCCGCGCCACCGGCTGGAGCCACGCCGTCACGCGAGACGCGACATCCACGAGAGAGACCGAGCTCGGCGGCCCGCTCGGCTTGCGCGCGAACGTGAGCAGCTGCTCGACGATGATCCGCATGCGCTCACATTGACTCCGGATGCTCTCGGCCTCGGAGCGCGCCTCCTCGGACGCGCTGGGCGACGCCGCGATCCGGTTCGCCCGGCCCGACACGATATGCAGCGGCGCCCCCAGCTCGTGCGCGATCCCCGCGGCGAGCGTCCCGACGGTCGCGAGACGATCGTTATGCCGCATGCGCTCGACCACCGCGACCCGCGCCGCCGCCTCGCTCTCGACCCGGGCCTGGAGCTCCCCCAGCCGCTGCACCATGGCATCGAGCTCCATGCTCAACATCGCGATCTCCGTGCTCGACTCCTCCCCCGTGCGGAAGCGGACCTCGAAGTCCCCCTGGCCGACGATCCGCGCCTTGGCGACGATGCGGTTGAGCGGGGCCGAGATGAGCCGCGCCCCCAGGATGACCGCGACCACGAGGCCGACCAGCACCGTGAGGCCCGTGTGCAGGAGGAACGTCCGCAGGTTCGCGCGGACGAAGCTCGCCTCTCCGACCATCGCGCGGCTCATGGCGACGCAGAAAGGCACCCCGGCCTCCTTCCCCACCGAGAGCTGACTGAAGGCGATGATCGTCGGAGGGCTCGCGTGATGCTCGACGAAGACCACCCGCTGCCCCTCCCGCGCCTGCTCGCGTTGATCCGCCGGCAGGCGCGCGAAGAGCTCATCGTGGTCGAGGGCGTCGAGCCGCACGAGGCGCATCGAGAAGTAGTGCTGGCTCGCGGCCATGCGGTCGAGGTAACTCCGGAGCCCGACCGTACCCTCGCTACGCCACGCGAAGCTCGCCCCCTCATCGAGCGCGATGAGGAACGACTGGAGCTGCTGGATCCGGCTCTCCTCGAAGTGCGCCTCGATCCGCCCCTTCTGCTCCCAGGTGATCGCCAGGAGCGCCAGCAGGAAGGTGCCGACGATCAGCAGCGTGAGGCGGAGTGCGAGACGCATGGCCGGTCATCCTCGAGCCCACAGAGCGTTTGCGTGTAGGGGCGGAGCCACGCCACCCAGCAGACGGCCGGCTCCTGTGCAGGACCGGTCGCACGCAAATACCGAGCCATCGTGTAGCTCCCCTTTTCTGGGGGCGTTGGGCGGGTGTGTGCGGAGAATCTCCTCATGTTGAGGAAATCTTACCCAGCGCGGACGCGACGGGCGAGCATAGCACGGGCATCGCTCGCCGCGAGCCTACCGAGCCCGGGCTCCATCCCGGCAGCCGGACATTCCGCCGCGATCACCGGCACTTTCATGGCCTCACCTGCTGCGTACACCCCAGCAACCGCCCGGTTCAGACGAAGAAACGTGCCGTCCAGAGGCCCATCCATGCCGTACATGGCCGAAGCAGCCCCGTACATGGCGGGCTGATGCGATCGTCAGCGGGGAAGCAGCATGTCCGAGACGCCACGTTATCCGATCGCGAAACGGTCCGTATTCCCTGTATGGTCTCCGTAGGATCCGGTGACGCGAGGATGCGCGCGGAGACAAAACCATGGCCGTGGATGTGCAGACCGCAACCATCATCGATCGCCCGCTCGGCGAAGTCGCCGCCTATGCCGGCAATCCCGATAACGCCCCCAGGTGGTACGTCAACATCAAGTCGGTAGAGTGGAAGACGCCGGCACCCATCTGCATCGGCTCACGCCTGGCGTTCGTTGCCGAATTCCTCGGCCGTCGATTGGCGTACACATATGAGATCGTTGACCTGGTTCCAGAATCTCGGCTGGTGATGCGTACCACCGAGGGCCCGTTTCCCATGGAAACGACCTACA
>DATAGU010000216.1:0-48139 GCA_036263495.1 Polyangia bacterium | reverse complement strand
GCGCTCGCGCGGCCCGAAGTGCCAGAGACCGCCGTCCCCGCACAGCCAGGAGGCCCCGATCTCGCGGGCGCGCGCCGCCGTACGCCCGAGCCACACCGCGTCGACGTCGGCGCGCTCCTCGAGGTTCACGTCGAGGAAGTGGTAGGTCGTCGGCAGCCCCGCCGCCACCCAGCGGCGCACGTGCTCATCGAGCCCGCGCACGAGGTCCGAGCCGTATTCGAGGAAGTCAATGAGGCCCGGGTAGGCCTCGCGCAGTCGGAGCGCGTCCGCGCCTTGACGCGCGCTGTCCGGCTCCGCCGAGATCCCGATCCCGAGCCGCGGCAGAGAGGCGATGCGCTCTTCGAAGTGTCCCATGGGTGGCCTCGATGGTCGGCGGGTGGGGATCAACCACAGCCGATCCCACTTGTCCAGGGCGTCGGGGCGCGGGCACCGCGGCGAGACGACAGCGCCGGTCCCCTTCCGGGGGCCCCTCGACACCGTGGCCCGGCTCTTCGCCGAGCAGCTCGTGACGTTCCCGCGCTTCGTGTTGAGTGGTCGTTTCGCGCGCGTGTGGCGCGCCGGGGGTTCACCGCTGCGTGAGCGGTGAGACGAGGCGAGCGGGCGCACCGGCAGGAGACCGATGCGCCCGCGCCGGGCGGACTAGCGCCGCCGCGACATGAGGATGCGGACCACGTACCAGAAGAGCAGCATGACCGCCGCGAACAGGGCGAGCGCCGCCGCCACGTGCGAGCCGATCCGGAACTCGTGCAGGACCTTCGACGTGTAATAGAGGATGTAGCCGCACGCGAGGAGCACCATCGCCGCGCTGAAGAGCGTGCCGAGGCTGAAGCCGAACAGGATGGAGCACACGATGGTCCCGAGCCCCGCCATCGAGCCGATGGTGAGCGCGCCTCGCAGCCAGTTGAAGTTCTCGCGGCTCACGAACACCGCGGTCGTGAGGCCCGCGAACATGATGCCCGTGATGAGCATGGCGGTGGGGATCACATCGGGTCCCGCCACGGCACGGGCGATCGTGAGGAGGGGCAGGAAGATCACCGCCTCGGCGACCACATACAAGCTGAGCCCGGCGTACTGCAGGGCGACGGAGCGGTCGGAGCGCGCGAAGCGCTCGGCCAGGTTCCCGACCAGGACGAAGCCGCCGAGGATGAGCAGCCAGCTCCAGCGCGTGGACCGCATGGCGCGAACCATCGTCATCCCGAGCTCGGAGTTGAGGAGCCGCAGCTCGAGCAGCATGAAGAGGATGATGGCGCCGCCAAGATGGGCATACGTCTGGCGGATGAACTGCATGCGGTCGGCCGCAGGCGCCTCCGCGGCGACGACACCGGCGCAATCGGACGTGGCAGCTTGTTCGTACATCGTGGCCCTCCAGTAATGCTCGGGATCATAGCACGAGCCACGCCGCCCCCCGGCCCCTCGTCCAGCGCGGCAGCGAGGTCCGCTGGACGGCTGCCCCTCCTCCTGCACCGAGATGGATACAGGCCCGACGTCACCCCGCGACGAGGGTATACTGTCGACATGACGACGAGGCGCGATCTGTTGGGTGAGGCGCTGGCGCTGCCGCGGGAGGAGCGCGCGCGCCTGGTCCATCAGCTCCTTCTCAGTCTCGACGACGAGGAGCCCGAGCCTGCCGGCACCGTCGAAGCTGCATGGGCCGACGAGGTCCGCCGCCGCATGGACGAGCTGGAGCGCGGGGAGGTGGAGGGCATCGACGCAGACGCCGTGCATGAGGAGCTCCGCGCCGAGCTGGACGCCCGCCGCCGCTCGTGAAGGTCCGCTACCATCCATCGGCCCGGGCCGAGCTGCGCCAGGCGAGGGACTGGTATGAAGAGCAGCAGGCTGGCCTGGGGATCGAGTTCCTGGACGCTATCCAAGCTACGGTGGCGGCCATTCGGCAGGCGCCTGAACGCTGGCCCCATGTACGCGAGGAGCCGCGAGCGCGGCGTTCTCTGGTCGAGCGCTTTCCGTTCGCTGTGGTCTACGCCGTCCTGGGCGAGGTGATCTTCATCGTGGCAGTGGCGCATTTGCGTCGAGCACCAGGCGATTGGAGGATGCGCCTCGGCACCCCGAGCTGATCGAGTCGCTTTACGCGGATACAATGCGCCCATCCGAGGAGCCAGAGCGCGCACAGTCCATGCCGTAGCTCAGGCTTCCACGCCGCGCTCAGCGTCGCACGAACCGCTGGATCTCCGCCCAGAACCCCCCCATGTCCACGCGCTGCTCGAACTCCAGCACCAGCCCCGCCGCCCGCGCCCGCGCCGCCGTCCGCCGTCCCAGCGGCGACACCCAGACCATGCGCCCGCCCTTCACCAGCACCCGCGCCGCATGATCCACGAAGCGCTCCAGCAGCGCCCCGAGATCCGCCTGGCGTTGCACCCGGCGCCCCATCGGCGGGTTGGTGACGATCAGCGTCACCCCCCGCGGCGCCTCCTGGCACGCATCCCCCACCCAGAGCCGCCCCTCGACCCCCGCCGCCGCCAGATTGGCCCGCGCCGCCTCGATCGCCTTCGCATCGAGATCCGTCCCGAGCAGCGCCCGATACCGCCCCCGCCGCGCCCGTTCGATCAGCTCCGTGCCCGCGCCCACGAACGGATCCCACACCACGTCCTCGGCCCGCACGCCCCCCACCTCCGCCAGCGCCGCTGCGAGCGGCGGATGCGACGCCGCAGGCACCAGCGCCACGCGATAGGCGAACCGCTCATCTTCGAGACGTGGCCGCAGCTCGACCGCCACCGCCCCCGCCCGCTCCGTCGCCACCACCTCCCACAGCCGCTGCGAGGGATCATTGATCCAGCCCGGCCGCACCTTGGCGAGCCGCCGCACCGCGCGCAAGATCGCCGCCCGCCGCTGCCCCTCGCCCTCCCACGCCAAGCGATAACGCACGGGTCCGCGCGTCCACACCCCGACGATCTCCTCCGCCGCCCGCGACCCGAGCGCGCGCACGAGCGCCGCGTCCACATCCTCGCCCGCGCCCATCGCCTCCGGCGCCAGCGGAAAACCAAACTCGCTCATCAACCGGCAGCCGAACGGCGCCGTGAGCGGCCCTGCCAGCCGCGCATCCACCTGCCCCGGCGCGGTCGCCTCCCCACCCCACGACACGCCGAGCCCCTGCGCCAGGAGCCCCTCCAGCCCCTGGCGGCAGTGCAGCCGCACGCGCAGCGGCCGCGGCGGCCGCGCCGTCACGTCGAGCCGGCCCTCCTCGGCCCGCGTGAGGTTGCGCCGCAGGAGGAGCCGCGCCTGCGCCACCACCCGCCCGAGCTCCGCGTCCTCCGTCTCGACCCCCTCCAGCAGCGCCAGCGCCCGCGGCCCCCCCACCTTGCCCAGGCTCGCGGAGAGCGCCCGTCGATGCTCGACGCGCGTCTCCTTCGGCCACGCCCGGAGCAGCGCCTCCTCGACCTCCGGCCGACCCCGCACCCGCCCGAGCGCCAGCGCCGCGTGCCGCCGCGTCTTCGGATCCTCGTCCGCGAGCAGCGCGAAGAACAGCGGCAAGAGCGCGTCCACCTCCGCCGCGTCCTCGAGCGCCTCACCGAGCCAGCGCACGAGGCGCGCCCGCAAGGGCGGCTCCGTGCCCGGCGACGACAGCGCCGCCCGCACCGCCGCCCGCGCCGGCGCCCCCATCCGCCCGAGCGCCTGCCCCACCGCCCGCGCCGTCGACTCATCGTCGCCGGTCATGAGCGCGAACAACGCCGGCACGTCGCGCACCGCGGGCGTGAAACCAGGCGCGCGGATGGCCCCGCGCAGATCGAACGTGTCGGGCCTCAGTCGCGTCGCCGATTGATCTGCGAGATGAAGTACAGGAGCGTGAGCAGCGTGGTCACCAGGGCCGCGATATAGGTAAACGCCGCCGCCGACAGCACCGCCCGCACCCCCTGCGACTCCGACGGCGTGACGAGGCCGAGCTCCACCAGCTTCTGGCCCGCGCGGCGCGAGGCGTTGATCTCCACCGGCACCGTCACCAGCTCGAACAGGAACACCGCCGAGAACAGGATCACGCCGAACCACGCGAGCCCGCTCAGGTGGAGCAGGATGCCGCCGAAGATGACGAAGTACGACAGCTGCGAGCCGATGCGCGCCGGCATCACCAGCTTCTGGCGCACCCCCATCAGCGCATAGCCCACATGGTGTTGGATCGCGTGCCCCGCCTCGTGCGCCGCCACCCCCGCGGCCGACACCGTGCGCCCGCCATACACCTCGGGCGAGAGGCGCAGCACCTTCGCGCTCGGATCATAATGATCCGACAGAGACCCCCCGACCGGCTCCACCCGCACGTCCAGGATGCCCGAGCGCCGCAGCAGCTCCGACGCGATCTCCGCGCCCGTCCATCCCCTCGCCGTGGGCACCTGGGCGTACTTGCTGAAGGTCGACCTCACCCAGAACGACGCCAGCGCCGCCAGCAACATGCCGGGCCCGACGTAAAGGAGATACGTCCAGTCGTAGTACATGCCGGCAACCTAATTCCTCGCCCCGGGCGTCGCAAGCGAGCCTCCCCCGCCCCTCAGGCAAGTCAGGGGCCGCTCAGCGGGAGGGCGATGCCGTGGACGTCTCTTCGCTGGCGAGCTCCTCGACCAGCTCGTCCGACGACGTCTCCTCGAGGATGCGCGGCAGCTCCACCGTGATGGTCGTGCCCTCGCCGGGCGCGGACTGCGCCCGGATCTGACCCGCGAGGAGCGAGGTGACGATGTTGCGCGCGATCGACAGGCCGAGCCCGAGGGCCCCCTGGGCGCGGGCCGTCGTGAAGAAAGGATCGAAGACGCGCGGCAGATGCGACGCGGCGATGCCCCGACCGCGGTCGCGCACCGCGATGGCGAAGCGCGGCAGCCCTGTCACCGGCACCTCCGCCATCTCGATCTCCACCGCCCCACCCGCCCCGTCATAGGCATGCCGCTCGACGTTGCTGAGCAGACAGTCGAGCACCTGGGACAGGTAGCGCGGATACCCCACCCAGTAGGCGTCCTCGTCGTGCAGGCGACAGGTGATGCGCAGATCGAGGCGGCTGTCGGGCGACTGGAGGCGGCGCAGCTGCGCCACCTCGTCGACCAGCGCCACCAGGTGGATGCGCTGCCGCGTATCGGCCAGCTGCGTCACCGAGATGCTGCGGAAGCGTTGCAGGAGCTGGTGCGCGCGGGCGACGTTCTTCTGCACGAGGTGCACGGCGCCGATCAGATCGCCGAGCAGATCCTCGACGTGCTCCGTCCGGTTCGCCCCCTGGCCTCCCTGGCCCAGACCCATGAGACGGCGCTCGATCACGCTCGCGGCGTTGTTGATGATCCCGAGCGGCGTGTTGAGCTCGTGCGCCACCCCCACGACCATGTCGGCGATGGCGCGGTGGCGCCGGATCTCCGCCTGCGCCTGCAGCTGCTCCTTCTCGAGCAGCTGCTCGAGAAACTTCTCGTTGGTGCCGTGGATCTTGGACGTCAGGCTGCGGATGAGGTGGGTGATGAGCTGGCTCGACTGGGCGGCCAGCGCGAAGAAGCGGTCGCGCTCGAGCGCGAAGAAACGCGACGGCGCCTGGCAGATGACGCTCGCCGTGCGACGACCATCGGACAGGAGCGCCATCTCGCCGAAGTAATCGCCGCGTCCGAGCACGGCCAGCTGGGTCTCGACCGCGGTGCCATCGGGCCGGCGATCGCAGCGCACCACCCTCACCTCGCCCTCGAGGATGACGTAGAGGCGGTCGGCCTCGTCGTTCTCGCGGAACACCGCCGCCCCGGCCCCGCACGCCACGATGCTGCCCATGTGCTCGAGCTGCGCCAGCTCGGTCGGGCTCATCGTGGCGAAGAACGGGACCGCCCGCAGCAGGTCATCCAGGGACGACATCCAGCGTCACCCTAGCACGTCCCCCCGCCTCCTGGCCCGTGCTCCAGGGAAGCAGCCCAGTGGAATAGGGAGGCAGCCTCAGTATCCAGGGAAGCAGTCTCAGTATCCAGGGAAGCAGCCCTAGTATTCAGGGAAGCAGCCCCCGTAACGGTGGAAGCAGCCCCCGTAATGAGGGAAGCAGGTCCCGTAATGAGGGAAGCAGGTCCCGTAATGAGGGAAGCAGGTCCCGTAATGAGGGAAGCAGGTCCCGTAATGAGGGAAGCAGCCCCGTTACCCAGGGAAGCAGCCCCAGTGACCAGGGAAGCAGCCGCTCTTCTGCGGAAAGAATCCGCAGGCAAGACGCGCCTTACTCCAGGTGGCGCTCCGCCGAGACCACGATCGGCTCGCCCTCCACATCCACCCCACGGAACACCGCCACCAGGCGCCGCGCCCCCTCGACCGTCGGCTCATCCGCCAGCACGTCCTCGGCCGCGGCCCCGGAGACCTCGCTGCTCCTGATCATCCGCCGCCGCCCCATGCCATCCTCGGCATAGAAGGACAGACGCCCCGCGCCGAGCGCCTCCGTGCCCGCGTAGACCTTGCCGTCACTCAGCGACAGGCCGCCGCGGAACAGGTGCTCGAGCGCCGACAGCGCGCCATGGGCGGCCAGGGGCAAGAGGACGCTCGCATAGTCCCGATAGCAGCGCTCGTCGAGCTGCCAGATAAGGCGACCCGCTTCGCGCCGCCACGCCGCCAGGTGAGCGACGTCCTCGCCCGCGACGTAACCGCTCAGCCCCGCGCCCGGCTTGACGTCCGGCGACCGGGTCGGCGTGCTCCCCGGCAACGAACCGAGCGAGAAGAAGTGTGCCGCCGTCCGATCCGCCAGCCCGGTCTCGTCCTCGTTGGTGATGATCTCGCTGAGGTGGGCCACGTCGATGGGCCCCGCGCTCGGCGCGGGCACGCCGAGCCGCCCGTAACGCTGCGCGACCCAGCGGCGAAAGGGACCGCCATACCGCGCGAACTCCTCACGAAAGTCGTTGCGCACGAGCGCCGGCTCAGTGGCGTCCTCGACCACGTGGAGGATGGCCCCGGCCACGAGCAGCGCCTCGGCCAGCGCCGCGTCGCGCTCGCGCGGCGTGGCCGCGGTGACGGCCCGCTCGCGCGCCTCGTAGAACCAGGACAGGCCGAGATCGTTGTCCGTGGCCGTGAGCCAGGCGAGCGAGGGGCGCCCGGTGCCGTCGAGCCCGCCGCCGGTCAGGAACTCGCGCACCGAGCCCGAGCCTTCGAGCAGGCGCCCCATGCGCAGGTCCATGCCCGACAAGAAGCCCCCCTGATCGAGGCCGCCCTGGGTCCGGGGATCATAGAAGTGGTTCCGCATGCGCACGACCGGCGTCTCCTCGATCACACTGCCGGCCACCACCCACTCGAGCGCAGGCAGCCGGCCGCCCTCGGGCGCATAGCCATCGGCCGACCCGAGCCGGCCGAGCGCCGTGCCCAGCCGCTCGCCGCGGGGGCCCGTGAGGTTGATCCGAAGCGGCTCGTACAGGCCGAGCGGCCGGTGCAGGGTCTGGGTCAGGATGCGGCCGAGCGTCGAAGCATAGATCGCTTGCTCGGTGAGCCCGGCGTGCGTGGTGGCCGCGTCCCAGGCCTGCGCCGACGGCGCCCGCCCGAGGACGAGGAGCATCGCGAGGGCGGGCCCTCCCCAGCGCCGCAGGGTCATGGCGCCTCCTTCGGGGTCTCCGGCGCGGACTCCTTCGGGGTCTCCGGCGCCGCCTCGGGCGCGGGCTCGGCCTCACCGCCGCTCGGAGCCACGCGACGCGGGCGTCCCGCGGTCACCCGTCCGAGGCGCGGCCACATGCGCTTCACGAGCGCCACCGCGGTGTCGTGATCGTGGCACTGCTCGACGCCGCAGGTGAACACCACCACGAGGGCGTGCGCCTTGTCGAGCGCCACCACGCCGAAGATCTCTTTCTCCCGCGAGCGCAGCGAGCGATCTCCGATCTCGTCCTTCTCTTCGACCTCGGGGTAGTCGTGAAGGAGCTCGTCGTAGCGCAGCTCGGCGCCCTCGGCGTCGGCGGCGCGGAAGACGCGGATCGCGGCGTCGAACTTCTCGGGCTGGCCGCCGGTGGCGCGGAAGTGCACGCTGTCGTATGTGGAGGAGGTCTCGCGATCGCCCAGCTTGCCGATCGTGAAGTCGCCCTTGTAACCGGTCACGGCCTTGAGCTCGTCGGCCGAGAGGAGCCGGGTGGCATCGATCGGCTTCTCTTCACCGGCCGCCCCGGTCTCCTCCTCCTGCCAGGAGGGCCGCATGCGCGCCGCCTCGTCGCTGGCCAGCTGCAGCTCCCAGGCGACGGCCTGGCCGAGGGGGCCCCCCGCGCCGATAAAGCGCAGATGGCGCACGTGCGACCCCTCGTTCGGGAACCGCTCGAGCCGGACCATGTTGCCGGTCTGGGTGAAGTCGCCGCGCGGGCCGAGATCCGAGTACCGACGATCGGAGCGGTAGGCGAGGTAGCCGCGCTGATAAATAATGAGGGTGGCGCGCGCGAGGCGTCCGTGCCGACCCCGGACGCTCACCCGGGGCACAATGTAGCGGCCATCGGCGTTGGTGGTCACCACCCGGCGGACCGTGCCGGCCGGCGCGCTCGGCCCATCCCCCTGGACGAAGTCCCAACACACCAGTACCGTGGCACCAGACAGCGGCTTGCTGCTGTCCGTATCGAGCACCTGACCATAGAAGGGTCCGCGCAGATCTCCCGGCTCGACCGATCCCGGACTCGACGCGAACGGGGCCTCTGCGAGGCCCGCGGCACACCCCGAGCCGGAGGATAACGCCAGGAAAACGAGGAGCAACTTGATCGCCCGGTCTGGGGTTGATAGGTTCATGCGAAGTTGGGTCGCGCCCCCCCATGTGCCATGTTCGCCATATTCGAGACTTCAGATGCCCGGTTGTTCGGGGCGAAGTATGTAGCCTAAGGTGAGGTGCAAGTAAACCCGCGAGGACACACCTGGATGCCACGTTGCGCCCACTGCGGTAAGAACAACCAGGATGGAGCCGTCTTTTGCCAAGAATGCGGCCATCGTCTGGAAGAGAAGATGAATCCCCCAGCAGGAGCCGGGACGACGGCCCCTCTGACCTGTGGCTCGTGCGGCGCGCCCAACGCCCCGGGCATGAACTTCTGCAAGATGTGCGGCTCGGCCCTGGCTCAGCGCTCATCTACGGGCGCAGGGGCGGCCTCCGCCCCTGAGAAGCCCATGCCAGAGGCCACCACCGCAGGGAAGATCTCCTGTCCCTCCTGTCAGAAGCAGACGCCGAGCGGCTTTGCCTTCTGCCAGCATTGCGGCTCTCGCCTGTCCGCGTCCGGCGCATCCGCCGGCGCCGCCGCCGCTCCTCCCATGGACATGCCCACGCCGGCGGCCGGGATGCCGGTCCTGCAGCGCACGTCCGCCGGAGGCGCCGGAGGTTACGCACCCACGGTGGCCAGCCCGACGCCGCTCAGGATGCAAGCCCCCCGGCAGACGGTCTCCGAGGCCGCGGGCGGCGGCACGCAGGCCTATCGCCCCCCGCGCGAGACCGGCCCCGTGCATGGCTGCCTGGTCGTGCTGCGCCCCGATGGCAGCGACGGCGACGCCTACCCGGTCCGGATCGCCACGTTCGACATCGGCCGCACCGAGGGCAGCCTCACCTTTGTAGATGATGCCTTCCTGGCGCCCCGGCACGCGCGCTTCACCTGGTCCGAGGAGGGGCTGCGCGTGCAGTCGCTCGATCTCGTCAACGGCATCTACCTGCGGCTCCGCGAGCCCTACGAACTCCAGCCCGGCGATCAGGTCCTCATGGGCAAGGAGCTCCTGCGCTTCGAGTCGGTGATGCCGGAGGAGCGGGAGCCCCAGCCGCTGGTCGAGCACGGCGTCCGCCGGCTCGGCACGAGATCGCGCGAGGCCTGGGGACGGCTGCACGAGGTGAGCGCCGCTGGCACCACCCGCAACCTGTGGTACCTCACCCGTTCCGAGTTCGTGCTCGGCCGCGAGGAGGGCGACATGCTGTTTCCCGATGACGAGTTCATGTCACGACGCCACGCGGCCCTGCGGCGGGGGACGGACGGCGGCAAGGCGCGACTCGAGGACCTCGGCTCCTCCAACGGCACGTTCGTGCGCATCCGTAACGAACACTTGCTCGCCGTAGGCGATGTGCTGCGCCTGGGCGATCAGCTACTGCGCGTCGAGAGCTGATTTGGCCGCGCAACGTCCCATCGTAGTCCACGTGGCCGGACGCACCGACGTCGGCCTGGTGCGCGAGCACAACGAAGACAACTTCGTGGTGGTGGACCTCACCACCCGCGAGGTGCTCGACGTGAGCGAGATGCGCTCCCTCGAGGTCGGGCCGCGTGGGATGGTGATGCTGGTGTGCGATGGGATGGGCGGCGCGGCGGCGGGAGAGATCGCCTCGGCCATGGCCGTAGAGACGGTGCGCGAGGTGATGAGCAACACCTCCGACGCGCCCGAGCTCGAGGGCGAAGAGCTCAAGGTGAGCTTCGCCCAGCGCCTGCGCAGCGCGGCCTACGCCGCCAACGACCGCATCTACGAGGCGGCCCGCACCGATCCCAGCAAGATCGGCATGGGCACCACGATGACGGCGGTGGGGGTGATCGCCGGCCACCTCGTGATGGCCCAGGTGGGCGACTCGCGCGCCTACCTCCTCCGCACCGGCCTCTTCTCCCAGGTCACGCGCGACCAGTCGCTCCTCAACGAGCTCCTCGAGACCGGCCAGATCACCGAGGAGCAGGCGCCGATGTTCGAGCACTCGAACGTCATCCTGCAGGCGCTCGGCGTCCAGCCCGACGTGGAGGTCCTGCTGTCGACGGTCGAGCTGCGGCGCGGCGACCGCCTCGTGGTGTGCTCCGACGGCCTCACCAGCGTGGTCACGGACGAGGAGGTGGGGGCGCTCGCGGTGGTGTCCGAAGACGTATCCGAGAGCTGCCGCCTGCTCATCGACGTGGCGCGCTCGGCCGGCGGACCGGACAACATCACGGCCATCGTGGCCCGCTTCGATGGCGGGGGGCTCTACGACCCGTCCGAGGAGGAGCCGCCGGTCCGGTACGTGCGCTGGCTCCTCGAGGAGCCCTCGTGGCTCGCGCAGCGCTCGGCCCGCGCCGAACCGCCGCAGGTGATCACGCCGGCCGATACCAAGCGGCTCGTCATGCCGCCGCATCGGCAAGAGTTTGCACATACCTTCTTCTCGGCCATGCTGCTCTTTGCCATGCTCCTCGGCAGCCTGATCGTCGGTTCGGCACTGCGCCGCGATGACGCGGGCATCCCCTGCGTCGTGTTCGGCGCGCCGGGGCTGTCGATCCGGGTCGATGGCTTCGATACCGGGATCCGTACGACGTCAGGCGGCGCGGTCGTGCGACTGCCGCACGGATCCCATCTCATCGGGCTCTACGGTCCCACCGGCCCTGCCGGGGAGCGGAGCGTGGATGCCTCATACCAGACCAGCTGCACCGCGCACTTCGAAGGCGCCCCATGACGGTAGCGACGCGATACCCATTCTTAAGTAGCGGAAGAACATCATGATCTGCCCGGCTTGCCGCCGCGAGAACGAGAACGGCGCGCGCTTCTGCGCGGTCTGTGGCGCGCGCATGGACGGCGCAGGTCTCCCCGGCAGCGCCGGCGGCCAGGCCCCCGCCCAGGCCCCTTCCACTGGCGCCGCCCAGGCCGCCAGGAAACCCGCGACGAGCGATTACGACAACGTCGATCCCACCGCCCCCGGCCACGAGCCCGGCGAGATCGATCTCATCGGCAAGGTCATCCACAACCGGTACCGCATCAAGGATCGGCTGGGCGAAGGGGGGTTTGGCGCGGTCTACCGGGCCGAGCACCAGCAGATGGGGCGCGTGTGCGCGCTCAAGGTCCTTCACCCGCGCATGGCGCGCGAGCCGCAGGTGGTCGCCCGTTTCCGGCGGGAGGCGCAGGCCGCCTCGGTGCTCAAGGACAGCCACACCGTCCAGATCTACGACTTCGATCAGGATGAGGCGGGGATCTTCTACCTCGCCATGGAGCTGGTGGAAGGCCGCTCGCTGCACTCGGAGATCTCGCGCGGACCCATCCCCATGCTGCGCGTGGCCCACATCCTCGACGGCGCCGCGCAGTCGCTCGGCGAGGCGCACCAGCACGGCATCGTCCACCGCGACATCAAGCCGGAGAACATCCTCCTCGCCGAGCGCCAGAACGATCGCGACTACGTGAAGGTGCTCGACTTCGGCATCGCCAAGATCGCGCGCGGCTCGAACCTGCAGGGCGGGCCGGCCCTGACCGCGGCCGGGCAGACGCTGGGCACCGTCGAATACATGTCCCCCGAGCAGCTCATGGGGCAGGAGCTCGACGGCCGGAGCGATCTCTACGCGCTCGGCGTGCTCTCCTACGAGATGCTCACCGGCTCGCTGCCCTTCAACACGCGCACGCCGGCCGAGATGATCAGCGCGCACCTCAAGACCGTCCCCACCCCCCCCTCACAGCACTCGCCCGGGCTCGGCATCTCGCCGGAGATGGACCGCATCGTGCTCAAGCTGCTCGAGAAGAAGCGCGATCAGCGCTACCCGAGCACGGCGGAGCTGCAAAACGATCTGCGCCGCGTCCTCGGGCTGCCGGCCCTCCACATGCCGTCCTCGGCCCCGACCTCTCCCGTCACCCAGACCGTGGCCCAGCTCCCCCCGCCCCCTACGGCCGCGCGCAAGAACGCCCCGCTCCTCATCGCCGTGGTGGCGGTCGCGGTGCTCGGGGCGCTGGCGCTCGGCTACTGGCTGCTCGGCAGCAAGGCGCACGCGACCCCGGCGACGCCGGTGGCGCGCCTCTTGCCGTCGGGGATGCCGGGCCTCATCGTCATCGACGTCCCCCAGCTGCGCGCCACCGCGCCGCCCGCCGTCGTCCAGATGATGCTGGACGCCACGCGGCCGCAGCTCAAGGAGATCGGCGCCGATCCGGACAAGCTCGGCCAGGTGGCGGCCGGCTTCGTGCCGCCGCACAACGGCAGCGAGGCGCCCGGTGGGATCCTCGTGGCGGACCTGCCGGTCGACGCCCAGCTGCTCGAGAAACAGCTGCAGGGTCCGATGCGCAGCGTCCCCTACAAGGACGTCACCATCCGGCGCGGCAAGGTGGACAGCTACGCGGTGCTGCCGGGCGATCGCCTCGTGATGGGGCTGCGCCACGACCTCACCCGCGCCATCGAACTCTCGAGCGGGCCTGGCAAGGGTCAGGCCTCCTCGCTGGTCGATGGACCGGCCGCGGCGCTCCTCGGTCGGGTGGGCGCGAGCGGAGGACGCGGGCCCGCCCTCTTTGGCTGGCTCCACATGAGCGACCAGCAGCGGGCCGACCTCAGCCGCGCCATGCCGGCGCTGTCCAAGTTCGATGAGATGGCCGGCTCGCTCGCCATCGGGGCCGCCAATGGCGCCGGCGCCTCGGGCGGTGTCGACGCGCGCATGATCGGGCGCTGCGCGAGCGAGGCCGACGCACAGTCGGCCGCGGCGGCGCTGCGGGCGACGCTCGAGGAGGTGGGACGCAACCCGATGGTGGCGTTGCTCGGGCTGCGCCCGTTGCTCGACAACCTGCGCATCGCCGAAGAAGGGGCCATGGTCAACGCCTCGCTGCACCTCAGCGCCGCGCAGTACGCCGATCTCATCACCCGCCTGGGCGGCGTGGCCTCCACCATGGCACAGGAGCTCTCGCTCGGCTCGCCCGGGGGCCCGGGGGCATCCCTCAGGCCCAAGTCCAAGGCCAAGCCCAACGGCAACGCCAAACCGTCCGCCTCTCACTAGTCCGGATCAGCATCCGAGCCAGCCGGACGCCGGCCTGGCCCACGCCTCGAGCCCTCCGAGTCCTCTTCAAGTTCCGTAGATCCGCTTGACTGCGAAATAAGTCTCCCCGACCATGGTCTTGATCGGCGGAGGCATGGGAACCCATCAATCGATGGGGCCTCTTCCCCGCCCATACAGGATCCAGAGAGTACATGAGGGCCCTGGCACCGAGTGACGGCACGATCGTGGCCGGGCGATTCGAGCTGGAGACAAGGCTCGATGAAGACCGGGAGGACGGGGTCTATCGTGCGCGCGACCTCGAGCGAGACTGTCCCGTCGTGCTGCGGGTCCTGTGGGCCGATTCGCACACCCAGGAGGCGGAGCGGTTCCTGCTCGGGGCCAAGATGCTGGCCGAGCTGCGCCATCCCGGGTTCGAGACCCACGTGGCCCACGGCCGGATCTCGCACGGCGAGGGCAAAGGCGAGGGGCTCCTGTTCCTGGCCACGGAGTGGATCGAGGGCGAGTGCCTCGAGGATCGGCTGCGCTCTCAACCCTTGTCGATCGGCGAATGCCTGGCCCTCCTGCGCGCGGCGGCCGAGGCGCTGGCCGTAGCGCACGATCAGGGCCTGGCCCACGGCGACCTGCGGCCGAGTCGCCTCCTCCTCCCCTCGAACCAGGAGGGGAGACCCGAGCGGGTGGTGCTGACCGGGTTCGGGGTGGTCAGCCGCAACCCGGCCTGGACTACGGCCACGGCGTCCCATCGGATCATCGAGGCGCTGCGGTACGTGGCGCCGGAGCAGGCGCGCGGGCAGGTGCGCGGCTCGCCGAGCGCGGACGTGTTCTCGCTCGGCTGCGTGCTCCTCGAGTGCTTGACCGGGATCGCTCCCTGGCAGCCGGCCCAGGGCGGGGACGCCAGGGCCGTGCTGGCGCAGATCCTGTTCCAGGAGCTGCCACCGCTGCGACAGCTCTGCCCGGAGCTGCCCGAAGCGCTCGCGCAGCTGGTCGGGCGCATGCTGGCCAAGCATCCCCTGGAGCGGCCTCCCGACGGCCAGGCCCTGCTCGAGGCGCTCTCCCGGATCGAGCTCACGCCGACGCAGCTCGGGCTCACGCTCGGGGCGAAGCCGACGGTGCTGGCGGTGGGGGAACGGAGGCTGCTGTGCCTCGTGCTGGCCCGCCCTCTCCTGCAGGGAGCCCCCCCGGCGATCGGTGGCCCCGCGGAGGGGCCGGCGTCCCCGGCAGAGCCGCCGGCGCCACCGGCCCAGCCTCCAGAGGCCCTGTCACCAGAGGCGCTGGAGGATCTGCGGGCCTCTTTTGGCGTGCAGATCGACCCGCTCCTCGATGGCTCCCTGATCGCGCTCGTGCATCAGGGGCGGCAGACCATGATGGACGTGGCCGCGCAAGCCGCGCGGCTGGCCCTGGCGCTGCGGTCCCAGCTGTCGTCCCAGGGCCCCGACCGGCCGGCGCAGCCCGTAGACCCCCGGACGCCCACCTGGGAGCTGGCGCTCGTGACCGCGTACGGCGTGGCCTCGGGGGCGCAGCTCGTCGACGAAGCGCTCGTGCGGGCGCTCGCGCTCCTCGACGCACCCGCCGGGCGTGGAGAGGACGATCCGGGTGGGCCCTGGGTCGACGAGCTCAGCGCGCGGCTCCTCGATATGCGCTTCCAGGTGCAATCGATCGAGGGCCCGCGCGGCCCGCGCGCGCTCCGCCGGGGCGAGAGGAGCGGCCGCGACGAGCTGCGCCCGCTCCTCGGCACGGTGACGCCGTGCCTCGGGCGCGAGCGGGAGCTCCACTTGCTCGAGAGCTGGCTCACGCATTCGCTCGAGGAGCCGATCGCGCAGGCGCTCCTCGTGACCGCGCCCTCGGGCGTGGGCAAATCGCGGCTGCGGCAGGAGTTCGTGCGGCGGATCGAGGAGCGCGGGACGAGGGTGTCCATCTGGCTCGGGCGCGGCGATCCCATGCGGGCCGGGACGGCCTACGGGATCCTCGGCCACGCCCTGCGCGAGCTGTGCGGCATCCGCGGCAGCCGCGACGAGCATGATCCCTCCCATGAGGCCGAGCAGCGCGCCCGGCTCAGCGAGCGTGTCGGCCGCAACCTCCCCCCGATGGAGCGCCCCCAGGTGGCCGAGTTCCTCGGCGAGCTGTGCGGCCTGCACTTCCCGGATGGCGAGAGCGCCCGGCTGCGGGCCGCGCGCGAGGATCCGCGGGTGATGAGCGATCAGGTGGCCGCGGCCTTCACCGCCTTCCTCGCCGCCGAGTGCGCCCACAAGCCGGTGCTCCTCATCCTCGAGGATCTGCACTGGAGCGACGCCTCGACGCTGCGCCTGGTAGAGGCGGCGCTGCGCGACCTGCCCGAGCAGCCCCTGGCGGTGCTCGGCCTGGCGCGGCCCGAGCTGAAGGAGATGTTCCCCCGGCTCTGGGGCGAGCGAAACACGCAGGAGCTGCGGCTCCAGGGGCTCACGCGCAAGGCGAGCGTCGAGCTGGTCCAGCGCGTGCTGGGGGCGCGCACCGCGCTCGAGGCCGAGACCATCGATCGCATCGTCATGCAGGCCGCGGGCAACGCGCTGTTCCTCGAGGAGCTCATCCGGGCCGTGGCCGAGGGGCGGGGCGACGAGCTGCCCGAGACCGTGCTGGCCATGCTGCAGGCGCGGTTCGAGCGGCTCACGCCGATGGCGCGGCGGCTCGTGCGCATGGCCAGCCTGTTCGGCGACAGCTTCTGGGGCAGGGGCGTGCATGCCCTCCTCGGCGGCGACCGCCACGAGCAGGAGATCGAGCGCGCCCTCGGCGCCCTCGTGGACGGCGAGGTGCTGGTCTTCCGCGGCGAGAACCGGGCCACGGGCGAGCGGCAGTTCGCCTTCCGCCACTCGCTCCTGCGCGACGCGGCCTACGGCCTCATGAGCGAGGAGGACCGGCGCCTGGGCCATCGCCTGGTGGCGGCCTACCTCGAGCGCTCGGGCGAGAACGATCCCCTGGTCCTGGCCGAGCACTACCGGCGCGGCGGCCGGCCCGAACGAGCCGCCGTGCACTACTCCCGCGCCGCCCAGCAGGCGCTCGCGAACAGCGACCTCCGGGGGGCGCTCGCTCACGTGGCGCAGGGCGCGGCTTGCGGCGCCCGCGGCGAGCTGCTCGGCACCTTGCGATCCAGCGAGGGCTGGGCGCATCTCCTGCTGGGAAATTTTTCGACCGCGGACCAGGCGATCCTGCCGGCGTTCGAGCTGCTCCCGGCGGGCAGCCCGGGATGGGTGTCACTCCAGGGCGTGGCCATGGCGCTGGCCGGGTTCCAGAACCAGCGCCAGCGACTCCTCCAGCACCTCGAGCTGCTCACCACCACGCCCATCTGGCCCGGGGCCGAGAAGTCCTTCCTGGATCCGGCCCTGATGGGGAGCGGCTTCGCGTCGATGCTGGGCCTACGCACCACCGCGACCGTGTTCCTCGATCGATTGCGCGAGATCTCGAACCGCCTCGGCCTCCATGAGCCACGCGCCCGAGGACTGCTCGAATTGAGCACGCTCTGGTACCAGCTGTGCCTCGAAGGCCATGCCTGGGGGTACTGCAGCGCGGCGCAGGTGGCGATAGAGTGTTTCGCCGCGGCGGGCGATCGGTACAACGGCGCGAACGGGCGTTGCCATACCGCGGTCGGCCTCCTCCTGCTCGGCGACATCGAGCGGGGCCTGGCGCTCTATCGCGAGATGCTCGACTCCTTCGAGCGCTCCGGAGAAGTGATCATGCGGCTCGCCACGCAGGCGCTGTGCGGCTTCGCGCTGGCCGAGGTGGGCGGCCTCCATCACGTCGAGCACCGAACCCTGGCGCACGCCATGGCGGAGGCGGCGGCGAGCAACCCGGCGATACAGGGGATCTGGGGGGGACTGGCCCATATCGCCCTGGTCATCATGCGGATCGACGAGGGCCGGCTCGATCAGGCGGAGGCGACGGCGCGCCAGACGCTCCAGCTCCTCGAGAACGCGCCCGCGGGGCGCCCCCTGCTCTACGCCCTCCTCGGCCGCATCCTGCTCGCGCAAGATCGGCTCGCCGAGGCCGAGGTGGCCGTGCGGGCGGGGCTCGCACAGCTCGCGGCGCAGGGCGGCGCGGGGCTCCTCGACACCAAGTTGCACCTCACCGCGGCCGAGGTGTGGCAGGCCCTCGGACAAGAGGAAGCGGCCCGGAGCGCGTTCGCGGAGGCCAGACGCACACTCGCGCATCACGCCGCCCAGATCCCCGACGCCGAGGCGCGCCGCCGCTTCTTGGCCCACTCGCGCGAGCACGCGCGGCTCGTCGAGCTCGGTCTCTGGGAGGGCGAAGCCTCCTGATCCGAACGGCGAGGTCAGGCCCCGGGCTGGGCGGGGTCAGACTTCGATCCTCAGAGCGTCTCCAGATAGGCGACGAGATCCCCGATCTCGGCCTCGCTGAGCTGCGAGGTGTGACCGTGGCGATCCCCGCCGCCGCACCGGGGGACGAAACGCTCCCGCAGGGTCCTGGCGCAGCCGTCGTGCAGATACGGCGCCCGGCCGCCCACGCCGAGGAGCGAGGGCACCTGGAACGGCCCTCCGTAGGTGCCCACGTCGACGGTGGCGTTGTTGGTGAACGCCGGCCCGTTGTGGCAGCTCGAGCAGCCCACGGCCGCGTCCTGGAACAGGAGGCGCCCCCTCTCCACGGCCTGGGGATCGGCCGGCGGCGAGACGGCCTGCGGCGGGAGACGATCCAGCCAGCGTCCGAGCACGGTCTCTTGCCCGGCATCGAGCCGCGGCCCTGACATGCGCCCGACCAGCACCTCATCGATGAGGTGCGGCAGATCCGGCAGGTCGCCCGACCAGTGGAACGGCGCCGTGGCGAGGAGGCCGCGATGCAGAGCCTGGGTGCGCCGCGGGCCGGTGCTGAAGTCCCAGACCCGGCCGTCATCGGTGCCCTCGGCGTGACAGGAGGCGCACGCCACGCCCGCGCCGGAGTTGCTGTGGAAGACGTCGTGCCCGGTGTCGCGGCGACTCGCGCCCCCGAGCACGATCCGCTGCGAGTACTGGCCGAGGTTGCGGAGCACCCACAGCTCGGCCGGCTCGCGCATCTGCACCACCGCGTCGGTCTCGTTCACGAACGCCACCGCGACCGGCTGCCGACCCTCGGTGCCGAGGGCACGCAGGGCGCTGTTTTCGCACTCGTTCGACTGGGCGAAGTCGATGAGCGAGCCGAAGTAGAGGGTGGGCAGGCCGGCGTTGTAGGTGTTGCCCGGGCTGACCACGGCGAAGTTCTTCCGCTCGGGCGAGAGCGCCACGTCGATCGCCAGGGTGGCGAGGGGCAGGTGGGGCATCGTCAGGGGGGACGCGGTGGCCCCGAACAGGGTCAGCGCGCTGTGCACCACGCCGCCGCCGCAGAGGTCGAGCTTCTCGCCGCCGTAGCCGCCGCGGCCGACGACGACGCGGAAGGCCTGCGCCCGCTGGTGCAGCATGAGGGCGGTGCCGTCCGGACCGGGGATGACGCGCCAGGCCACCCCGGGGGCAAAGGGAATGCCGCCGCGGATGCGCGGCGAGACGTAGAACTCCGAATCCTGGGTCCGGAACTCGAGGACGCCCGTCGCCCGGTCGACGGTCAAGAGCTCGGCGCTGCGGAAGCGGCTGACGATGAGGCTCGGCCCCGCGACGAGCACGTCCCGCAGATCCGGTTCCAGGCGCACGGTGCGCACCGCCGGGCCGCCGGCCGCGGGCAGGGTCACGAGCTCGCCGCCCGCGCAGGCGACATGCAGCGCATCCGCCTCGGCGTCGTAGACCAGGCCGCGGGGGGCAGGGCACACAGGGCGGCGATCGAGCACCGCACCGGCCACGGGATCGAGGGTCACCAGCTGACCGCTGCGCCGGAGCGCCACGTGGACCCGGTTCGCGGCGTCGGCGACCAGGCGCCCGGGCTCATCGCCGGACGTGAGCCGGATCTCGCGCACCGTGCCCGCTTCGAGATCGACGAGGGACACGCGGTCGCGATCCGGGTCCGCGGCCACGGCCATGCGGCCCTCGGACAGGACCAGCAGCGTGCCTCCGCTGAGCGGGGGAGGCGCCTCCTCCTGGCTGACCGTGGTGCCGAAGTTCGGACGCGGCAGCGCCGGATCTTCGACACCGGAGGACGGAGGGTGGGGGGCGCAGCCTGGTGCTCCCAACCCGCCGACGAGGGTGAACAGAGACCAGAAAACAAGGGGATGCCGGTGGTTCATGGCCCGTCCTCCTGGAAGGAGATTACGCCGGTTGAGAGAGGGAGCAAGCGATGGCTCGGCTCGCTCCCAAGCAACGGCTGGGCCAGGAGGCGGGGAAGAGGGTGCTTCAGCGGGCGGCGATACCCACGGAGTTGGCGGGGACGCTGGCCTCGTCCACGGGGAGCAGGCTGCCGTCCTCGCCGACCTCATAGGCGATGACGTTGTGCGTGCCGAAGTTGAGCACGTAGAGGTACCGACTGCCGCCACTGAAGGCGGCGTCGATGGGGAGGCTGTCCTTGCCGCCCGTGTCCCCGGTGCGGCCATCGGCGCTCAGGAGGGTCAGGCTACCGTCCCGTCCCACCTGATACCCGGTGACGGAGCCACTCAGCGTGTTGGTCACGTAGGCGTATCTCCCATCGCCGGTGATGGCGACCCAGCAGGTGTCCGACTGGTGGCTCGGCACTGACGGGCTGATCACCTGGAGGCCGCCGCGACCGAGAGCATAGGAGGAGACCGCCCCGGCCCCCGGGGCTCCGCCGAAAGACTCCGAGACCACCAGGGCGCCGCCCGGCGTGAACTCGAAGCCGAACGGCATCTCGCCCGACGACCGGTGCGCGACCGGCGCAGAAGGGAGGCCGAAGGCGCCGACCGCATAGGTCAGGATCAGGTTGCTCGTGCGCTCGGTCACCACCAGCTGCCGGCCGTCGGGGCTGAACGAGATCTCGGCCGGCGTCGGTGCATGACCCACGCCCCGGTTGCTGAGCGGCCGGGTGGAACCCGGGATGCGATACAGCCTGCCGCTCGGCGTGAGGTAGAAGCCGGTGATGTTGCCGCCGCCACCCGCGTTGAGGACGTACAGCAGGTGCCTGCAGGCGGTGAGGCTGATCGGCACGTCGCCGCCCGAGGCCACCTTGTCGACGAGCCGGAGGCCGCCCGGCTGGACCGCGAAGACCGAGATCTCGTTACTGCCGGCGTTGACGGCGAACAGCCAGCGCTGGTCGTGGCTCAAGCGGAGGGCCCCCTGCGATTCGAGGGCGCCGCTCGTGCCCCGTCCGCCGGTGCGATAGGAGCCCGACGCGACGAGCGCACCATCCGGCGCGCGCTCGAAGACCAGCACGGCGTTGCCCTGGGCGTCGTTGTTCATGACGTACACGGCCCCCGACCGGTCGGCGCCGGCATGCGCCAGGCCCGGGGCGGCGGCGAACAGGGGCACGAAGAAGAGCGCGGCGAGCGCGTGGCGCAGCGCGAGGCGCAGGCGGCGCAGAGGGGGGAACTGGGGGGTCAAAAACATGTGGGTTCTCTCCTTTCTCTTTGTGAATGGGCGTTTCAGCAGCGTGGGGTTCCTGATACGGGGGACCGAAGCCGCAGGGCGGCGTCGATCAAGGCCATGTTCAGCCGGGGCAGATGGAGGGCCGTGCCGTGCGGATCGGCCTCGATGCGGCCCACGGCCCTGGCCAGGTCCGTGGGCCTGGTCCACGGTGCCGTGGCAGGTCCTCCGGCCCGCAGGGTGGACAGGGCATAGGCCAGGGTCATGAAGCCCGAGTCATAGGGGTTCGTGCGCGGGGACTCCGAGCGACCGATGCGCGCCACGCTGCCCGCGAGGATCTCGCCGATCCGGGGCGGCACGGCCGCGCCCAGGCCGAGCTGCTCGGCGAGGTGCACGAGGTAGGTGCAGCGGAGGTAATCATCGACGCGGCGGCCATCGGTCGCGCCGAGATAGGCCTCGGTCACCCGGCCGAACCAGGCCGCGGGCGCGGGGACATGGGTCTCGAGCGCGTCGAGGCTCCGCAGCGCCGCGACGTAGAACAGCGCTTGCGAGGCGCGCGACGCCGGGGTCAGCCGCTCGATCTCGGCCCCGGCGAGGTCGAGCCAGTCCCTCTTGTAATGGAGCAGGTCGCGGCGACCGAGCACACTCATGGCGATGAGCGCGAGGGACAGGGGAAAGAACCGATAGTCCCGGCCCTCGTGCACGCCATCCGAGGCGCGCTCGGGGGCGCGCTGGAACTCGGCGTCGAGGAGGTTGAGGAGCGACCGGAGCCCCTCCTCGACCTCCGCGGAGGTCGCCGCTCCCGGATCGACGAGACCCAGGATGGTCAAGAAGATGGCGGCGCCGCGGCCGCGGTAGAAGGGATCCGAGAGCGAGCCGAGCAGGCGCCACGCCGCCGCGAGCCCCTGCGGCTCCGTGCGCGAGGGCGCCGCCATGAGGTCGCCCCATCCGGCCCGCCCGGCGGCCAGGAAGAGACCGGCGAGGAGGTGCAGCCTCTCGTACCGCGCCTCCTCGCTCGCCGCCGGCGTCATGGTCAGGCGGTACGAGGCCGTGGCCACGGACTCTCGCAGCAAGGCATCGGCCGTCCGGGAAGGATCCAGCGTGAGCGACAACGTATGAAAACTCTCGACGAGCAGCGCGCAGGCCCGGGCGTGCGCGATCGGGTCCTCGATGTACGTGATCCTCCGGACCAGCTGCGTGCGCGCCTTGTCTTCGGCGTCCCGCCGGGCGTCGTCCAGGGGGCCGTGCGCGGCGGACTTCCAAGGATCGAGCCCCCCGGCGGAGGCCTCACAGTGCGCCTGGAGGGTCTTCACCAGCTCATGGACGAACACCTGGAAGGGGTCCCGGAAGCGCCGCAGGAGGGCCCGGTTGAGCGCGCTCACCCGCTCGGCCTGCTCGACGTCGAACCCGGTCGGCCGCTGGCCGAGCCCGAGGCCATGCACCACCCAGTGCCAGGGCGTGGAGAACACACACAGCTCGTTCGCGGCTTGCACGGCGCGCTCCATCACCCGACCGCCAGGCGCGCGGGGGCGTACTCATCGCTCGCCGCCGGAGGCTCGCCGATCTGGGGGACCGGGAGGCCGAGGTAGCTCTGCACGCGGCCCTCCAGCATGTCGAGGGCCAGGTTCATCCAGCGGATGCCCTCCGCGTAGATCGCCAGCGGCCGACGCTGGTACCGCGCGTCGTCGATGAGCTCGCCGTCCTCGGTCTTGCCGAGGTGGAACGGCGGCATGGCCAGGAAGTGGGTGCCCATGAGGAAAGCGAAACGGATGAGCCAGTAGGGATCCGCGCGTCGCACGTCGGAGTCCGGGTCGTCGAGGTGCCAGGCCGTGGTCATGACCTCGGCGAAGTACCGGCCGATGCCGCGATAGGAGTCAGCGTAGGCGTTGTCCTCGTGAAAGTGGATCCGGAGCGACGGGAGGCCCGCGTCACCGGTATCGCGGTACTCGAGCTCGAAGTGCTCGCCGTGGATGAGGTCGTAGTGCCCGAGCGAGTTGTGCCAGGGCTTGTTGTCGTACATCGGATCGTCGGCGCCCGTGTCGACGCCGTCCTCGTGGTAGCCGATGGCGCGGGGGTCGAGGAACCGCAACTCGAGGTCCTCCCAGGTGAAGGGGCGATCCCGGACAGAGCGCCCGGCGTGCGCCTGCAGCAAGGGTTCGAGGTTGCCGATCTTGACGTTCTCGGTGTTGGTGTCGCCGACCACCAGCGAGTGGAAGAAGGGCTCCAGCACCTCGCGGTACCGCTCGTTCTCACGGAGGGTCTTGAGGAGCGCCCGCACGTTGCGCTGCTTCCTCCCATTGAGGACGATCTCGTCGCACTCGAGCAGCTGGTCGTTGAACGTCTTGGGCGCCGTGGAGGCGGCGAGGGCGAGGCGCTTCTCGATCTTGCTGAAGTAGGACGCCTCGAGCGTGGGCCGCCGCGGCATGCGTCGCCGGTGGGTGTGCACCCGCTCGCGGAGCAGGCGGAAGATCTCGGCGTACAGGAGGGCCACGGTGATCGGCGCCGGCCGGTACTTGCGCACGAACTGGCTCACCTCCATCCCGGGCACGAAGGACATGTCGTAGACGAACTCGTGGGGCTCGCCGCTCGCCGCGCCGTCCCCCGCGCCGGGCGCGTGGCCCCGCTCGGACACGTCGAGGATCAGGGGGAAGTAGGGCTGCACCGAGGGCGGCAGGCCGCGGAGAAACTCCATCTGGCGCCGCGCCTTGATGTGGGGCGGGAGCATGACGCCCCGGCCCCCGCGATCCCAGCGGGGCGTGACGAGCCGCTCGCTCAGGATCTTGCGGACGATGAGGTCGCCGTCGCCCCGGCGCAGGAACATGGTGAGCGACTCACTCCCGCCGTAGCCAAAGCCTTCGATGGTCTCTCCCGGTTTGAGGTAACCGGCGATGAGGTCCGAGCGTCCCTGCCCCAAGCGCAGGGCGTCGGAACGGATGTCGTCGAGCTGGTTCATACGTTCTCCCGTGTGATGAAGAAGCTGCGCGACGACTCGGCCGGCCCCCTCGCCGTCCGGAAACCGAGGCGTCGCGAATTCGCGCACAGCCAGAGCAATCGACGTGCCGTCGTTCG
The DNA here is from genome assembly GCA_036263495.1 of Polyangia bacterium. Classification (GTDB taxonomy): domain Bacteria; phylum Myxococcota_A; class Polyangia; order Palsa-1104; family SHYY01; genus DATAGU01. The sequence goes on along the minus strand of DATAGU010000216.1, from coordinate 24,060 downwards.
AGGCGCTCGTGAGCGTTGCGACGAAGCAGGAGAACCGCGGCTTTTATAGAGGAGCGGATGAGAACCGCGGGGTTTCGGCGACCGCTGATCGTTCATCTGTCGAACAAACTCGCGGAGACGTCACGGTGACGTCTCCCTCGAGCCAGCCGTCTCTCGAACGGCAGCGAACACGCCCGGGGCCGCCGGGGCCGCTCACTTCCGACGACGCGTGGAGTTGGCAAGGCGCTTGCGAACGTCTCCCGTGAAGGAACGAGAGAACGAGAGAGGAGACGGCAATGGCCACGAAGGCAATGGCGGCGGTCCTATGCGAGCCGCACGCACGATTTTCCATCGAACCCATCGAGCTCGACACACTCCGGACCGATGAGGTCCTGGTTCGCAACGAGGCCTCGGGCATCTGCCACACCGACCTCCTGGCCCGCGAGCGGATGCGCCTCCCTGCCATCCTCGGCCACGAGGGCGTAGGCGTCGTCGAGGCGGTCGGCGCAGGGGTGACCCGGGTCCACCCCGGCGATCGGGTCGTCATGTCGTACCCCTTCTGCGGCTCCTGTCCGCGGTGCGAGCGCGGTGAGCCCTACCTCTGCGGGAAGCACATGGAGCTGGCGTTCGGTGGGACCCGGCTCGACGGCACCCGGACGATCACGCTGCGCGGCCAGCCGGCCTCGGGCGCCTTCTTTCAACAGTCCTCGTTCGCCACCCACTCCATCACGCTCGAACGGGCCGTCGTGCCCTTCCCGGCGGCGCGGGAGAACATCGAGAGCCAGCGGCTCGCCGCCATCCCCTGCGGCGTGCAAACGGGCGCCGGCGCCATCCTGAACACGTTCCGGGTCTCGGTGCAGGAGAGCCTCGCCGTGTTCGGCGCGGGCGCGGTCGGGCTCAGCGCCGTGATGGCGGGGCGTCTCGTGGGCGCATCGCCGCTCATCGCCGTCGACATCGTCCCCGAGCGGCTCGACCTGGCGCTCGAGCTCGGCGCCACCCACGTGGTGGACGCCAGGTCGGGGGAGGTGGCGGCGCACATCCGCGACATCACGCGCGGCGGCGTCGAGTTTGCGCTCGAGACCTCGGGCAACGAGCAGGCCCTCGATGCGGCCATCCAGTCGCTCGTGTCCGGGGGCCAATGCGGCATGGTGATCGCCCCCCACCTCGGCCAGAAGTATCCCTTTGCCCCGTCCGAGATCTTCACCCGCGCGGCGAGCCTGGTGGGGATCATCCAGGGCTCGGCCGTGCCGCGCGTCTTCCTCCGCAAGCTCGTGTCCCTCCACGAGGGGGGCTGGTTCCCCTTCGATCGTCTCATCAAGACGTATGACCTGTCGGAGATCAACGAGGCCGTCGCCGACATGAAGGCCGGGCGCACCATCAAGCCGGTCCTGAAGATGCCGTCATGAGCCGGGCCATCGACGTCCACGCGCACTACTATCCGCGCCCCTGGGTGGACCGCATGGCCGACATGGGCAGCCCCCTGGCCGCCGCGGTGCGGAGCGCTCCCGAGCTCACGGTCGCGCAGCGCCTCCGGCTCCTCGACGAGAACGGCGTCGATCGGCAGGTCCTGTCGGTGGGGATCCTCACCCCCGACTTCGCCGATCGGCAGCTCGCGACCGAGGCCGCCCGCCTGGCCAACGACGCCTACGCCGACGTGTGCCGCTCCCACCCCCGGCGCCTGGCCGCCTTCGGCACGGTGCCGCTGCCCCACATGGACGCCGCGCTGGCCGAGATGCGCCGCTGCCTCGACGACCTCGGCATGCTCGGCATCACGCTCGGGTGCTCGGTGGCCGGCCATCCACTCGACGAGCCCGCGTTCGCCCCCTTCTTCGAGGAGCTGGATCGCAGGGCCGGCGTGCTGTTCCTCCACCCCGTGGGGACCGGGACCGGGCCGCACACGATCGATCTCGGCCTGACCTGGATGATCGGGGCCGTGTTCGAGGACACCATCGCCGCGCTGCGCCTCGTGCTCTCCGGCATGCTGACACGCTACCCGCGCATGCGCGTCATCGTGTCGCACCTCGGCGGCACGCTGCCGTTTTTGCTCGAGCGCCTCGAGTTCTACGGGGAGCGGGAGCGGCGGCAGGGCTCGCTCCCCTTCGAGGGGACGCTCCGGGAGCAGCTGCGCCGGCTCTGGTACGACACCGTCAACCTGCACCCCGCGGCCTTGCGCTGCGCCGTCGATTCGCTGGGCGCCGAGCGCCTGCTCCTCGGGACGGACTTCCCCTTCCTGCAGGGGCCGAGCTTCTGCGCGTGCATGACGTACCTCGAGGACGCACGGCTCTCGCCCGCCGAGCTGAAGGCGATCCGTCGCGGCAACGCCGAGGCCCTGCTCGGCCTCGGGAGATACGAACAGGCGGGCACACTCATGAGAGGAGAACGGGAAGCGAGATGAAATCCGTCGCCATACTGGGAATCGGGGCCATGGGGTCCCGGATGGCCAAGAGGCTGCTCAAGGCCGGTCACAAGGTGGTGGTCTACAACCGCACGCGCGAACGGGCCCAGGCGCTCGAAGGCGAGGGCGCGGCGTGGGCCGGCTCGCCGCGCGAGGCGGCCGAGCGCTGCGACATCGTCATCAGCATGGTCACCGACGACGCGGCCTCCCGCGCGCTGTGGCTCGATCCGGACGATCCGAAGAGCGGCGCCGTCGCGGGCCTGCGCAAGGGCGCCATCGCCATCGAGTCGAGCACCGTGACCCCGTCCTGGGTGCGTCAGCTCGGCGAAGCGGTCGCGGGGCGCGGCGCCGAGCTCCTCGACGCGCCCGTCGTGGGCTCGCGGCCGCAGGCCGAGGCCGGCGCGCTCATCTACCTCGTCGGCGGCGCCGAAGCCCCGGTGGCGGCGGCGCGCGAGATCCTCGCGGCCCTGGGGGGAACCCTGCACCACGTGGGACCGGCGGGCAGCGGAACCATCCTGAAGCTCGCGGTCAACGCGCTGTTCGGGTGCCAGGTAGCGGCCCTGGCCGAGATCGTCGGGATGGTGCGCCGGGCCGGCCTGGATCCGAAGAGCGCCATCGAGCTCCTCGGCAAGATGCCGATCGCGAGCCCGGCCTTGCAGGGCGTCGGTGCGCAGATGGCCGCCCGCGCCTTCGCCCCGCTCTTCCCCGTGAACCTGGTCGAGAAGGACTTTCGTTACGTGCTCGAGGCCGCCGCGCAGGTCCAGGCGGCGACGCCGGTCTGTGCCGCGGTCCGCGAGGTCTATGCCCAGGCCCAGCGGCAGGGCCACGGCGAAGAGAACATCTCGGGCGTCGTGCAGGTGTTCGAATGAGGGGCGCGGGGCTCGGGCGAAGGAGGAACGGTTGATGCGTTACAAGCTGGAGGTCAACGGAGAGGTGCGCGAGGTGAACGTCCCTCGCAGCACGAACCTCCTCAGTGTGCTGCGGGATGACCTCGATCTGACCGGGGCCCGCTTTGGGTGCGGCCGGGGACGGTGCGGCGCCTGTTACGTGCTCACCGATGGCCAGGTCGTGGCCTCGTGCCTGGTGGGTGTCGAGGAGGCGGTGGGCAAGAAGATCACCACGGTCGAGGGCCTGGCGAAGGGCGAGTGCCTGCACCCGGTCCAGGAGGCGTTCCTCGAAGAGGACGCGCTCCAGTGCGGCTACTGCACGAGCGGGATGATGATCTCGGCCGTGGCCCTCCTCGACCGGACGCCACACCCCACCGAGGGCGAGATCCGCGAGGCGCTGGCCGGCAACCTCTGCCGTTGCGGCGTGTACCTGCGGGCCGTCCAGGCGGTTCGCCGGGCGTGCGGAGAGCGCTCATGAGCCCGCCCCTCGAGAGCCGGATCCGCATCGAGCCCGACGGCACGGTCCTCGCCCTGTCGGGCAAGGTCGAGTACGGCCAGGGCATCCGCACCGCCTTCGCCCAGCTCGTCGCCGACGAGCTCGACGTCCCGATCGAGCGGGTGAAGGTCATCCTGGGCGACACCGACCTCGTGCCCTGGGACATCGGGACCTACGGCAGCATGTCGCTCCACGCCGACGGCCGGGCGCTGCAGCTGGCCGCGGCCTGGGCCCGCGTCCTCCTGCTCGAGCGGGCGAGCCGCAAATGGAGCGTGGCGAAGGAACAGCTCGAGACGGGGCAGGGCGAGGTCCGGTGCAAGCCAGACGGCCGGGTCCTGGCCTATCCCGCGCTGATCGAGGACGCCCCCCTCTCCGGACCCATCCCCGAGGACGCGCCCTGCAAGGCCCCCGCGGCCCGGCGCTGGATCGGCCAGTCGGCGCGGCGCATCGAGGCCCGCGGCATCGTGACCGGCAAGTCACGCTTCGTCGCCGACCTGCGCCTGCCGGGCATGCTCCGCGGCCAGGTGCTGCATCCGCCGGTGCGCGGCGCGCGGCTGCGCTCGCTCGATGACAGCGAGGCGCGCGGCATGCGCGGCGTGGTCGCGGTGGTGCACGAGGGCGACTTCGTCGGGGTCGTGGCCGAGCGGGACGAGCAGGCCCTGGCCGCGGTGCAGGCCCTCGAGGCGGACTGGGAGATGCCCGAGAGCCCGGCGGAGGCCCAGGGCGTGGACGTGGTGCTGCGCGACGACGGCGCGACGGACGAGGCGCTGGCCCGGGCGGCCCAGGCGCAGCGGGTCATCGAGGCGACCTACGTCGTGCCCCACATCTCCAACGCCCCGATCGGCCCGAGCGCCGCCGTGGCCGACGTGAGCGGAGACCGCGCGACCCTCTATACCGGGACGCAGCGGCCCTTTGCGCTCCGCACCGAGATCGCCGCCGGTCTCGGCTGGCCCGAAGAGCGGGTGCACGTCCTGCCGCAGCTCACGTGCGGCACCTATGGACGGAACAGCAGCGGCGACGCCGCGCTCGAAGCCGCGCGGCTCTCGAAGGCCGTGGGCCGTCCGGTGCTGCTCCAGTGGACGCGGGCCGACGAGTTCACCCAGGCGCCGAACCGCGCCGAGGTGGTGGTCGAGGCCCGGGCCGGGCTCGACGAGACGGGCCACATCACAGGCTGGTGGTACAGCGAGCTCACCAACCCGCACACCTACGTGGCGGCGTTCAAGGCCGAGGCCGCGGCGGCGACGTCCGGGCGCAACGCCGTGCCCTTCTACGAGCTGCCCTCGGCCACCGTCCTCCTCCACGTGGAGCCGTCGCCCGTGCGCACGGCCGCGTTCCGCTCGCTCGCCGCGGCGCCGAACACCTTCGCGATCGAGTCCCTGATGGACGAGCTGGCCGCCCTGTGCGGGGCGGATCCGCTCGAGTTCCGGCTGCGGCACCTCGAAGATCCGCGGCTGCGGCGAGTGCTTCAGACCGTCGCCGAGCGCTCGGGCTGGGCCACGCGGCCCCGGGGACAGAAAGGCCAGGGCTACGGCATCGCCTGCACCATCTATCACGGCACCTACGTGGCCGAGGTGGCGCACGTCGAGGTGCTGGACGCGAGTCGGATCCGGCTCGTGCGCGTCTTCTGCGCCATCGACCCCGGGGTGGTGGTCAACCCCGACGGGGCGCGCAACCAGACCGAAGGCGGCATCCAGCAGGCGGCAAGCTGGGTGCTGCAGGAGCGGCTCGCGCACCGCAATGGAAAGATCACCTCGACGTCGTGGGAGACGTATCCCATCGCCACGTTCCGCGAGGCGCCCGAGCACATCGACGTGACCTTCGTGGCAGACGGGACCGCCCCCATGACCGGCCTCGGGGAGCCGGGCTCGGTGCCGGTGGCCGCGGCGATCGCCAACGCCGTCTTTGCCGCGACCGGGGTGCGGCTGAGGACCCTGCCGCTCACGCTGGGGGCGAAGAGCGGGTGAGCCATTCCGGTGCCGGCGCGCCTCCCCGTCCCGCGCACCCCGCCTGCGCCCAGGACCCCCGCTCACCTACATTTCATCCGCCTTCCCGACGACGATTAAGACGCCTGTCAGACATCGTTCGTCTAGGGCACGCATCATTTACTTGATACGATGGCGCCATGGCTTCTGGCCCCCGGATCTGGTCCGGGCCCCGGTCAGGATCTCGGCCCTGGGAAGATCGCCTTCTCGAGTTGGCCGTCCGCCGCGGGCTGCTGTTCCCGGAGGATGTCTCGGTCGTCACGGCCGCGGCGGGGCCGTGGGAAGGAGGGCAGACGCTGCCCCCCGAGGCGACACGCTGGGGGATCCGCCTCGGACAGCTGCTCGCGAGCGGACGTCTCACCGAGGCGGCGCTGTGTGAGCTCGCGTCCGAGCTGGGATCGATGGCCATGCGGGGGGCGCTGCCGCTCGACGGCCCGCCTTCATCCACTGCGATGTTCGTCCTGACGTCCGAGGTGGCGGCGCCGCCCCCGCGAACCGACATCACCGCGGTCGTGCCGCTGCCGCCGCTGCCCATCAACCCCTCGCTCCTCCACTGGGACCGCTACGAGATCCAGTCCATGCTCGGCCAGGGCGGCATGGGCGTCGTCTACCGGGCGCGCGACCGCGTCCTCGACCGCACCGTGGCCATCAAGTTCCTGCACGGCGGCGACCCCGAGCTGAAGATGCGCTTCATCCACGAGGCGCGCGCGCAGGCCCGCATCGATCACCCGAACGTGTGCAAGGTCTACGAGGTCGGCGAGATCGAGGGCCACGCCTACATCTCCATGCAGCTCGTCACCGGGCCCTCGCTCGCCGACGCCGCGCCCGACCTCTCTCTGCCCGAGAAGATCGGCATCATGAAGGACGTGGCCGAGGCCATGCACGAGGCGCATCGGCTCGGCATCATCCACCGCGACATCAAGCCGTCGAACATCATCATCGAGCGCGACCTGGACAGGGACGGCCTCCTCTGCCCGGTGGTGACCGACTTCGGCCTGGCCCGCGGCATCGGCGAGGACCGGGGCCTCACGTTGACCGGCGTCGTGATCGGCACGCCGTCCTACATGGCGCCCGAGCAGGCGCAGGGCGAGAACCGCAAGCTGGATCGCCGCACCGACGTCTATAGCCTCGGGGCCACGCTCTACGAGCTCCTGGTCGGCCGGCCCCCCTTCGAGCGCGACGCCACGCTCGCCCTGCTCCTCGACGTGGTGAACAAGGAGCCGGCCCCGCCGCGCACGCTCGTGCCGGACATCCCGGTCGATCTCGAGACCATCGTCCTCAAGTGCCTGAACAAGGAGCCGGGGCAGCGGTACGACTCGGCCAAGGCGCTGGCCGAGGACCTCGGCCGCTACATCGACGGCGAGCCGGTCCTCGGGCGGCGCCAGGGCCGGCTCGAGCGGCTCTGGCGGCGGGCGCGCAAGCACCGGGCCTGGGCCACGGTGTCGGCGATCTCGCTCGCCTGCGCCCTGGCGTTCGGCCTGTTCGCGCTGCGCACCTTCCTCGATGCCCGCCGCACCCGCGCCGAGGCGGAGCGCGGCGCGCGGCTCGCCGCCGAGCTCGGCCAGGACATCACGCAGATCGAGTGGTTCCTGCGCGCGGCCGAGGAGCTGCCGCTGCACGACACGACCCCCGAGCAGCGGCTCATCCGCGCCCGCATGAACGGCATGGCCGAGCGGCGCCACGCGCTCGGCGCCTGGAGCGAGGGGCCGGTCTATTACGCGCTCGGCCGGGGCCACTTCATCCTGCACGAGCTCGACGGGGCGCTCGAGAACCTGGAGCGCGCGGCGGCGCGCGGCGTGGATTCGCGCGAGCTGCACTACACGCGCGGGCGCGTGCTCGGCGAGCTCTACGCGCGCGCCTTCAAGGAGGCGCGCTACGGCGGCGACCCGGCCTGGCGCGAGCGGCGGCGGCAGGAGCTCGAGAAGAAGTACCTCGCGCCGGCCCTCGACGAGCTCGAGCGCAGCCGCGGCCTCCAGCTCGAGTCGCCCCACCTCCTCGAGGCCTTCATCGCCTTCTACCGCAAGCAGTACCCCCTCGCCGAGGCCAAGGCGGCGCAGGCCACGGCCGAGACGCCCTGGGCCTACGAGGCGCGGACGCTGGTCGGCGACGTGCAGCTCGAGCAGGCGCACGCGGACCTCGACCGCGGCGCCTATGAGCCGGCCCGCAAGGGGTTCGCCGAGGCCCTGCGGCGCTACCAGGAGGCCTCCGAGATCGGCCGCAGCGACCCGCGGATCTACGTGGCCATGGCCGAGGTCCATCTCGGCATGGCCGACCTCGATGGCCGGCAGGGGCGGCCGCAGAAGGACGCGCTCGATCGCGCGCTCCTCGCCTGTGAGCAGGCGCTGCGCGCGGATCCCGCCCACCCCGAGGGGCACGTGAAGAAGGCGCTGGCCCTGCTGCGTTACGTGCAGGATCCGCAGGCCGTCGAGGCGGCCGGCAAGGATCCCGGCCCGTGGATCGATCGCCTCCTCGACGTGGCCCAGCGCGCCGTCGCCGTGGCGCCGCAGGGGGCCGAGGCGCACGACGTGCTCGGCAACGCCTACTTCTCGCGCGGCTTCGAGGAGTGGCGACACGGCAAGAGCCCCGAGCCCTTCTGGGACCTGGCCCTCGCCGAGCTGCGCAAGGCGACCGCGCTCGAGCCCGACTTCCCCTGGGCACTCAACGATCTCGGCGCCGTGCACCGCGGCCGGGGGGCCTACCGACTCACGCATGGCCAGGACCCGCGCCCGGACTACACGGAGGCGATCAAGAACTACCGCCGCGCGCTGCAGGCCGACGCGCAGTACCTCTACGCCTGCACCAACCTGGTCGACGTGCACGCCGAGGTGGCGGACTACGAGGTGGCCTACGGCCGCGACCCCGAGGCCGAGATGCGGCAGGCCGCGCAGGACGGCAAGACCTGCCTCGCCATCGACGGGAATTTCTATTCCGTGTTCAACAGCATGGTGCGGGCCGAGCTGCTGTACGCGCAGTACCTGGTCGAGTCGGGGCACAACCCCGAGACCGTGCTCGCCCAGGCGCTCACGCACCTCGATCGCGCGCACTGCATCAACCCGCGCGACGAGCGCAGCAGCCTCCTCTTCGGCGTGGCGCACCAGCTCGAGGCGCAGCACGCGGTGCAGGCGGGCGAGGATCCGGGCGCGGCGCTGGCCAAGGGATGGCGGGCGATCGCCGAGGCCCATCGGCTGCAGGAGGGCTGCGTGGATTGTTTCATCGTCGGCACGCGCCTGAACCTCGTGGCCGCGGCGTGGGCGCGCAAGACCGGCCGGTCGGGCCTGCCGTTCCTCGAGGAGGCGCTCGGCGCGGCGCGGCGCGCGGTGGGGCTCGCGCCGGACCTCGCCGAGGCCCTGCAGGAGCTGGCCGAGGCGTACGCCCAGCTGAGCGAGGAGCGGCAGCCGCGCCCGAACCCCGCCGATCTGGCCGAGGGGCTCAAGCAGGTGGAGCGGGCGCTCGCGAGCAACCCGGTGCTCGCGCGGTCCCACGCCATCCGCGCCCATCTCTTGCGCATGCGCGCCGCGATGACCGCGCCGCCCGCTCGTCGGGTCGCGGCGGCGGAGGCGCGGCACGCGCTCGACCGGGCGCTCGAGCTCAACCGGCTGCTCGAAGGGCCGTATCGCGGCGAGCGGTCGCGGATTCAGGCGCTGCTCATGACCTCGGGAGATGCGCCGCCGGCGCCCTGAGCGCCGGATGGTAGCGTCTTCATCGAGCCAGATCGCGATTCCAATCCGATCAATCGCACCTACAGCCACCCAAGTGACAGCAAAAATCCGTATCGTCGCACCTGCAGCCACCCAAGTGACAGCAATCCTCCGGATGGTCACACAAACAGGGGCTGAAGCGATAACAAACTTCCGATCCATCACACCTCGGGCCGCTGAAACGACAGCAGTCGGCGGTATGATCGCACTTCGGGCCGCCCGGAGGGCCCCTGGCGCCCGCATGGTGACACCTCGCGCCCACGCGAACCCCCTTCGTCTCGCGCCCGCACGCTCCCCGCGCACCCGACGGCCTGCCGCGCCCGCACCAGGGCCGCCGCCGTCGACAGGAGGACGGAGGTGGTGCTACCGATCTCCGTATGCACATACGCCGTCTGGGCCCCTTGAGAAAAATGCTCCTCTCGCGCAGGAGCCCCTGGGGGACGTTGTTGGGGATGTTGTGTCTGTTCGGCTGCGGGGCCCCCGGTGCGTCGACCCCCGCCACCGCGCTCTACGACACCTCGGCCGAGCGCAAGGACTTCTTCGCCCTGCCCTGGCCCTCGGACACGCGCCTCCTCCTCGGCCCTGACGGCCGGCGGCGCCTCGACCTCACCGGCTTCCCCGACCCCGGCGGCCTCATCGGCGAGTTCCGCGCCGTCATCGCCGCCGACCCCCTCGACGGCTTCGGCACCCAGGCGGCCATCTACTTCCGCTTCGACGCGCCGCTCGATCCCGCCTCGTTGCCCGCGGACGCTACGGCCTCGCTCGACCCGCGGGCGAGCGTGTTCCTGGTCGACACGAGCGGCCGGCGCGCCCCCGTGCGCGTGCGCTTCACCGACCGGGAGAACAGCTACATCGGCCCTCACTCCCTGTCGCTCCTGCCCGAGCCGGGCTTCCCCCTGCGCCCGCGCACCACGTACACCGCCGTCGTCACCGACGCCGTGCGCAGCGCCGACGGCGGACAGGTGCGCCGCGACCCGCGCTACGCCGCCCCGTCGGGCCCCGACGCCGCCCCCCTCGGCGTCCCGCCCGAGCGCATCGTCGTCTCCACCACCTTCACCACCCAGGACCCCACGCCCCTCCTGGAGGCGCTGCGCGCCGCCGTCTACCGCACGCCCGCGCCCACGGCCGCCGACCTCGCCTTCAAGCGCACCGACTCGCGCGGCCTCTGGGACGAGTACACCGGCACCTACGTGACGCCCAACTTCCAGGAGGGCGACCCGCCCTACGACCTCACGGGCGGCCAGATCCACCTCGCCCAGGACGGCCTCCCCGAGCCCGTGCGCAGCGAGACGCTGCGCTTCGCCCTCACGGTCCCGCGCGCCCCCATGCCCGCCGCGGGCTGGCCCGTCGTCCTCTACGCCCACGGCACGGGCGGCAGTTACGAAACCTTCATCAACGACGGCTCGGCCGGCGCCGTGGCCGCGGTGCGCGATCGCGCGGGCGGCGTCATCACCCGCATGGCCATGATCAGCATCGACCAGGTGCTACACGGGCCGCGCGACCCCACCGGCAGCGACCCCGACCTCACCTTCTTCAACTTCCGCAACCTCCAGGCCGCGCGCGACAACGCCAAGCAGGGCGCGCTCGACGACTTCCAGCTCCTCCGCCTCGTCGAGGGCTTCGACGTCGCCGCCGCGCCGGGCCCGGGCACGCCCGGCCCCGCCATCCGGTTCGACCCGCAGCGCATCTACTTCAAGGGCCACTCCCAGGGCGGGCTCACCGGCCCCCTCTTCCTCGCCTACGAGCCCAAGGTCCGGGCCGCCGTCCTCTCCGGCGCCGGCGGCAGCCTCGTCCTGTCGCTCCTCGCCAAGACCGAGCCCGTCAACGTCGCCGCCCTGGTCGGCATCCTCCTCGACAACGACCCCCGCGAGGATCACCCGGTGCTGGCCCTGCTCCAGACCTACCTCGAATCGTCCGACCCGAGTAACTACGGCCGCCTGTTCTTCCACGAGCCGCCCGCGGGCTCCTCGCCCAAGAGCATCTACCAATCGCTCGGTGTCATCGATCACTACACGCCGATCCCCACCATCAAGGCCCTGGCCCTGGCCATGGGGGTCCAGCCCGTCCGGCCGCTGACCGAGCCCATCACCACCTTGCCCCTCGCCGGCCTCTCCCCCGCCGACGCCCCGGTGCAGAACAACGTGCCCGGCGCCACCGCCGTGCTCGACCAATACGAGGTGCCGACCAGCGGCGGCGTGCCACAGTACGACGGCCATTTCGTCGTGTTCCGCCACCCCGATGCGATACTACAGAGCAACGCCTTCCTCGGCCTCCATGCCACGACCGGCACGGCCGTTCTGATCCAGTAGATTTCCCAGATCCGCCTGAAAGGAAACACCCACATGAGGACAGAGAAGCAACCTCCCGAGACACCGGAACTCCGCCGCGCGGCCACCGGCTGGCGTCGCGCCGTGCCACCCCTTCTCATAGCGCTCGTCGTGGCGCCCCTCGTGGCCGGCGGGCTCCTGTCCGCGGCCGCCCCAGCCCGCGCCGCCGAAAAGACCGAGGTGCCGCCCATCCTCGATCGCGAGCTGTTCTTCGGCGATCCCGAGATCTCGGGCGCGCAGCTGTCGCCCGACGGCCGGTTCATCTCCTTCATCAAGCCCTACAAGGGGACGCGCAACCTGTGGGTCAAGCGCACCGAGCAGCCCTTCGACGCGGCCAAGCCGGTCACCGCCGACACCCTGCGTCCCATCCGGATCTCCTTCTGGAGCTGGGACAGCAAGTACCTCCTCTACGTGCAGGACCGCGCCGGCGACGAGAATTTTCACGTCTACGCGCTCAACCCCGCGGAGGCGCCCGCCGCCGGACAGGACGTCCCGACGGCGCGCGACCTCACCGACCTCAAGAACGTGCGCGCCCAGCTCTACGCCGTGCCCAAGGCCCTGCCGGATACGATCTACGTGGGCCTGAACGATCGCGACGCCGCGTGGCATGACCTCTACAAGGTGAACCTCACCACCGGCGCCCGCACGCTCCTGCGCAAGAACGCCGATCGCGTCACCCGGTGGATCTTCGACCTCCAGGGGCAGCTGCGCCTGGCCACGCGCGCCGCCGAGAACGGCGACACCGAGGTGCTGCGCGTCGACGCCGACGGCTTCAAGAAGGTCTACACGTGCAACGTCTCCGAGACCTGCGCGCCGGTGCGCTTCCACAAGGACGGAAGGCGCGTCTACATGGAGACCAACAAGGGCGACGACGTCGACCTCTCCCGCCTCGTCCTCTTCGACGCCCAGGGCGGCAAGGAGGAGCTCGTCGAGTCGGATCCCATGAAGCGGGTGGACTTCGGCAACGCGCTCTTCTCCGAGAAGACCGACGAGCTCGTGGGCACCTCCTACGAGGACGATCGCCAGCGCTACGCCTGGCGCGAGCCGTCCTACGCCGCGGACTTCGCCGCCCTCACGAAGCAGCTCCCGGGCAAGGATCTCGCCGTCGTCTCCGCCACCCGCGACGATCGCCTGTGGCTCGTCGCCGCCTCGAGCGACACCGAGCCTGGCGAGACGCACCTCTACGACCGCAAGGCCAAGAAGCTCACGCTCCAGTACCGCATCCACGAGAAGCTCCCGCGCCAGCACCTCGCCTCCATGCAGGTCGTCCATTACCCCTCCTCCGACGGCCTCCAGATCCCGGGCTACCTCACGCTGCCGAAGGGCGTCGAGCCGAAGAAGCTGCCGCTCGTCCTCCTCGTCCACGGCGGCCCCTGGGGCCGCGACTCCTGGGGCTACGACTCCATCGCGCAGTTCCTCGCCAACCGCGGCTACGCCGTCTTGCAGCCCAACTTCCGCGCCTCGACCGGCTACGGCAAGAAGTTCGTCCTCGCCGGCAACAGGGAGTGGGGCCAGAAGATGCAGGACGACCTCACCTGGGGCGTCAAATACCTCGTCGCCCAGGGCACGGCCGATGCGCGCCGCGTCGGCATCATGGGCGGCTCCTACGGCGGCTACGCCACGCTCGCCGGCGTGGCCTTCACGCCCGACGTCTACGCCGCGGGCGTCTCGATCGTCGGCCCCTCGAACCTCATCACCCTGCTCGAGTCCATCCCGCCCTACTGGGAGTCGATCCGCAAGCTCTTCGCCGAGCGCATGGGCGATCCCTCGACGCCCGAGGGCAAGGCGCAGCTCGAGCGCCAGTCGCCGCTCCACTCCGCGGCCCAGATCAAGACCCCGCTCCTCGTCGTCCAGGGCGCCAACGACCCGCGCGTGAAGAGGGCCGAGTCGGATCAGATCGTGGTGGCCCTGCGCGAGCGCAACTTCCCGGTCGAGTACCTGGTCGCGCCCGATGAGGGCCACGGCTTCGCCCGCCCGGTCAACAACCTGGCGCTCTTCGCCTCGGCCGAGCGGTTCTTGGCCAAGCACCTCGGCGGCCGCTACCAGGAGGGCATGCCGCCCGAGGTGGCGCAGCGCCTCAAGGAGATCACGGTCGACGTCAAGACCGTCGAGCGGCCGAAGCGGGTGGCCGCCGCCGCCGTGGGCACGCCCAAGCCGGTCGCCGACCTCAAGGCCGGCACCGACGTCTACCCGATCCGGATGGAGATCGCCGGCCGCACGCTCGATCTCAAGAGCACGACCGAGATCAAGCAGGAGGGCAACACCTGGGTCATCAAGGACAGCACGCAGACGCCGGGCGGCGAGGTGCTCGACGTGGCGACGCTCGACAAGGCGACGCTCACCCTGCGGAGGCGCACGGTGAAGCAGGGGCCGCTCACGATCGAGCTCGACTTCAACGAGGGCAAGGTCTCGGGGCAGGTGGAGGTGGCGGGCAAGAAGCAGCCCGTGGCGGCGGATCTCGGCGGCGCGCTCTTCGCCGACGGGGCTGGCGCGTTCCACTCGGTGGGCGCGCTGCCCCTGGCCGCGGGCTACACCACGACCTTCCGCAACTTCGACCTCCGCAAGCAGAAGGCGAGCTTAAAGCAGCTGCGCGTGGTCGGGATCGAGAAGGTGACGGTGCAGGCCGGCGTCTTCGACGCGTTCAAGGTCGAGATCGACTCCGCCGAAGGGGATCCGGGCAAGGTGACGGTGTGGATCGCCAAGACCCTGCGCAAGCCGGTGAAGATCATCGCCTCCGTGCCCGAGCAAGGCGGCGCCGTCGTGACCAGCGAGCTCGGCAAGTAAGAGGCGCCGCGACTCTCCCCGTAGCGCCCCAGCTGCGCGAGGCCCCTGACGATGCAGGGGCCTCGCGGTACCACTCACTTCCGCAAGCCCGGCTCAGCGCAGATTGAGGAGCACCTCCACGTTGTTCGTGGAGACGTTCGACGTGGCGACGTCGACGTTGCCGTCCTTGTCGAAGTCGCCCGCCGCGACGAACGACGGGTCGGTCCCGAGGGCCAGGTTGCGCGGCGCCCGCAAGGTGCCGTCGCCGTTGCCGAGCAGCATGCTCACGCTCTGGCTGAAGCGGTTGGCGATGGCGGCATCGACCCGGCCGTCGCCGTTGAAGTCGCCCGTCACCACGTTGAAGGAGAGGTTGCCGAGCGCGATCGGCGGCTGCTCGCGGAACGTGCCGTCGCCCTTGTTGATGAGCACGCTCGCGCTCTGGCCCCAGTAGTTGCTGGTCACGAGGTCGGGCTTGTTGTCGCCGTTGAGGTCCACCGCCGCCACGTACCAGGCCCCGAGGCCGGCGAGGTAGATGCGCGGATCCTGGAAGGTGCCGTCGCCGTTGCCGAAGTGCACCCGGAAGTCGCTGGTGGGCGCGGTGAAGCCGATGACCGCCGAGGCCACGTCGGGGTTGCCGTCGCCGTTGAAGTCCGCCACCGCCACCTGGAAGGGATAGGCGCCGCTCGCGAACGGCCGCGTGCTCTGGAACGTGCCGTCGCCGTTGCCGAGGAGCACGTGGATGGCGCGGCCCTGCAGCGTGGCGCTGTCGGCGACCACGAGGAGGTCCGGCTTGCCGTCCTTGTTGACGTCGGCCACCGCGGCCGTCGACGGCCGATCGCCGAGCGGGTAGTTGTCGGCCGCCTGGAAGGTGCCGTCCCCGTTGCCGAGCTGCACCTCGGCGTTGCCGCCCGTCGGGTGCACGGTGACGAGGTCGACCCGGCCATCGCCGTTGAGATCGGCGAGCACGAGGTGGGTGACCGCGAACCCCACGGCGAAGCTCCGCGCCCCCTGGAACGTGCCGTCCCCCGTGCCGAGGAGCACGCTGGCCGTGTCGTTGCCCGAGTTGGTCACCGCCAGGTCGAGGTTCCCATCTCCATTGATGTCGGCCGTGGCGATGGCCAGCGGCGCGGGCCCGCTGCCGAAGCTCTTGGGCTGCGAGAACTGCAGACCGCCGTTGCCACCGCTGCCGCACGCGGTGAGAACCGTGAGGGCCAACCCGAACGCCCCTTGAGCCGCGAGGGACGACCGCACGAACGCGGAAAGGTCCAAGCCCACGCTGCACCGGCTCCTTGATGTCTTCATGGCGCACCTCCTTAAGAAGGAACACTGCATCGTCCTGAACGTCCGCATCGTGCAGCAAGCGCGGTCGGTCGGACCATGAAAATCCGCCTGCCCCTTCCCCCCGCAGCAAGCTGGCTGATATGTTGCTTCTCTCGGTCTTTCAAGTGTCGGGCAAGGGCAAGGAGAGCTCATGGCGGATCGCTACATCGACTACTTCGAGGTGAGCGAGTACGGCTCCTACTTCGTGACCGAGGCCGCCGCGCTCGTGGGGGCCTCGGAGCTCGTCAACATCCCGGCGCTGCAGCAGCGGGTGTCGGCGGCCGTGGAAGCCGTGGTCGTGGAGCTCGAGAAGATCGGCATCCGCCGGAGCGACCTCCGGATCGGGCAGGCCGACGTCGACGCGGCCGTCCCGGCGGTGCGCAAGGAGCTGGAGCGCTTCTACAACTTCCTCGGCGGCCTCGAGGACGACGTGGAGATCGACCGCGAGAGCTTCTTTTCCGGCGATCGATTGGGCAACCTCGCCATGCTCAAGCCGGCCGACCTCCTCATCAAGCTCGACGAGGTCCTGCGCGGCTTCCTGGTCCCGGCCAACGCCGCCGTCCCCGAGCGCGACAAGCGCAAGGCCAAGCTCGAAGCCGTGCGCAAGACGCTCGCCGACGCCCTCGGCACGAGCAGCGCCAACACCAACCGCGTGATCTCCGCCACCGCCGGCCTGGCCGCGGCGCGCGAACGCTTCCTCGGCCTCTACAACGGCGTCGCCAAGCCGCTCGTGCGCGCCATGCTCGCCGACCTCGGCCGCGCCGACGAGTACACGCGTTTCTTCCTCGACCTGCAGGTCGACATCACCGAAGACGACCCGAGCCACGCCATCAACAACTCCGCCGCCTGAGCCGGAACACCCCCAGTAGGATGTCGTCGCGAGGCGCAGCCAGCAGACAACTGTGATGTCTCGGCTTAGTGGCGCAGGAGCCAGGACGCGAGGGGCTGCCATGCCAGGGTCGGCGCGTCGCTCGCGTAGAGGAGGTCGCCGTGGCCGAAGTCCTCGGCCTCGCGGTCGGCGCCGAGCCGGCGCACGACCATCGTGGTGACGTCGGTCGAGCCGACGCGGGTCGTGGAGTAGAGGCCGTGATCGCCGAAGCCACCGGCGGCGCCGAGGTAGAAGAGCGGCACCTGGATGCGGTCGAGCGCGAAGTCGATGGGCAGGGGGGCCTGGCCGCACCACAGGGCGTCACTCTCGGCGGCCTCGCGCAGGGACTCGTGCGGCGCAGCGCCGGCGAACCAGGCGGTGATCCGGTCCTCGGGCGAGTCGCGGAGCGCGGTGACGACGCCGTCCTCGACCACGCCGGAGGCGAGGTGGTAGCGCGGGGTGAAGGCGATGAACTTGTAGGTCTGGCCGACGAGGGTGAAGAGCGCGCCGCGGTTGTTGAAGCGCCGGAGGATGGGCGACTGCTCGTCGGGCGCGGTGCGGGCCAGGGAGCCGAGGGCGATGAACAGGCTGTTGTCGGAGTCGACGACGCCGGCGGCGAGGTCCAGCTGCTCGTAGTAGGCGCTGGTGCACAGGGTCTGGCGGAACTCCTCGTCGGCCGGGGCGATCTCGGCGTACACGTCGAGCGGGACCAGGCCCTTGACGTGGCGCTCGAACGCCGGCTTCTGGGCCTCGCGCGAGGTGTAGGCGTAGGCGAGCTGGCCGCCGCGGGAGAAGCCGAGCAGGGTCAGGCGCTCGGCGCCGCTGCCGGTGAGGACGCGGGTGGTGCGCGCGAAGGCGAGGGCGCGGCCGATGTCGTCGAGCTCCTGGGTGAGGCCCATGTCGGCGAAGTCGGACAGGTCGGCGTTCTCGGCCGGGGCCTGGGTCCAGCGGCGATCGACGCCCCAGACGTCGATGCCCTGCTGGGCGAGGTAGGTGGCGAGGCCGGTGGTGCTCGAGGGGGGGGCGCCGAGCGAGGGCGCGAAGTTGGTGACGAAGGTCGAGAAGTCGCCGTGGAGGAGCATAACGGCCTGGGGCGTGGCCCGCGGGATCCACGGCGCGCGCTCGCGCACGACGCGGTGCAGGCTCAGCTTGGCGTTGGCGGTGTTGCCGACGCGGAGGACGAAGCCGTAGTGGTAGACGTCGCCGGCCAGCTGGTCGCGGGTGACGTCGAGGACGAGCGCGCTCGCGGCGCGGGCGGCGTCGCCGGCGGCCTGGGCGACGGACGCGGGCCGGTCGGTGGCGGGGGCGCCGGTGGTGGGGGGTTCGCAGGCGGCGAGGGCGGCGAGGGCGGCGGTGCCGAAGGCCAAGATCGATCGGGATGTAGGCATTGGGGATCTCCTTTCCTACTGGATCGACACGGCGCCGAAGGGATCTTGCATGAAAAAAATGACGGCGATTTGTTTGTCCTTGGGAGACAAGGAGTTGGGAGGGGAGGGGAGGGCCGGCGGGGCCTGGGAGGCGACTGCGGGGGGCTACTGCGGGGGGCGCCCGAGGAGGCGCGCGATGCTGAGGTCGAGGCTGCTCAGCACCGCGCGCGCCACGCTGTCGACGCTCCCGGGCGACAAGGACAGCCGCGCGACCAGGCGGCGCCGGGCGTCGCTGGCCACGGCCTCGGCGGCCTGGCTGAGCCAGCGCGACGCGGTGGACTCGTGGACCTGATAGAGGCGCGCGATCTGGGCGAGGCGCAGCCCATCGACGTAGCTCAGCCGGAGGAGCGCGCGCTGGCGCTCGGGCAGGGCGGCGAGCGCGGCCTCGAGCGCCTCGCGGAACTCGGCGCGGTACAGGGTCTTGAGGTGGCGCAGCTCGGGATCCGGCTCGACGATCGCGAGCTCGGCGAGGACGTCCTCGGTGGCCATGGTGGGCGCGGCGTCCCGTTTGAGGTTGAGCGCGATGCGCAGCGCCGCCACGCCGATCCACGCGCGCAGCGGCCCGCGGCCGGCATAGTCGGTGATGCGCGGCGGGCCGCCGCCCTCGGAGGCGACCAGGAGGCGGATGTGCAGCGTCTGGCGGACCTCGTCGATGAAGGCGGGCGCGCGATCGACCCGGCGCGCGGCGGCCTCGACCTCGAGCTGCACGTCATGATCGAAGCGGCGCAGCGCCGCGGCGTCGCCCTGCGCCGCGGCCCACGCGAGGAACAGGTCGGACAGGTGCTCGGGCCGTGCGCCGCGTTCGCGGCACGCCTCGGCGTGGGCGGCGAACGCGCCGTCGTGGAGCTGGATCTCCGGGAACGGCTCGCGCGCCTTTTGTAAGGCGGCCGGCCACGCCGTCGTGCTCATGCGAGCGCACGGTAGCACGGTGCGGACGCCCGCCCCCGGCGCGATCCCATGTTCTGGTTCAGGACTTGGCGGTGTTCGCCTGGGGCGCCGGTTCGAGCGCGCGCAGGGCGTCGAGGAACTTGCGCCGCTGCGGCTGGGATTCGTCGTTGAGGGTGGCGTCGAGCCGCTCGATGAGCTCGCGCTGCTCGGGCGTGAGCCGCTGCGGCGTCTCGACCACGACCCGCACGTGGGCGTCGCCCCGCGGCGAGCCCTTGAGGCCCACGGGCAGGCCCTTGCCCCGCAGGCGGAACACGGTGCCCGACTGGGTGCCGGGCGGGACCCGCATCTCCACCCGGCCATCGAGCGTCGGCACCTCGACCATGGCGCCGAGCGTGGCCTGGACCAGGGTGAGCGGGACGTCGCACACCACCACCTGGCCCTCGCGGCGCAGGAGGGGGTGCGGCCGCACCTTGACGATGACGTGCAGATCCCCGGGCGGGGCGCCGCGCCGGCCGGGTTCGCCCTGCCCGGCCACGCGCCGCACGCCGCCATCCTCCATGCCCGGCGGGATGCTCACCGTGTACTGGCGTTCCTTGTCGATGAGGCCGGCGCCCTTGCAGCGGGCGCACGGCTCGGCGATGACCTTGCCGCCGCCGCCGCAGGTGGTGCAGGTCTTGCCCACGGAGAAGAAGCCCTGCTGCACCTTGATCTCGCCGCGGCCGGCGCAGGCGCCGCAGGGGGCGAGGCCGGCCGAGCCGCCGCGCGCGCCCGTGCCGCGGCAATCGCCGCACTCCACCTTGGCGTCGAACGTGATGGTCTTGTCGCAGCCGAGCGCGGCGTCGACGAAGTCGAGCTCGAGGGTGTAGCGGAGGTCGCGGCCGAGCGCCTTGTCCCGCTTCTTGCGGCCGAACAGGTCCCCGACCAGGTTGTCGAACAGCTCGGTGAAGCTGCCGAGGCCGAACTCCATGTCGCCGACGTGCCCGAGGCGGTCGTAGCGCGCGCGCTTGTCGGGATCGGACAGCACGGCGTAGGCCGCCGAGACCTGCTTGAACTTCTCCTCGGCGGCGTGGTCGCCCGGGTTCTTGTCGGGGTGATAGCGCATCGCCAGCTCGCGATACGCGCGTTTGAGCTCGGCCGCGTCGGCCGAGCGGGAGACACCGAGGATCTCGTAGTAGTCGGCTTTGGCCACGTGACGTCAGTGCAGGGGGCCGTCGGAGGCGGCGCTGCCGTTGCCGGTCTCGGGCGGGGCCTCGGCCGGCTTGGCCGGGCCCTTGGCCACGGCGACCATGGCCGCCCGCAGGAGCCGATCCCCCACGGTGTAGCCCTTGGCGTAGACCTGGGCCACGGTGCCGGGCGGGGTGGCCTCGGTCTCGATCTGCTGGATGGCCTCGTGGCGCGCGGGGTCGAAGGGCTGGCCGAGCGCGTCGAAGCGCCGCACCTCGAACTTCTCGAGCGCGGTGTGGAACTGTTTCTCGACCAGGCGCACGCCCTCGCCGAGCGCCTCGACGTTGCCGCCGCTGGCCACGGCGGACAGGGCGCGCTCGAGGTTATCGAGCACGGGCAGGAGCTCCTTGAGGAGCGTCTCGCGGCCGCGCGTGGCGGCCTCGTCGAGCTCGCGCCGCGCGCGCCGCTTGTAGTTCTCGAAGTCGGCCAGGGCGCGCAGCATGCGGTCGTGGGCCTCGGCCTTCTCCCGCTCGAGGCGGGCGACCTTGGCCTCCAGGCTCTCGGCCGGGGCCGCGGCCGGGCTCGCCGAGGGCGCGGCCGCCGTGTCCGCCTGCTTCTCTGCGCTGCCTTCGGTCACCGGGGGCTTGTTGTTGTCCATGGGGTCCATCGTCATGGGTCGGCCTTATATCATAGCGACGACACCCGCGGCCCGGATGGCGCGGGGCGGCATCGCCCGCTACAGGGTGTGGCTGGATGGCGCCGCTGGCAAGGGCCGGGAGACGACCACCGTCACCGGCCGGCCAGGAGGTTCGACAGGACGTGGGAGGTGAAGTCGACGAGCGCGATGATGCGGCTGTAGTTCATGCGCGTCGGCCCGATCACCCCGAGCGTCCCGAGCGTCCGCTCCTCGCTGCCATAGGGCGTGGCCACCATCGACAGGTCGCTCACGTCGCCGAGCTGGGCCTCGTTGCCGATGAACACCTTGAGCCCCTGCGCCTGCTCGGTCTGTTCGAGCAGCTCGATGAGCCGCGCCTTCTCCTCGAGCGCGTGGAGGAGGTGCCGCATCTTCTCCACGTCCATCTCGCCCTGCATCGTCTGCTCGATGAGCCGCGACGAGCCCTCGATGATCACCTCGGACACGTCCTCGCGCGGCAGGGCGGCGCGCGACATCTCGAGCGCCTTGCGCTCGAGCTCCGAGTACTGCACGCGCTCCGAGGCGAGCTCCGCGGCGATGCGGCGGCGCACCTCGCTCAGGGTGAGGCCGCTCAGGCGTTCGTGCAGATAATTGTGGATGCGCTCGAGCTCGTCGCTCGACGGCTGCAGGGCCGGGTGGAGGAGCCGGTTCTGCACCTGCCCGCTCTTGGTGACCAGCACGGCCAGGAGCGCGCCCGAGGCCAGGCGCATGAACTCGATGTGCTCGAGCACGTCCTGGTTGACCCGGGGCATGAGCAGCACGACCGTGTGCTGCGACAGCTCGGAGAGCACCTTGGAGGTCTCGCGCAGGGCGCTGTCGAGCTCGCCGGTGGAGGAGTTGTAGCGGGCGCGGAGCTCGTCGCGCTCCTTGGGCGAGAGGGAGCGCACCTTGAGGAGCGAATCGACGAAGAACCGCAGTCCGAGATCGGTCGGGACCCGCCCGGCCGAGGTGTGGGGCTGCTTGAGCAGGCCGGCTTCTTCGAGGTCGGCCATCACGTTACGCACCGTCGCGGCCGACAGCTCGACGCCGTAGCGCCGCGTGACCGTGCGCGACCCGACGGCCTCGCCGGTCGTCAAGTATTCGCTGACGACCGCAGACAGGATCTTTCGGGCACGGTGATTGAGGTCAGGCATCGCGGTACCGGAGTTTATACCGCGACCCGGGGGCCCTTGCATCATGGAGGGGGGACCTTTCCCCGTCTCCCAGCGCGCGTTCCCCGTGCGGGGCGCGGCCGTCGGTGGTGCCGGCCCCCCTCAAATGAAATACGCGCCCACTTCGTCGGCCAGGAGGACGCCGCGCGGGGTGAGGCGGATCCGCTCGGGGCTGACCTCGACCAGGCCGGCGGCGTGGAGGCGGGTCATCTGGGCGGCGAAGCGGAGCGTGGGATCGGCGCCGTGGCGCGCCACGTAGGCGGCGCGATCGACGCCTTCGGAGAGCCGGCGCAGCCCGAGCCACATGGCCTCGCGGCCGAGGGTGTCGGCGTCGAGGTGCTCGCGGCTGGCCACGAGACCCTCGGCCTCTGCGCCCGACCCCGCGTCCAGGGCCTCGCAGCGGGTCAGATAGGCGTCCACGGAGCGCACGTTCGCGCGCCGCTCGCCGCCACCGTCCGGCAGGTAGCGGAAGGAGTGCGCCGCCGACCCGAGTCCGAGCCACTCGCCGCCCGACCAGTAGAGCGTGTTGTGCACCGCGGCGAAGCCGGGCCGCGCGTAGCTCGAGACTTCGTAATGGAGGAAGCCGGCCGCGGCCGCGCGCGCGCCAATGCGCTGATACATCTCGGCCTGCAGGTCGGTGTCGGGGAGGGTGAGCTGTCCCTGGCGATGGAGCGCGCCAAACGGCGTGCGGTCCTCGATGGTCAGGCCATAGATCGACAGGTGCTCGGGCCCGAGGGCGAGCAGGCCGCCGAGGTCGCGTTCGAGCTCCTCCATCGTCTGGGTGGGCAGCCCGAACATGAGATCGAGCGAGAGGTTGGCGAAACCGGCCGCGCGCGCCCGGGCCACGGCCTGCGGGGGCTCCGCGGGGCCGTGCAGCCGGCCGAGGGTCACGAGGTGCCGGGGCGCGAGCGACTGCACGCCGAGTGAGAGACGGTTCACGCCCGCGGCGCCGAGCGCCACGAGGTGATCGCCGGGCAGGAGATCGGGATCGGCCTCGACCGTGATCTCGAGCTCGTGCGGGGCGGCGAACGCCTCGCGCACGGCGGCGATGACCTCGCCCACGCAGCTCGCCTGCCAGAGCCCGGGCGTGCCCCCGCCAAAATAGATGGAGACCAGGCGCCGTCCGGCAAAGTCCCGCGCCCGGGCCCGAAGCTCCCGCCGCACCGCGGCGGCGTACCGCTCGTGCGGGATCTCGCGCCGCACCGCCACGGCGAAGTCACAGTACGGGCACTTCTTGCGGCAGTAGGGGAAGTGGATGTAGACGCCGAGCTTCATCACAGCAGGACCCATCTAGAACGCGACCCCATGCATTGATCCGCTCAGGCCTTTTGGCCTTCGCTCACCGCGGGCTTCGCCCGCATCTTGTCCCATCGATGCATGGGCCGGCGGAGTAGCGTAGCGCGGTGGGGCGAAGGGGACAGGAGGTCCGGCCGGCGGGTCGCAGGGAGGCGGGAGCCTAGCGCCCGAGCACGGCGCAGGGGAGGGCCGGCGCGGTCGAGGTGGCGGTGTGCGCCTGCTCGCCGAGTTCGCGTTCCAGGCCTTGCCCTGCCAGATCGGCCCGCACCGGGTCATCCTGATCGCTCCCCACGCTCACGGACACACCCGAGCTCGTCGGGTTGAACAGCTCGAGATCGACCGTGCCGGTGGTGTTGCGGTTGGCGCAGGTGTCGGGGGCGATGCAGTCGGCGTTGCTGCCGCACGCGCCGCCGCCATTCTGGCACTGGCCGCGGCGGGTGAAGCCGCCGGCCACGAGCACGGTGCCATCGGGCAGGAGCGTCTGGGTATGACCCCAGCGCGCGATCTGCAGCCCTTCCCGCGCCCCGTTGACGAGAGGGGAGAGGGCATGGATCCGGTTCGTCGCCCCATCGTAGAGGAGCGCCTGATGCACGGCGCACGTGGGCGTGGCGTCATTCTCCTCGCAATCGCCGCCCATGCAGTCGGCGCCGCCAAAGCGCGCCGTCCCGCCGCTCAAGAGGATGCGGCCATCGAGGAGCCGGGTGGCGGCGTTCCAGGCCACTGGG
>DATAGU010000215.1:0-30378 GCA_036263495.1 Polyangia bacterium | reverse complement strand
AGTGCAACCTGCGACGGCTCCCGATGGGAAGTTCGCCAAGGATCACTTCCAGATCGACCTGGAAGCAAAGACAGTCCTCTGCCCAGCGGGCCGGCTCGCGGTCATTCGTCCCGTGGGCGAAGGCGGTTCGGGAGTGAGAAGGCCCGAGCGCCACCTCCCTCCTGCGACAGGATTGTGTGTGCCCTACAGCGACGAGGATAAAAGAACGAACAATTTTTTTGTGCACTTTTTAGTTGCATCCTCTTTGGCCCGCTGTTACAAACTCAATCACCGAGGACACATGAAGACCGCACGCGCGACATATGCTGGATACGAGACGAACAATCGCGCGCTCGTCGTGTGCCTCTCCGGTCGCGGTTGGAATGACCTCCATATCGCCTCTCGGTTTCAGCCCGGCGATTCGTCGGCGGCGCTGCCGACAAGAGGTTCCGGTTCCTGAGATCCCCCTCCGAGTGGATGTGGATCGGGCAAGGGCCGGCACCGCGGAACAGGTGACCGGCCCTTGGCGTTTGTAGGGCAAAAAAAATCGGGAACCGGCGGAACTTTCAGGACACCAAGACGTAGTAAGGAAACAAGGCGACAATAGACACCGAGGCAAGAGGGCCCCATGCGCTACCACGAGAACATCACCCTACGCCTCCGACTCACGTCGGGTAGAGCGTGGACCGCCAGCAGGGCGGACCGCGGCGGCCTCCCGCCGTGGACCGGTGGCCATCCGCGCCTCGTCTTTGCGCCAGCAGAGTCGAAGGATCGGGATCGCATCGGTTCCCCGCTGCCCGGGTCCTGCGGATTCAATCCGTACCGAGGTCTCGGCCCCTAGCTCCCTGAGCATCTACCTCAGGGAGGCTCAGAAAGGGCCGGAACCTCAAGAGGTTTCGGCCCTTTCTGTTTCTCGGGGCCGGCGCGGCCGAGTGGGGAGGCAGGGGCCGCGCACAATCCCTTGTGTGCCGTGGAAGTGATGAGACGGCCTTACAAGGAAGACAGTCGCAGTGTGTCCGGTGGGATTGTTTCTGAAGGCATGCACTGTTTGTACGGAGGTGCCATGAGATTCTGAAGGTGCGGGGCTCGCCGCCCCGCCATAGGCCGCGCTCCGGCGAGCAGCTCGGGCTCCAAACCTGGGCGCGCGGGGCTCGACACCTCGGCGGCCTGCTCGAAAAGATAGTGCCCCTGCGGCTCGATGGTCGAGCGCCGGTCCCGTACACCGGAGGCGTCAGTTCGATTCTGACCTGGGGCTCCGCCGCCGCGAGCGGAGATCGTCCCGTGGGGGGCGCTCGCGGCGGCGATGGGGTTTCGCGGCCTTGGCCGAACGGCAGAGGCACCGGACTGCCAGTCCGAGTACGCGGGTTCGACTCCCGCAGGCCGCTCCCCGCCCGGGTCATGGCCCAGGGCGGAACTACGCGGACGTAAACCGCGATGGAGGCGGGGCTGGCTGTACATCAGCCGTCCTGCGGGGGCTCTCGGGGTTCGATTCCCTGCGCCCGCACCGTGTCTTTGACAAGCGAAGAGTCGAACGCCGACGCCGTCTCCGGACGTCTCCGGAGACGGCACATGACGCGGGATGGGTCCAGTGGACAGGGCCTCTGCCTTCCAAGCAGATGACGCGAGTTCGATTCTCGCATCCCGCTCCAGGTCTTCATTCCACCGTCGCCCAACGGCAGGGCAGCCGGCTGTTAACCGGCCCATTGGAGGTTCGAATCCTCCCGGTGGAGCCATGCATCGTCGGGGTGTAGCGCAGAGGGAGCGCGCCTGCCTTGGGAGCAGGAGGTCGCCGGTTCGAGTCCGGCCACCCCGACCCCAGTTCCGATCCTTCCTTCCTCGCGGGGTGTAGCTCAGGCTGCGCAGAGCACTCGGTCCGGAGCCGAGAGGCCGCAGGTTCGAATCCTGCCATCCCGACCGCATCTGGTGACCGAAGACGAAGCGGCCGAGTCGCCGGTCTGTGAAACCGGAGGGAGCGGGTTCGAGTCCCGCCGGTCACCCCCACTGCCTCGTGATGCGACTGGCGTCGCAGCCCGGCTGTCTACCGGGCCCAATTCGTATGGCCGGGTTCGATTCCCCTACGGGGCGCTGCTGTCGGCCTCTCTGGCGTAAGTGGTCTGCGCGCCTGCCTGAAGAGCAGGAGGAGCCGGTTCGATTCCGGAGGGAGGCACTCTTGGGACCCTTGCGGGGCCGTAGCTCAACTTGGAAGAGCATCCGCTTTGCACGCGGAGGGTTGCGGGTTCGACCCCCGCCGGCTCCACGAAACGCTCTCAAGGTCCTGTGGTGAAAATGGAGATCACGCGGGCCTACGAAGCCCGTGTTGGGGGTTCGACTCCCTCCAGGACCGCTCTCGCACGCTCCACGGTGCAATTCCGGCTCGGGTGGCGGAAACTAACTGGTAGACGCCCCGCTTCGAGAGGGCGGGGTCCGACAGGACGTGCGGGTTCGATTCCCGCCCCGAGCACTATAAAGAAACTGAGGCCGACGAACCTCGTCGAAACGATCGACCCCAGGGCCGGGCCACGACGAGGCGCACTCACTGAAAGGAGGACGGGTCATGGAAACGCTGGTCTTGAGCACCTGGTACGAGCCTGTGGCTCGTATCTCCTGGCGGCGAGCGGTGACGCTCTTGTTCGCCGGCAAGGTCGAAGTCATCGACGAATACGCGGACCGCGAGATCCGCTCGGTCAGCTTCTCGATCAAGATGCCGTCCGTGGTGCGCTTCCTGCGCGCGCTGCGCGGCCGCAAGCGGGGGGTGAAGTTCAGCCGCGAGAACGTGTATCTGCGCGATGGGGGCCGTTGCCAGTACTGCGACCGCAAGGTGCTGCGCAGCGAGGCGACCTACGACCACGTGGTGCCGCGCGCCCAGGGGGGCAAGACGAGCTGGGACAACGTGGTGATCGCCTGCCTGGCCTGCAACCAGCGCAAGGGAGGCCGTACGCCGCCCGAGGCCAGGATGACGCTGCGCTCGGTGCCGGGGCGGCCGAAGAAGCTGCCCGAGGGGCTGCACCTCACCATCATGTTCAAGGACGGTATGCCCGTCGCGTGGCGCACCTGGCTGCGCGACTTCTCGTACTGGAACGGGGAGCTCGACAGCGACGGCGAGTGAGTGAACGCGGCGCCTTCGCCCGTCGCGAGACGGACGGCGGAGGCAGGCGTGTGGTCCCGAGCGCCGAGCAGGCCCTGCCTGCATCGGGACGCGGCCGGGAGAGTAGACGCGCCAGGGGCGCGGCCCGCTTGGAACGCGGTGCGGCCCGCGCGCGGGTCGAGGTTCGAGTCCTCTGCTCTCCGCCCTTCACGAAGCAACGAACGACGCAGGCCCCGGATCCCCGGATCCCCGGATCCCGGGCCGGAGCCGGGAGGATGATCGCCGGGTGGCCGGCGGCCCGTCTCGAAAACGGGTGAACCCACGAGGTCTGTGGTTCGACTCCACCATCCTCCGCCGGCGAGGCGCCGGAGAGGGCTACTTCGGTAAGAGCATCTGAACATCATCAGAGTGTCGCTGGTTCGAATCCAGCCGCCCCCGGCAACGGGGATGTAGCTCAGTTTCTGCCTTCTCCACCCAACATCCTCGCCGATTTTCTGGCCCGCACTCGGGAGACCCGGGCCCTGCACGGAGGTGCCCCATGTCGCGCATCGCAGGACTGTTCGGAGGATCTGCACGGAGCACGTCGGCGCCGACGCACAACCGCGAGGGCTACCCGGCCTGGTCGCGGCCGCTCGCGGAGCAGTACCTGCAGGCGCTCCTCACCAACACCCTCGGGCAGACGTTCTACGCCTCGCAGCGGGAGCTCGTGGCCGAGGCCGGGGCGCTCCACGACGCGATGCTGGCCGAGGATCCGGAGTTCGTGAGCCGCGCGCTCGTCTATGCGCGGACCCGGGGCTACATGCGCTCGCAGCCGCTCTACGGTCTGGCCAAGCTGGCCGGACTGCCGCCGGCGGGGACGCTCTTCGAGTCGGCGTTCGGCGAGGTGGTGCGCACCCCGGGGGACCTCATGGACTTCGCCACCCTGGTGCGGGCGCTGCGCGGGAGCGAGGGGGGACGGCGCATCAAGCGGGTGGCAGGGCGCTGGCTCAGCGAGCGGCTCACGGAGTACTGGGTGCTCAAGTACGGGGCCGAGCGGCGGGCGGGCTACGCGCTCGCGGATCTCGTGCGCCTCTATCACCCGCACAGGGGGGCGCGGCTGCCGCTCTATGATCACCTGCTCGGCAAGAAGACCGATCTCGCGGCGCTGCCGCAGCACCGGGCGTTCTCGCGCCTCGCGGCGGCCGAGAGCGACGCCGAGCGGGCGCACGCCATCACCGAGGGGCGGCTGCCGCACGAGGTGGTGACGCCGTTCGCGCGGCGCTCGCCCAAGGTGTGGAGCGCGCTCGCGGCCGAGATGCCGGCCTTGGCCCTCCTGCGCCACCTGGCCACGCTCGAGCGGCACGGCGTGATCGAGGCGGTCCGTCCGATCGTGGAGCGCAAGCTCGGCGATGCGCGGGCCCTCGCGGGCGCCAAGATCCTGCCGTTCCGCTTCCTCCAGGCGGCGGACAAGGTGCGGATGCCGTGGCTCAAGGACGTCCTGCGCGGGGCGGTCGAGCTGTCGCTCGGCAGCGTGCCGCGGGTGCGCGGGCGGACGGCGGTGATGGTCGACCGGTCGGGCTCGATGAGCGGGACCCACGTGCAGACCGCGGCGCTGTTCGGGCTGTGCCTCCTGCGGCAGGCGCGTCTCGACGGCCGGTTCCTGCTGTTCGACGACCGGCTGGAGGAGCCCGCGGTGTCGCTCAAGGACAGCCTGCTCACCCAGGCGCAGGCGATCACGGCGCGTGGAGGGACGGACACGGCGTTGCCGCTGCGGACGCTCCTCGAGGAGCGCGACTGGGTGGACAACGTGATCCTCATCACCGACGAGCAACAGAACACGGGCAGCCCGTTCCTCGATGTGCTCGACGCGTACCGGCGCAAGGTGAACGCCGAGGTCAAGGTGTTCGTCCTGGTGGTGGCGCCCTACCGCGGGGCGCTCCTGCCGCCGGATCCGCTCACCTGGTACCTCTACGGGTGGTCGGAGCAGGCGCTCGACTTCATCGCCCTGGCCAGCGAAGGCTGGGGCGGGATGGTGGAGCACATCGGCCGGCGCCCGCATTGATCCCCTCTCCTCCTCCTCTTCTCCCTCTTCCTCGGCCTGCGACCCGGCGAGGCCGCGGTTATAGTTCGAGACGGAGAAGAGGAGGAGCATGTCCGATACGCGATCACAGCGCGCCCGCGCCGGTGCGGCCTCGGGGGCGGAGGCCGCCGCGCCAGGGCGCGAGCAGCGATGGATCGAAGACGCGGTCGAGGCGGCGTGGGCCGGGACCCTCCGCGGTGACGAGCGGCCGGAGCACACGATCAAGTCGGGCGCGGCGGGCAAGGCAGGGCCGGAGCTGTTGGCCACGCTGGCCGCGTCCCGCCGACCGTCGCCTCCCCCGGTGGAGTCGACGATGGATGCGGGCCTGGCATCGACCCTGGCGCCGGCCGCCGCCTCCGTAGCGGCGCCCACGCCGGCCGCGGCGCCCACGCCGGCCGCGGCGCCCACGCCGGCGTCCGCGCCCGCGCCCGCGCTCGCGGTGGAGGCGACGATGGACGCGGCCCTCGGGGCCACCGTGGCGCCGGGCTCGGCCCGTCCCGCGCCCGCGGACGAGGCTCATGGCGCCACGCTCCCCGGCAGCCCCACGGGTCCTGCACCCTCTACGTCCCCGGCGAGCCCGACGCGACCGACGAGCCCGGCGGTCTCCTCGCCCGTCACCTCATCGATCTGGCTGCGCTCGGAGCGCATCACCTTCCCCCCCGGTCTCGATGTCCGGCACGCCGCGGCGACCCGGGCCGGCGAGGAGACGCAGCCAGCCGGGTTCGAGGTGCTGCGGCTCATCGGCCGCGGCGGCATGGGCGTGGTCTACGCGGCGCGCCAGGAATCGCTCGCGCGCGAGGTGGCGCTCAAGATGGTGCTGCACGAGTACGCGCAGCACCCGGTGGCGGCGCAGCGGTTCCTGCACGAAGCGCTCGTCACGGGCGACCTCGATCACCCGAACATCGTCCCGGTCCACGACCTCGGCCGCGACACCGACGGCAACCTCTACATGGCGATGAAGCTCGTGCGCGGCACGCCCTGGGATCGGCTGCTCCATCCCGATCCCACCGCGGCGCCCCGCAGCACGCCGTTCGAGCGCCGCGATCACCTCGAGATCCTGCGCAAGGTGTGCGACGCCATGGCCTTTGCGCACGCGCGCGGCGTCGTGCACCGCGACCTCAAGCCCGAGAACGTGATGGTGGGCGACTTCGGCGAGGTGCTGGTCATGGACTGGGGCATCGCCCTCGACGTGAGCGAGCGCCCCGGAGGCGGCGGCAAGGCGGAGCACAAGAGCGCGACGCAGGGGCCGGCGGGCACGCCGCGCTACATGGCGCCGGAGCTGGCCCTGGCGGACGTCGCGCGCATCGGGCCGCGGAGCGACGTCTACCTGCTCGGCGCGATCCTGTACGAGATCTTGACCGGCGAGGCGCCGCATCGCGGCAGCAGCGTGCACCAGGTGCTGTTCCATGCGGTAGGCGGCCTGGTGGAGGCGCCGGAGGAGCGGGCGCCCGGACGGGACATCCCGCGCGAGCTGTCGCGCATCGCCATGCGGGCCCTGGCCCTTGAGCCGGAGCAGCGGTACCCGGATGTGGCCGCGTTCGAGCAGGCGCTGCGCGATTATCTGGCGCACGAAGAGGCGCTGCGCCTCGCCGAAGAGGGCGACCGGGCGCTCGAGGCGCTCGAGCGCGGCCCAGGGCTCGACCGCGGCGAACGCTACGCCGCCTATACCGAGGCGCTCAGCCGCTACGGACAGGCGCTGCATCTGTGGACTGACAACGAGCACGCGGCCGCGGGCCAGGCCCGCGCGGCCGCGGCCTATGCCGACGAGGCGCTGGCATCGGGGGACGTGGGGCTCGCGGCGGCGCAGCTCGGGGTGCTCGAGCGCAACCCGCGCGCCGAAGGGGGCCGGGTGGCGGCGATCCGGGCCGCGGTGGAGCGGCGCTCGGCGGGCCGGTCGCGGCGGGTGGTGGCGGCGCTCGTGGTGGCCGTGCTCGTGGGAGCGGCCTGGACGTCGCGGGAGGCCTGGCAGCGCTGGGAGGAGGAGAAGCGCCACCTCGTGGAGCTGCGCGCCGAGCGGGACCGGCAGGCGGTGGCGGCGTTCGCGGCGGCGCGCGACAGCGACCGGGCCGAGTTCGCCCGGCTGCGCCATCGCCTGGCGGGGGAGGAGTTCGCGGCGCTCGGCGACCAGCGTGACCTCCTCGACGAGGTGATCTGGACCGAGCAGGTCCTGCTCTGGAGTCAGGGACGCTGGGGCGAGCTGTGGGACAGCCTGTGCGCCATGCCGGCCGTGGGCGACCGCGCGCTCATCCTGCGGCGCGGGGCGCTGGCCGTGCCCGGGCTGGCCAACTCGGTGATGGGGGCCTGGCTCAAGAGCACCGAGGGCAAGACCGGGGCGGCGCTGTGCCGCGCCTTCGCCGAGGCGCTGCGCGTGGGCGTCGCGCCCTCGGTGGTGGAGCGGGCGTCGCTCCTGCTCGTGAGGCCGCGGGGCGCCGAACCGCAGGCCGCCGCGGGCGCAGACGCTGCCGGCACGGCGGGCGACATGCCGGCGTGGGTCGAGGCGGCCACGGGACGAAGGGAGCGACGGGAAGAGCGGCGGGCGACGCTCCTGCGGGCCGCTCTGTTCGGGGTGGCGCTCGAGGCGGCGCGCGAGCGGGGCGATCAGGCGGCGGCCCAGGTCCTGGCGGCGCACCTCCTGCCGTTCCGTCTTGCGTCCGTGCCGTTCGGGCCGGCCACGGGCGGTCCCCTGCCGAGCCCGTCCCACGCATCGATGGGACCCGATGCGGGCGCGGCCCGCGGTGAGCGAAGGCCGGAAGGCCCGAGCGGATCCATGCGTGGGAGCGGCGCTTCAGTGGAGGCGCCACAGCTCTTGCGCGGGGCGGATGGAGAGTGGCTGGCGCTCGAGCCGGCGATGGGCGGGGAGCGCTGGCGCTCGCTGCCCTGGGGCGGGAACAAGACGGTGTTCACGAGCCTCGAGGCGAGCGACGGATCGGTGGTGGTGGCGGGCGAGGGGCAGCTCGTGCGCCTCGGCGGCGCCCGCGGGGACGTGCTCGGGCGGGTGACGCTCGGCGGCCGGCCGGTGCTGTTGTGGCCGGATCCGCTCGATCGGACGCGGCTCGTGGTGACGGTGCTCACCGACCAGCAGCGGGGCTATGTCGAGGAGCTGGGCTTCCGCGAGGGGCAGCCCGAGCAGACGCTCTTGCCGGGCGAGCTCTGGGCCGCACCCACCTATGATGGCGTGTCCGTGCTGCGCCGCCGCCTGCGCCAAGCGGCGCTCGGCGAGCTCGGGCTCAAGCCCGAGGATCTGCCCGAGCCGAGGAACCTCTTCGCCCGCGATCGGAGCCAGGCGGTGCGCGCGGATCCGCGCCAGGCGGCCGTGGATCGGCGCGTGCTCGCGGGGCTCCGGACCGCGCTCGACCGCGACCCGCGCAACCCCGACCTGTGGCTGGCGTCCGTCGCGCTCATGCCCGAGGACACGCCTCCCGAGGAGCGATCCGTCCTGGCCCGTGGCGCGGTCGCGGCGGCGGCCGAGCTGGCGCCCTGGGGCGCCTTGCGGATCGGCGTGGGCCTCGAGCGGCGGGGCTTCGCGGCAGAGGCCGAAGAAGTGTACGCGCGCGCGACGCAGCGCTTCCTCGAGCTCGGAGGGAACGCCGATCTGGCGATCATGCTCGCCGGCAGCCCGGTCACGTACCTGCGCCAGCTCGGAGGGGAGCACTTCCGCGCCGGTCGGGTCGAGCGGGCCCTCCAGCTCGTGGAGACGGGGCGACGCTTTGCCAGCTACGTGGAGGGGGACAACCGCTTCTACCACCTCTATGTGCGCTGGCTCGAGAAGAACGGCCGGCGGGCCGAGGCCGAGCGCATCGCGCCGCGGGTGGCCGAGTCGGAGGAGGCAGGCGGGGTGGCCCTTCGGCCGTCCGGCTTCATCGTCGGGGTGGACGTGCTCCTGCTCGTGGTGGTGCTGTGCCCGCCGCTCCTCTTCTGGCTGGTGCTGCGTGCCTGGCAGCGGGCGCGCAGCACGCAGAGGGCCGACATGCACGCGCGTGGCATGCGCACGCGCTGGGAGCGCACTACCGCCTTCGCCACCCACCCGGTCGAGCGTCTGAGCTGCTCCTTCCTCGCCTACACGCCGCGCAGCGAGCGGCTGGCCATCTCCGCGATCAGCGCCGTGTTCCTCATCGCCGCCGCGTTCATCGCCGGTAGCATCCGCACGGTCGGCGAGATGGCCGCCGTGCCGCTCTACGTAGCCAACGGCTACCCGGGGAACGGCGGGTTCATGCACTACCTCGAGGAGCGCCTGCGCGAGGGCAAGGGCGATGTGCCGGAGCTGCGGCTCTGGGCCGAGGGGCAGCGCGAGCGGGGCGAAGGGGCGGCGGCGCGGGCGGCCCTCGAGCGGATCCTCGCCCTGCGACCCGAGGACCCGGTGGCGCGAAACAACCTGGCCGTGCTCGACGAGGAGGCCGGCCGAGGCGAGGCGGCGCGGGCGGGCTATGCGCGGGCCGCGGCGCATCCGGGCGGGGTGGTGGCCCGCTACAACCAGGCGCGTCTGGCCGGCGAGGGGGCGCGAGCGGACGCGGCCCGCGCGGCGCTCGCCTGGCGGGACCGGCTGCACGCCGAGCACCTCGGGAGCTCGCGCCCGCTCTGGGCCGGCGCCGGCTACCACGACCTCATCGCCGTGCTCATCGGCCTCGATTCGGTGGTGGCGCGCTCGTGGTCGGCCCTGGTCGCGCTCCTCAACGGCAACTTCGGCGCCATCGGCGAGGCGTTCGGCCAGGCGTCCGATGCGCCGGTGTCGGCGGTGAGGACGTTCCTCATCGACGCCGGCGGCTACAGCGCCATCTTCTTCGGCCTGTTGGCGCTCCTGGCCTTGCCGTTCGCCGTGCGGCCGGTGGCGCCTGGCCCCCCCGTGGAGGCGCGAGGGCGACGTCCGGGCCGGCGTGTCATACGGCGTCTGATGGGACGCCTGTTCGGGCTCCTGTCGCTGCTCGTCCCGGGTCTGTACGATCTCGTGCGGGGCCAGGCCGCGCTCGGCGCCCTTCAAGTCCTGGTCATGGCCGCGGCGTGGGGGGCGCATAGCACCCTGCTCCACGGCGGCCTGCTCGGTAGCATGACCCTGCTCAGCCTCAACCAGGACTACTTCCCCGGGGTCGAGGAGGTGTTCTACCCGGAGCTCGCCTGGGTGGGCCGTCTGGCATCGGTCCTGCTCATCGCGCTCTTCGTGATCAATCTGCCCCTCACCTACTGGCGTCTGCGGCGCGCCGCCGCCCGCGCCGGGTCCTAGCCTAGGCATCCTCTCCCCATGAAGCCGTGCCTTCGCGCTCCCGCCTCAGAGGGGAGAGGGATGAGGGACCGGCTGCATTGACAGCGCGCCGTGCATCGGGTGCACTGGCCGGGTGGGGGTGCGCATGGGAAACCGCCTTCCTGTCTCCGAGCCGGCGCCGCCCGCGGGTAGCGACCGCAGCGTCGCGTCGGGGGAGCGCGTCGTGGTCGTCGGCGCCGGGATCGCGGGGCTGGCGGCGGCGCGCGACCTCCATGAGAACGGCTATCAGGTGACGGTGCTCGAGGCGCGCGAGCGCATCGGGGGGCGTATCTGGACCGACCGCTCGCATCACGGCCATCCCTTCGAGCTCGGCGCGACCTGGATCCACGACGCCACCGAGGAGAACCCGATCGCTCGGTTGGCGGCGCGCCTGGGCGTGCCCACGAGGCAGACCCGGTACGACAACGAGCAGATCTACGATGCCGAGGGCCGGCCGCTCGGACGGCAGGAACAAGAGCGGATCTACGGGCACTTTGGCGCGCTCGTCCGTGCGCTCGCCGAGATGCGCGACCGCCGCCAGGCGGCCGGTGATCCCGATCTCCCGCTCAGCGTGGCCATCGAGGAGGTGCTCGCGGGCGGTGCGCTCGGGCGCCTCGAGCCGCACGACCGCCAGGCCCTGGGCCTGTCCCTCAACACCGTCTTCGAGCATGAGGCGGCGGCCGACGCCGCGGACCTGTCGCTGTATGGCGGCCTCGACGTGGCCTCGGCGAAGCTGCGGAACGAGGATGTGTCCGAGATCGACGTGCTGGTGACGGGGGGGTATGACCGGATCGTGCAGCACCTCGCGGCGGGCCTGGAGATCCGGCTCGGGCACGTGGTGCGTCGGGTCGCCTATGACGCCGAGCGGGTGACGCTCTCCACGGACCAAGGGGTCTTCGTGGCCGACCGGGTGGTGCTCACGCTGCCGCTCGGCGTGCTGCAGAGCGGCGCGGTGGAGTTCACGCCACCTTTGCCGCCGGCCAAGCGCGCGGCACTCGGCCGCCTGGGGATGAACGTGCTCAACCGGGTGTACCTGCGCTTCGCCGAGCCGTTCTGGGACGACACGGAGGTGATCCGCTACATCTCGCCGCGGCCGGGGGAGTGGGGCGAGACCTACAGCCTGGTCCCGTACACCGGCGCTCCGGCGCTCTATCTGTTCAACGGCGCGGGCTTCGGCAAGGCGCTCGAGCCGCTGGATGACGATGCGATCGTCGGCGCGGCGATGGTGGTGCTGCGCCGACTCTATGGCGCCCGGGTGCCAGCTCGCCCGGAGACCGTGCGGATCACGCGCTGGGCCGCGGATCCCTTTGCGCGCGGCTCCTACAGCCACGTGCGGCCCGGCGGCAGCGCCGAGGACCACGACGCGCTCGCGGCGCCGATCGGCGAGCGGCTGTTCTTTGCCGGCGAGGCCACCGAGCGGCACAATCCGGCCACGGTCCACGGGGCCTATGAATCCGGCCGGCGCGAGGCGCGGCGCATCCTCACGATGCGCGAGGCGCTCCAGGCCTCGGGGTGAGGGGCCCGGCCCGCAGCATGGACTCGAAGCCAAGCGATTCCAAGGAGATGAACAGATGGTGCCGGGAGCCGGGAACCTGGACCGTCGCGCGGCGTCTGATGGACGTGGCGAGCGGCGCTCCATCTGATGTAGCCGGGGCTCATGAAGCCCGGGCTCGTGCGGCCTGGAGCGCGTCCTTTCGGCCCGATCGCCGGCGTCCCTCCGGGGTTCTGCGCAGGGCCTCGCGATGAGCCTGCGCGAGATGCAGCTCGTCCGGCGGCTGCAGGAACGCGACCAGCGCGCCTTCGAAGAGATGGTGCGGCTGTATCAGCACAAGGTCTACAACCTCGTGTACCGCATGCTCGGCCACCCGGAGGAGGCGCGGGATGTGGCCCAGGAGGTGTTCATCACCGTGTTCAAGTCGGTGGACACCTTCCGCGGGGACGCCCAGTTCTCGACCTGGCTCTACCGGATCGCCGCCAACCACTGCAAGAACCGGCTCAAGTACCTCGGGCGCCGGAGCTACAAGGCCACGGGCGAGCTCAACGAGGCGATCGAAGGGGAGCTGCAGCAGGCCGCGCCGAGCCTCACCGCGTCGCACGTCGATGGTCCCGAGACCACGCTGGAGGGCCTCGAGCTCGAGCGGCTCGTGCAAGAGGGGATCCGGATGCTCGACGAGGAGTACCGCACGCTGATGGTGCTACGCGACGTGGAGAACCTGGCGTACGAGGAGATCTGCACCATCACCGGGCTACCGGAGGGGACGGTGAAGTCCCGTCTGCATCGGGCCCGGATGGCGCTCAAGGAGTACCTGGCGAAACACCTCGGGTAGGCTTACCATGACGATCAAGAACGCCTTGCCGGCGGCGCGAAGGCCGGGAGAGTCCGATGGACCACGCGCAGGCGATTGAGCTGTTCTCCGCATACACCGAATCCGAGCTGCCGCCCGAGCAGGCGCGCGAGGTCGAGCAGCATCTGCAATCCTGCATCCCCTGCCGCCGGGAATACGGGCAGTTCCAGCGGCTGATGGCAGGGCTTCACGCCATGCCCCGGCTGACGGCGCCGCCGGAGTTCGTGCAGGGCGTGGTGGCGCGGGTGCGCAAGCGTTCGGGCGGCCGCTTCTTCGCGCCGCGCCGCCTGGTGGACCGCATCCCGTACGAGCTGTTCTCCCTGCTGATGCTGGGGCTGCTCCTGGCGCTCTACCTGGTCATGCATATGTCCCAGCCAGGCCACCTCCAGCTTCCCTAGCCGACGACCGGCGACCCGCGGCCGACGACTGCCTGTGCCAGCCGCTCGGCGCCCGGCCGGTCTACTGGAGAAAGACGCGGAGCCCGCCGATGATGAACGACTCCAGGCCGCCGCTCACCTTCTGCCGATACGAGACGTCGACGCCGAAGCGCTTGCCCTGGTAGCCTGTCCCTCCGGACACGTAGACCCCGGGCAAGCCGTTGTCCCAGAGGGCGCCAAACCGCAGGGGGACGATCTTGCGGATGATGTACTCGGCCCCGCCGCCAAACCGCACCGTGGTCCGGCGTTTTCCCGGGATCAGGGCGTCATCGGGGCCGATGGTCGGGCGCGTATGGTACTTGTTGAAGTCGATCACCACGTCGGCCGTGAGGAGGAAGGACTGCCCGACCTTGTAGGACAGCCCCGTGCCGAGCGCGATGGGGGCCTCGATCGAGCGCTTGGGGATGAAGTTGTACCCCACCACGCCGAGGTTCAGCGACTCGCCCAGGCGTACGAGGAGACCGGCGTCGATGGTGAAGCCCTTGGCATCGGCCTGGGTGGTGGTGGAGTCGAGGGTGATGCGCTTGGGCGAGTTCGTCACGTTCGGGTCGTAGGCCGGGTTGGGGGTGTCGGTGGTGACGGTGATGTACTTGGTCGTGACGCCAAACGAGAACCGATCCCCGATGGGCAGCGCCAGCGAGAGGCCGGCCTCGTTGCCCTCGCGCGAGATCCGATTGTTGCGCGGATCCGTGCCGTAGACGAAGCGCGGCGAGGAATGGACGAACTGGTAATAGGCGCCGGCCGAGACGCGCGAGGTGACGGAGTCGACGATCGCCAGGTATAGGCTGCTGCCCGCGTCCTGGACCCGGAACCCGTACGAAATGTCGATGTTGTAGGCCTTGTTGAGCGTCATCCCGGCGGGGTTGAGCACCGGGCCGAGTCCACCGATGGCGGAGGCCCGCAGCGCGCTGCCGAGGGCGATGGCGCGCGGCGTGAGGACGTCGTCGACGGCCCGGGCCCGCCGTGGAGCGGCGGTCAGACCGGCGACGAGCAACAGCGCCCACACCAGCTGGGGGCATGCGCATCGTCCGGTAACCCGTTCCCTGACTCGGCTCATCGTCGTCGCAACTGTATCAAATGCAGATCACGTGTCCATCATTCCCACGGATTTCTGCAGGCGTTGCCATGACGCTCAGGAGAGGTCGGAGCCGGGAGGAATGGCGGAGCCGTCACCGTCCCTGAAGGGCGCGCAGCTGCTCCGAAAAGCTGTGGAACCCGGTCCGCCCGATCACGAGATGATCGAGGAGCACGATGCCCACCGCGGTGCAGCCCTCGTAGAGACGGAATGTGAGCTCGCGGTCCTCGCGGCTCGGCGTCGGGTCCCCGCTCGGGTGGTTGTGGGCGACCACGATGGCCAACGCGGACTCGCGCAGGACCCGGCGCAGGACGTCCCGGGGCACCACCTGGACCGTGTTGCGCGCCCCCCGCGCGGCCACGAAGCGCGACTGGACCCGGTTTCGCCCATCGAGCGCCAACACGTGAAACTCCTCATCTTCGAGTCCCACCATGTCCCCCAGGCAGGCCACCGCGTCCTCGGGAGTGCGGATCAGTGTGCCGGGCGTGGGCGGGGGGAGACAGGCGCGGCGGCCGAGCTCGAGCGCCGCCCGCAGCTGGGTGGCGCGCGCGATGCCGATGCCCGGGAGCTCGCACAGCTCACCGATGCCGGCCCGCAAGAGGCCCACGACACCGCCATAGCGACCCACGAGATCCGCGGCCCGATCGAGCCCGCTGCCCCATACCAGGGCCACCAGCTCGGCATCGGAGAGGGCGCGTTCGCCCGTCCGGATCAGGCGCTCTCGTGGGCGCTCGGCCTCCGGCAATTGCTTGATGAGGGTCATCCGGAGGACGCAAAGCAGAGGGCATGCCAGTGGACAAGCAGTCCCCATCGCGGCCTTTCGGCCTCCGGGTGTCCGGTTCCCGGCCGAGCGGACGGCTACCGGACAGCGACCACCGGACAGCGACCGCCATTGACAGCCATCGCGGATCTATGATTCCGTGCGGTTCTCCTGTGCGGAACCAGACGAGGAGGACGACCATGGCCAAAGCGACCAAGCCCATTCCCGACGGTTATCACAGCGTCACCCCCACCCTCACCATCGACGGCGCCGCGGCGGCCATCGAGTGGTACAAGAAGATCTTTGGTGCGACGGAGCTGGTGCGGATGCCCGGCCCCGAGGGCAAGCTCCTGCACGCCGAGATCCGCATCGGCGACTCGGTCGTCATGCTGAGCGACCCCTTCATGGACGCCAAGGACCCGAAGGCCCTCGGCGGCGCATCGGGCGGACTCATGATCTACACCGACGACGTCGATAGCATGTTCAAGCGCGCCGTGGAGGGCGGGGCCAAGGTCCTCATGCCCCTCGGCGACATGTTCTGGGGCGACCGCTTCGGCCGCATCAGCGATCCCTTCGGCCACCAGTGGGCCCTGGCCACCCACATCGAGGATCTGACGCCGGAAGAGATGCAGAAGCGTCAGGAAGAGGCCATGCGCCCGAAGTAGCACCGCAGCGGCACCATTCCCTCTCCAGGTAGCGCTGGCCTTGAAGCTCGCCTCCCGATGGTGTCTATCCATCGGGAGCCAGAACCTGCTGCCCCGGCGCCGCCGTGAGATGGTCCCCCTGGAGAGGAAACGAGTCGGATCTCGCCGTATCCGTAAAAACTAGATGACTCCGGGCACCGGGAACACGCCCCGCGGCGTCACGATTGCGTCGGCA
The DNA here is from genome assembly GCA_036263495.1 of Polyangia bacterium. Classification (GTDB taxonomy): domain Bacteria; phylum Myxococcota_A; class Polyangia; order Palsa-1104; family SHYY01; genus DATAGU01. The sequence continues at coordinate 14,526 of DATAGU010000215.1, read as the reverse complement.
ACGTCCCCGTCCACCTTCGCCCCAGGCCAGATCACCACCCGTTCGAGTCGCACGCCCGGCGCCACCTGCGCCCCGGCGCCCACGACCACGTCCGGCCCCACGATCGCTCCCGCACCGACCCGTGCGCCCGCGGCAACGCGGTGCGCGCCCACGAGCCGCACCGCCGGGCCCAGCTCGGCCGCAGGATCCACCCCCTGCAGCGGCCCCGGCGCGTGCCTGAGCCTCGCCGCGCCGCGCACCACCGCGAAGTTGCCCTGCAGATAGCGCTCGGGCGTCGAGTGCTCCTGGAAGTAGCCGTCATAGCGCAGCCCAGCCACCAGGAGACCGTCGGCGAGCGCGCGCAGATAGCCCTGCCGTATGATGCACGACTCGCCCTCGGGCAGGTACTCCACGACGCGGGGCGAGAGCACGTGCACGCCCGTGAACATCGTGCGCCGCGCCACCGGGACCGGCGGTCCCTCGCCACCCGCACCGCCCTTGTTGATGATGCGTAGCACCCGGTCCTCCGCGTCGAGGTCCACCGCCCCCCAGCGCTCCGCGTCCGGTACCTCGCGCACCACCATCGTCGCCACCGCCCCCGAGGCGCGGTGCCGCGCCTGTACCGCCGCGAGGTCGATGTCCGTCACCAGCTTGCCGTTCATCACCAGGAACGGCTCCTGCCCCCCGCGCGTGAGCCAGTCGGCCGCCTGCCGGATCCCGCCCCCCGTGCCGAGGATCACCGGCTCGTGCGACCAGCGCAGCGTGGTCCCGAACGCCTGCTCCGCGTCCGCGAGCGCCGCCATGATCTGCTCGCCGTGGTGGTGCAGGTTGATGACCACCTCGCGGATCCCATGACCCCGGCAGAGCGCCAGGCCATAGCGCAGGATCGGGATGTCCGCCATCGGCAGGAGCGGCTTCGGCCGCTCCGCGCTCAACTCGCCGAGCCGGGTCCCGAGCCCGGCCGCCAGCAACATCGCCCGCATCTCGCCCCTCACCTCCGCGGATCCCCGCTCAAGACACCATCACTTCTCGTCTTTGCCCCCGGCCGCGGCCTCCGGCCGCATCTGCGGGAATAGGATCACGTCGCGGATCGACGGCTGATCCGTGAGCAGCATGACCAGCCGGTCGATGCCGATCCCCTCGCCCGCCGTGGGCGGCATGCCGTACTCGAGCGCGCGACAGAAATCCTCGTCGAAGTCCATCGTCTCCTCGGCGCCGCGCGCCTTGGCGTCCACCTGGGCGCGGAACCGCTCGCGCTGGTCCGCCGGGTCGTTCAGCTCCGAGAACGCGTTGGCGAACTCCCGCCCGACGATGAACAGCTCGAAGCGATCGACGAAGCGCGGATCCTGGTCGTTGCGCCGCGACAGCGGCGACACCTCGATGGGGAACTCGGTGACGAACGTGGGCTGCATCAGCGTCGCCTCCACGTGCTCCTCGAAGAGGTGGGTGAGCGCGTGCCCATAATCGGCCACCGTGCCCGCGTGGTCCGCGTGCGGCTTCTCGTGAAGCCGCTCGGTCACGTAGCGCACGAGCGCCGCCGGGTCGTCCACCGGTGCGTCGGGCAGCGCCGCCTTGACCGCCTGACGCATCGTCACCCGATGGAACGGCCGCTTGAGCGAGACCGCCTGGCCCTGATAGCTGAGCTCCGTCTGGCCGCGCACCGTGATCGCCAGTCGCTCGATCAGCTCCTCGGTGAGCGCCATCAGATCCTCGTACGTGGCGTACGCCTGATAGAACTCGATCGAGGTGAACTCCGGGTTGTGGAACCGGTCCATCCCCTCGTTGCGGAAGATGCGCCCGATCTCGTAGACCCGCTCGATCCCGCCCACCACCAGGCGCTTGAGATCGAGCTCCGTGGCGATGCGCAGATAGAGCTCCATGTCGAGCGTGTTGTGGTGCGTGATGAACGGCCGCGCCGCCGCCCCGCCATTGGTCTGGAGCAGCATGCGCGTCTCCACCTCGACGTAGCGCCGCTCGTCGAAGAAACGGCGGATCTCCGAGATGATGCGGGCGCGCTGACGGAACACCTCGGCCACCTCGGGGTGGGAGATGAGGTCCACGTAGCGGTGGCGGTAGCGCGCCTCGATGTCCTTCACGTCCTGACCGGCGAGGAGCTTGCCCGGCAGCGGCCGCACCGCCTTGCTGAGCAGGCGCAGCGCCTCCACGGCCATGGCCGCCTTGCCCTTGCGCGTGGCGAACATCGGCCCGCGCGCGCCGACGATGTCGCCGAGCTGCAGGTCCCCGAGCAAGGCAAAGGCCTCGGCCTGGTTGACCCGCACGTACAGCTGGATCATCTCCCCGCCGTCGCCGCGCAGGAACAAGAAGGCCGCCTTGCCCATCTCGTTCATCTGCACGAGCCGCCCGGCCACCGCATAGCGCGGCGCCTCGGGCGGCGCCTCGTTCGGCAGCTGGGTCGCGTCGCGCGGCACCTCGGCGATCGCGTGCGTCACGCGGAAGTCGTTGGCATAGGGGTTGAGCCCGCGCGCCCGCAGCTGCTCGACCCGGTGCTGCCGGTCCCGGATCTGACCCGCGAGGTCAGACGTCTCTTGCTCGGTCTTCGATCCGCTGGGGGACCCGCTCTGGGGCTCGCTCTTGGCCTCGCTCATGGGGGGTTCCTATACCTGGAGGGGAGGGGAGAGACCAACAGAAACGTGCGGCTCCATGGCGCCGCCGCGCACCGGCCCGGCTGAGCGTCGCGCTAGTTCGGCGCCGCCTGCTCGCTCGCGCGCTGCATGAGATAGGTGCGGATGAACTGGTCGAGCTCGCCGTCGAGCACCGCGTCTACGTTGCCGACCTTGAGCTCCGTGCGGTGATCCGTCACCTGCCGATACGGCGCCAGCACGTACGAGCGGATCTGACTCCCCCACTCGATCGCCTTCTTCTGCGCGTGCACGTCGTTCATCTTGGCTTCCTGCTCGCGCAGCTTGATGTCGTAGAGCTTGGCGCGCAGCATCTTCATCGCCATCGAGCGGTTCTTGTGCTGCGAGCGCTCGAGCTGACACGCGGCCACCGTCCCCGTCGGCTTGTGGATCACCCGCACCGCCGACTCCGTCTTGTTCACGTGCTGCCCGCCCGCGCCGCCCGAGCGGAACGTCTGCCACTCGAGATCCTCTTCCTTGATGTCGATCTGGATCGAGTCGTCGACCTCCGGATAGACGAACACCGAGGCAAAGGCCGTCTGGCGCCGCGCGTTGGCGTCGAAGGGCGAGATCCTGACCAGGCGATGCACCCCGTTCTCGGCCTTGAGGAACCCGTAGGCCCAGTCGCCCGTCACCTGGAACGCGCAGCTCTTGATGCCCGCCTCTTCCCCCGGCTGCGAGTCGATGAGCTCGACCTTGAACCCCTTGCGCTCGCACCAGCGGAAGTACATCCGCTGCAGCATCTCCGCCCAGTCCTGCGCGTCCGTCCCGCCCGCCCCGGCGTTGATCGCCACCAGGCAGCCGGAGCCGTCGTGCTCGCCCGAGAGCATGCGCGAGAACTCGATCTCGCCCACCGCCTCGGCGACCGCCTCGGCCATGCGCGCCGCCTCACGCGCGCTCGCCTCGTCATTGGCCTCGAGCGCCAACTCGAGCAGCACCTGGGCGTCGTCGAGCGCGCGGCGCTGCTTGTCCCAGGCCGTCACCTTGGTCTCGAGCGTCGCCTTCTCCTTCAGGAGCTCGCGCGCCTTCTGCGCGTCATTCCAGAAGCCGTCCAAAGACGCCATCTGGTCGATCTCGGGGATCCTCTTCTGCGCGTTGACGATGTCAAAGATGCCCTCGGAGAGAGGCGAGCTTCTCTCCAAGGGCCTGGATGAGGTCACGGGTGGGTTTGGTATCGAATTCCATTGTCGGGTCTAGCCGTTACCACAGCCGGCCGACGATTTCCACCCTCCCACGGTGAGCGGCGCGGAGACGCCTGTCATGGGCCGTCATGGGCTGTCATGGCCCTCGGGTGGGGCGGCGATCGTAGCGTGACTAGAACAGAGACGGACGTACCTCAAGTGACCTTGGGTCGTAGCCGTCGCAGCTCGTCTTCCATCAGCGAGGCTGCCTCCTCGGCCAGCGAGCCGATCCTTCCCCGCGCACCCCCACCGCGACCCATGATACAACCCGCCGCATGTCACCGTCCGTCCCTCCGCTCGCCGAAGTCCGAGCCATCCACGACCTCCCCCTGCCCGAGCTCCTCTTCCGTGCCCAGACCGTGCACCGCCAGCACCACCGGCCCGACGAAGTGCAGCTGTGCACGCTCCTGTCGGTCAAGACCGGCGGCTGCCCCGAGGATTGTTCCTACTGCCCGCAGAGCGCGCACTACGACACCCAAGTCTCGGCCGAGCGCTCGCTCGACGTAGACGATGTGCTCGGCGCCGCGCGGCGGGCGCGCGAAGCCGGCGCCACCCGTTTCTGCATGGGCGCGGCCTGGCGCGAGGTCAAGGACGGCCCCGCCTTCGATCGCATGCTCGAGATGGTGCAGGGCGTGAGCGCGCTCGGCCTCGAAGCGTGCTGCACGCTCGGCATGCTCACCGAAGAGCAGGCGCGGCGGCTCAAGGCCGCGGGCCTGACCGCCTACAACCACAACCTCGACACCTCGCGCCGCTACTACGGCGACATCATCCGCTCGCGCACCTTCGACGATCGCCTGCGCACCCTGGCCGCCGTGTCGAACGCCGGCATCCAGGTGTGCTCGGGCGGCATCATCGGCATGGGCGAGTCGATCGACGACCGCTGCGAGATGTTGCGCACCCTGGCGTCGCTCGACCCGCAGCCCGAGAGCATCCCCATCAACGCCCTCGTGGCCGTCGAGGGCACGCCGCTCGCCTCGCTGCCGCCCGTGGACCCGCTCGAGCTCGTGCGGATGATCGCCACCGCGCGCATCCTCGTGCCGCGGGCGCGGGTGCGGCTGTCGGCCGGCCGCCTCTCGCTCTCGCGCGAGGCGCAGCTCCTGTGTTTCATGGCCGGCGCCAACTCCATCTTCTATGGAGAGAAGCTCCTCACCACCGGCAACCCCGACGTGGCTGCCGACCAGGCGCTCCTCGCGTCGGCCGGCCTGCGCGTCATGCCCGGCCCGGCCTGAGCCACCGAGGTCCTCTGGATCTCGAGGGACCCGTGCTCGCCGCATACGCCCCCAAGGACAGCCCTCGCCCCGCCTACTTCATCCTGCTCGATTTCGGAGACGGTCGGGATCATACGTCCGCGACTTCCGCCACGTGACCTACGTAGCCGCTTCTCCCTCGCGGGGGGCCTGGGGGCCCCGCCCCCGGTCGTGCAGTGAGGCGCCATCGCCTCAACGTGCCAAGAGCTTCTCCACCGCCGCCTTGTTCGAGCTGAACGTAAACGAGCCGTAGAGACGGTACCCATTCTGTCGGTCCAGGATCCGCGGGGCCAGGATCTCGACGATCTTGACCTTGGTATTCTCGAAGCTGAACGCCGGCAGGATCCTCTCCACCTGCGACACGAGGAAGTACTGCGACCCGGCCAGGTTGCGGACGATGCGGAGCTTATCCTCCTCGAAGCTCTCGTTACTGATGCTGGCGATCGCATTGGCGAGCGTCTCCTCGTCCACCGGCAGAGGCGTAGCCGCAGGAGGCGGCGGTGGAGGTGGCTGCTGCACGACCCCCGGCCCGCCCGGGTAACCCTGCCCGCCCGGCCCGCCCGGGTAGCCCGGCCCGCTCGGGTAGCCCTGCCCTCCCGGCCCACCTGGGTAGCCCTGCCCGCCTGGGCCCCCTGGCCCGCCCGGGTACCCCGGGGCCGGGAAACTGACAATCTGCGTGCCGCAGTTCGCCGCCACCGGCGCCCGCCCGATGAGCCGGGTCATGTGTTGCAGCTGCCCGCGCAGCCCCTGGATCTGCTGGGGCAGGATACTGAGCCGCGTGGGGTCAGACGAAGCCGCCCCCAGCTGGGCCTGCAGGTTGGAGAGCTGCGCCACGAGCCCCTGGAGCTGGAGCTGGAGGGACTCACGGTCGACGACCACTGGGGTGACGGCGTGCGCCGGTCGAGCCGCGGCAGCGAGGAAGAGGAAGGCGGGGAGGATGGCGGCACGAGATATCGACATGGGCGTTTCTCCTGTGTTCATGCATGAGACGTCGCGAGAGACCGCCGCATTCACTCTGCGAGCGAGCCATCGACGGCATGAGGGAACCAGGATAAGGTGCTGGCCCATGTCGGGCGACACACGCCGCACCGCGATCCTCCTTGGTGCCACCGGTCTGGTCGGTAGCACCTGCCTCCAGGGACTGCTCTCCAACCCGGCTTATGACCGCGTGATCGTGCTCGGCCGCCGGCAGCTCGGCGGTCAGCACCCCAAGCTCGAGCAGCACGTGCTCGACTTCGACCAACTCGCGGCGCACGCCTCGCTCCTCGGGGGCGACGACCTCTACGTCTGCCTGGGCACCACGCGCCGCAAGGCCGGCTCCAAGGAAGCCTTCCGCCGCGTCGACTTCGATTACACGGTAGAGGCGGCGAGGCTCGGGGCGGAGCGGGGCATGACCAAGCTGCTCCTCGTGAGCGCGCTCGGCGCAGACGCGCGCTCCTCCTTCTTCTACAACCGCGTCAAGGGCGAGGCCGAAGAGGCCGTGCGCAGCCTGCCGTTCCGCGAGGTGCACATCTTCCGGCCCTCGCTGCTCATCGGCGAGCGCAACGATGCGCGCCCCATGGAGCGGGCGGCCATCGCCGTGGCGCGTGGCATGGGCTTCCTCTGGTCCGGCCCGCTGCGCAAGTACCGCCCGATCACGGCCGAGGACGTGGCAGACGCCATGATCGCCCGCGCGCTCGGCGAGCAGCCCGGCGTGCACGTGCACGAGAACGACGCTATGCACCGCGCGGCGTGAACCCTGCTGTAGCTTGGGCGATCAGCGCTCGATGGCCTGAAGCAGCTTCTCGGTCTCGCGCGTGGTCTGCCGCACGGCCTCGACCCCATCGAGCAAGTTGTCGAGCTGCCCGGAGAGCTCCTGCGGCGAACGCATGGTCACGATCTGATCGGCCAGAAGCTGGAAGGTGTTCTCGATGAGGTCGAGCTGCGCCCGCGCGGTGCCGACGTACTTGCGGATCTCGGCGATCTTGGCGCGGCGCCGCTGCAAGACCTCGAGGTTCTTGAGCGCCAGGGCCCGCTGCTCGTCCCCCTCGGGCGCGCGGTCCACGATGCCGGCGTAGCGCCGCACGTCACGCTCGAGCGCGTCGAGATCGACGGTGTCGAGGTACTCGAGGTAGCGCGTGCAGGTGACCGACATCTCGACGAACGAATCGGCGAGCGCGCTCAGTTTGCCAAGCTCGCTGCGCAGGAGCTCGGCCGTGAAGGCGGGGTTCTGCTCGCTCAGGCGATCGATCTGTCGCACCTTCTCGCGCAGGGTCAGGCACCGGCCGCGGTCCCGCTCGGGCAGGTTGGCGATGGTCGCCTGGAGCCGCTCCTCTTTGGCGGCTTCGAGCAACACGGCGTGTTTCTTGTCGAACCAGAACTTGCGCAGGAGCCGCGAGTCCGGGGCGAACAGCATCCAGATGGCTTCGGCTCCCGCCGCGGCCACCCCCAGCATCCAGTTGCCGGTGCCCAGCGCCACCGCGGCCGCGCCCGCCAGGAGCGACAGGTTGTAGGGGTTGGCGAAGGCGTAGCGCGCGTACGGCACCTTCTTCTTTTCGTCGCCGTTTCCCGAGCCCATCGGGGGGCCTCCTCCGCCCGCCTGCGCCATCTCGCGTTCGGTCCTCAGCGCTTCGTATAAAGGAGGCCGAGGAGCTTCTCCTCGACCTCGCGGAACTCGTGCGATGACTTGAGCGCCAGATCCCGCTCGCGGAACTCGGGCACCTCCACGCGATGCAGCACTCGCGCGGGTCGCGAGGACAGCACGAAGACGGTGTCGGCCAGGTACACGGCCTCGGCCACGTCGTGGGTGACGAACAGGATGGTGTTGTCCTCCTTGCGCGAGATGTCGATGAGCAGGCCCTGCATGCCCCAGCGCGTCTGGGGATCGAGCGCGCCAAAGGGCTCGTCCATGAGGAGGAGCCGCGGCTTGTTGATGAGCGTGCGCGCGATGGCCACGCGCTGTTTCATGCCGCCCGACAGGGCCTTGGGGTACTTGTCGGCGAAGTCCTTGAGGCCCACGGCCTCGATGTAGCGCTCGGCCTCGGCGCGCCGCTCGGCCCTCGGCACCCCGCGCAGCTCGAGCCCGTACTCCACGTTCTCTCGCACGGTGCGCCAGCCAAACGAGGTGTAGGCCTGGAACACCATGCCGCGGTCGCGGCCCACGCCGCGCACGGGCTCGCCATCGACACGGATCTCGCCGTGGGTCGGCTGGAGGAGGCCGGCGATCGATTTCAAGAGGGTGGATTTGCCACAGCCCGAGGGGCCGAGGAACACGACGATCTCGCCCACCCCGGGCTTGTCGGCGATGTCAAAGTCGATGCCGCGCACGGCCTCTACGTCGGCCCCGGTGCGCGAGCGGTAGACGACGTGGAGGTCGCGCACCGCGAGCTTGGGCACGGCGCCGGGCGTCTCCGGTGGGGGCGATGTCGGCGCTGTCGTCGGCGATGCCGCCGGGCTGGCGGGGCCGGGGGGGCTCGTGTCGCTCATGTCGCTCATGACTCGGCCTCATGCCAGCGGAAGAGGACGCCGTTCATGGCGCGGATGAGCGCGTCGGTGGCGAGGCCGATGACGCCGATCACGGCGATGCCGGCGAAGACTTCGTCGGTCTTGAGGTGCTTGCCCGAGAGGTCGATCATGTAGCCGAGGCCCACCTGGGCGTTCACGAACTCGGCCAGGATGACGTAGGTCCACGCGATGGCGTTCATCACCCGGAACGAGTCGAAGATGTCGGGCAGGGCCGCGGGCAGGAGCACGGTGCGGATCACCTGGAGGCGGCTCGCCCCGAGGGTGTACGCGGTCTCCACGAGCTCCTCGGGCACGGCGCGGATGGCGGTCACGACCACGGGCAGGAGGTAGACGAAGACGCCGAGGACGAGGAATGCGATCTTCTGCGTCTCGCCGATGCCGAGCCACAGGATGAGGAGCGGGATGAAAGCCGAGATCGGGAGGTAGCGGAGCGGCGCCATGACCGGGTCGAACAGGCGGTTCACGGGCTCCCAGGCGCCCATGAGGATGCCGAGCGGTAGGGCGGCGAGGGCCGCGATGCCGAACGACAGGAAGATGCGCAGCGACGAGGTGCCGATGCAGCGGAGGAGGTAGCTCTGCCAGAGGCTGCAGCTTCCGCCCTCGCACTGGTCGCGGAAGAACAGCGACGCGAAGCCGCGCATGACGCCGGTGGGCGAGGGCAGGAAGAGCGGGCCCACGGCCGGGCGCGAGCCCATGGTGAGCGCGCACCAGATGCCGAGGAGGAGGAGGGGCAGGGCGAGGCGAAAGGCCATCTGGTGCCGCTGCGGCAGGGCCTTGCGCAGCGCCCAGATAGACTCGCGCGAGCGCACCTCGATGGAGCCTCTCCTGCTGGGCTTGTCGGCGGCCTCGGTCTTGACCGGGGGGCGTGGCTCGGCCGGGGGCGCGGGCGCCGCCGGCTGGGGCAGGACGCCGGGACTCGGGGGCGCGCTCGGTTTGTTGGTGTTGTCCTCCAAGGGGATCTCGCGGCGGGGCCGATGGGCTACTGGACGTTCAAGACGACCTTGATATCGGTGCGCCGGTTCTGCTGCCGCCCGGCTTCGGTGGCGTTGGAGGCGACGGGATCGGCTGAGCCCTTGCCGACGGTCTGGAACCGCTCGGGGGGGATGTTGAAGTGCTGGGTGAGGTATTTCTTCACCGCCACGGCCCGCCGCTCGGACAGCTCGAGGTTCTTCTTGCTCGAGCCGGTGGCGTCGGTGTTGCCCTCGATGCGGAGGTAGGTGTTGCCAAAGGCGGTCATGGTGTCGCCGAGGGAGTCGAGGGTGAAGTAGGAGCCGGCCAGGATCTCGTCCGAGCCGGGGGTGAAGTAGATGGTGAGTGACTTGTTGACGATGGCGCGCTTGTTGGCCTCCTCCTTGGCCTTGCCGGGGTCGAACTTGAAGGTCTCGACCACCTTCTGGCTCTTGTAGAGGTCCGAGAGGGCGCGCACGAAGCGGTCGTCGCGGTGATCCTTGGCCTCCACCACCTTGGAGATGACGCCCTGCTTGCGCCAGACGACGAACGCGGTGTCGAACAGGGTGTCGAACTGCGGCTTCTGTCCGGTGAGGCCGAAGAAGACGGCGTTGTCGGCGAAGGGGGTGAGCTTGAGGCCCGACAGCATGCCGGAGACGTCGTCGGCGCTGAGCTTGAGGGCGCGGGCCACGACCTCGTAGGACTGCGCCGGGTCCTTGGCCATGAAGTCGATGCCGTCGAACCAGCCGTGCACGAAGTCGCGCAGGGTCTCGGGCGCCTTGTCGATCAGGTCCTGGCGGGCGACGAGGCAGTCGGCGATGACGTTGGTGGCGGCGGCGGTGGAGACGAGGATGTGCGCCTCGTCGCCGCGCGCCTTGACGGCGAGCGACAGATCCGGCTCCCAGGTGACGGCGGCGTCCACGCGCTTGGCCTTGAACGCGGCGGCGGCGAGCGGGGCCTCCTTGGTGAAGACGAGCTTCTTCTCGATCTCGGCCTTGTCCGCGGGGGACAGGCCCGACTGTGACAGGAGGTAGAGGAGCAGCCAGTGCGAGGGGGTGAACTGGGTGGTGGCGATGGTCTTGCCCTTGAGATCCTCGACCGAGTTGATGCTCGCCAGGGAGACGATGCCGTCGCCGCCGCGCGACCAGTCCTGCTGGATGATGGCCTTGCCCTTGACGCCCTGCTCGGCGAGGCGCGAGGCCTCGTTGGCCCACGAGTCGACGGTGTCCCACATGATGTCGATCTCGCCCGAGGAGAAGGCGGTGAGCTTGACGGCGGGGTCGTCGAGGATCTTGAACTCGACGTCGAGGCCGTACTTGTCCTTGTAGATGGCGCCGGCGCGGCCGGCGTCGAGGCCGAGGTTGGCGACGACGCCCGGGGCGTGGCCGGCCCAGGTGTTGATGCCGACGATGAGCTTGCGGCCGAGCTTGCCGCCCTGCAGGCTCCCGCTGCCGGCCAGGTCGGTGAGCGGGGCGCGACGGTCGGGATCGGGGGTGGACTTGAGGTTGGCGAAGTCGTCCTTGGTGACCGGTCCCTTGGTCACGGCCGTGCCTTCGCCGCCGGTCCCGGTGGGGGTGCCGGGGGCGCCGGCCTCGCCGCCATACTTCTGGCGCAGCTCGCCGCCGTAGTAGTGCCAGCCGAGATAGCCCACCACGCCCACCACGACCAGGCTGATGAAGAGCTTTGCAAATGGCGTCAGCTTCACGATTCTGTTTCCTGTTGGCCTATGGGCCTGTGGGTCTGCGGTACGCGCCCCGGAGGGGCGCGTGATTTACATCGTCTTCTGGCCGGCCTTCTTGGCGGCGAGCGCGGCCTTCATCTCGGCGAGCTGCGACTTGGCGGTGACGTCGCCGGACTGGGACCGCAGGTTCTTGAGCCGCTCGTCGAGGTCGGTGGACTTGAGCTCGCTGCCGAGGTTGGCCTGGGCGATGGTGTTCTTGATGTGCTCGCGCACGTTGTCGAGCGCCTTGACCTCGGCGTCCACCGACAGGCCGTCGAGCTGCTCCTGGATGCGCACCCGCGCCTGGGCCGAGGCCATCTTGGCGAGCATGGAGTCCTTCTCGGCCTTGAGCTTCTTGATCTCGTTCTGGACCGAGGTGAGCGAGGCCTTGGCGGCGTCGGCGTCCTTGAGCGCGGTGTCCACGTCGACCTTGAGCTCGGTCACCTCTTTCTCGAGGAGGTTCTTCTTCTGGATGAGGACGACGGCGAGGTCGTCCTGGTTGGTCTCGAGCGCGGTGTTGAGGTCGGCGGTGATCTGGGCGAGCTCGCGGTTCTGCACCTGCAGGCGCTCGGACAGCTCCTCGCGGCGACGGATGATGGCCGCGGTCGCCTTCTTGAGCTGGGAGTACTTGCCGATCATGGAGTTGATGGCGTTCTCGTAGGCGATCTCGGGGTGCTCCTTCTCGACGTCCGAGATCCACAGGCTGACGAAGCCCTTCCACAGGTTGGAGAGCCGTCTGAAGAAGCCGTCATCCGCCATTGCCGTTCTCCTTGATGTGTACCCTGGGGGGCGCTCGGCCCGGCACGAGGGCTGTCGATATCGATATCTCTATGATGCTGCGGGGGCGCGCTCGGGCTACTGCTTGCCCGGCTCGTGCAGCTTGGGTGATTCCTGGACCACTTTGGCCACGGCCTCCTGGCCGAAGAACTCGAGCACTTCCTGCACGTGCAGCTTCTCGGCGTTGCACTGCTGGGTGAGCTGCAGCTGCGCCGCGACCTTGTCTTCCATGAGCCGCCGCACCTCGGCCATCTCTTTTTCGAGCGCGGCGATGCGTTCGTTGCCCTGGGCGAGGAGCTTTTGCGTGTCGCGCTGGCCGATCTCGATGTAGGCCTGGAGGGCCTGGATCTCCTGCGCGCCGGCTTCGATGATCTGCTCGACCGGGTAGCCAAAGGCCTTGAGGGAGGCTTCGACGATGGTGCGCTTGACCTCGCGGGGGGTCTCGGCGGGCAGGGTCTTGAGCAGGCTCTGCGCCTTGGCGATGCGGCCCTGTTCGTCGTCTCCGAGGCCGGCGGCGCGGTAGACGCCGGGGAAGTCGATGGGCTCGCTCGGCTGCGCCGGCAGCTTCACGTCACCTTGGAGCTCGACCGGGCTCGGTGCGGGTGGGGCCTCGTTCGCGTACTTGGCGATGAGCTCCTCGGCGCTCGCTTCGGCCGCGGGCGCGGGCCCGTCGCCCTCGGCTCCCTCACGCACCACGAACCAGCCGAGCACGGTCTGTCCCCAGCCTTTCTTTTCGCTCATGGGCGCCTCCTGAGAGTAGCGCCGCGGAGCCTAGTCTATCCGCTCTTGGGGAGCAATATCCGGGGAGGCTTGCGCTAGCTGGGCGGGAGCGGGGGCGGAGGGGGCCGGCTACGCCACGGCCTTGAGGACGGTGCGCAGCTTGACTTTGACGCGCTCCTCGAGCTGGCGGACGCGCTCGCGCGACAGGCCGAGGTGACGGCCGAGGTCGGCCAGCGTGGTCTCGTCGTCGCCCGACAGGAGGCGCTTCTCGACGATCACCCGCTCGCGCGGGTCGAGCTCGGCCCACAGCTCGCGGATCTTGCCGCGCACGTAGGCGTCGCGCTCGGCCGAGGCGGTCCGCTCCTCCTGGGTGTCATGCTCGTCGACCAGGAGATCCACGAGCGACGCGCCGTCCTCGCGGAAGGCGGCCGTGTCGAGCGAGGTGTCGTGCTGGCCGAGGCGCTGCGACATGGCCCGCACCCGCTCCTCGCTCGTGCCGAAGCTCTTGGCGAGGGCCGCGTCCACCTCTTCCGATTCGCCCCCCATCTCCTGCACGAGGCGCGAGCGGGTGGCGTTGAGGCGGAAGAACATCTTGGACGACGCGGGGCTCGAACCCACGCCCACGAGGCTCCACTGCTTGAGCACGTAGGCCAGGATGTAGGCGCGCACCCAGAAGGCGGCGTAGGTCATGAAGCGGAGCTTGCGCTCGGGCTCGAAGCGACGCAGCGCCTCGAGCAGGCCGAGGTTGCCCTCTTCGATGAGGTCGGCGACCTTGATGCCGTAACCGCGATACTTCATGGCGATCTGCACGACGTAGCGGAGGTTACACTCGACGAGGGTGTTGGCCGCCTTGCGGTCGCCCTGCTTGCGCCAGCGCCGCGCGAGGTGCAGCTCGGTCTGGCGATCGAGCACCGGGAAGCGGTCTGCGGCCGCCACATAGCGCCGGAAGCCCGTGTCCTCATTGAGAATGGCGTTCATGGATCCCTCCTCATCGTGGTGTCCCCCCCGTCGCTACTCAGGCATCGCCCCGCTTGTGCGTGACGAGCAGTTGGAGTCCAGCCCAGGTCCCGAGCGCCTGCTCGACGTCGAGCAGGCACTCGTCATGGGATCCGGCCGCGCCGACCATGTCGGTCAGCTTGAGCTGTGCGAGCGCACCCTGGACGGCCCGGTTGATCCGCCGCCAGTTGGCCCGCACCGGGCACTGCGCCTCGAAGTCGCAGCCGCTCGGCGCGCCGGTGCTGCAGTCGGTCAGGGCGATGGGCCCCTCGATCGCTTCGATCACCTCGGCGATCGAGATCTCCTCGGGCGGCCGCGCCAGGCTATAGCCACCGCTCGCGCCGCGCCGCGAGACGAGAACCCCGCCACGGCACAAGGTCTTGAGGATCTTGGAGACCGTGGGCAGCGGGAGCCGGGTCTGCCCGGCGAGCTCACGCGCGTTGCGCTCCTGCATCCGGCCCTGCGTGAACAGGGAGAGGAGGACAATGGCGTAGTCCGTCAGTTTGGAGATCCGGAACATGGCCCCTGCCCTTTCTTAAACCCGGCCCCAGCCTGGCCCATTCCAGCCTGCGACCTCTTTGTTAGTGGATACGCATCACGTACTGGAATGGTTCCATATTTCTGTCATGATGTCGAACAAAAAATTACTCAAAATCTACTCGTACTACGGGCGCGAGGTCTCTCCACCCCGGAAGTCCGCGCCGCACAAGGAGGACACTCATAGGAGAGACTCCGCTGCCGGGCGATGGGATGCCCGGCACGAGACTGGGCAGCGGTGCCCCCGAGTGCACCCCTGCCTGCCACAGAACGATCGC
>DATAGU010000214.1:0-31940 GCA_036263495.1 Polyangia bacterium | reverse complement strand
GGCCTGGGCGGCGAGGACGTTGGCGCGCGCCTGCTCGGCCATGGCCTGATAGAGCTGCGGGTCGAGCTTGGCGATGACCTGCCCCTTCTTGACCCGCGAGTTGAAGTCTACGGAGAGGCTCTGGATGCGCCCCGAGACCTGGCTGCCCACCTGCACGGTGACGAGCGGGGACACGGTGCCGGTGGCGGTGACGCGCGCGACGATGCGCCCGCGATCGACCTGGACGGTCTCGAAGCGCGGTCCCTCGGCGCGGCCCCTCTGGGACCGCAGGTAATAGAAGGCGCCGCCGCCGATGACGACGAGCAGGCCCAGGATCCAGAGCCAGCGCCGCCGCCCTCGCTGGGGGCGAAGGGGGCGCGGCGCGCTCTCGGTCTCGGGCCCCGAGGCCGCCCGATCGGGCTGGCCTTCACCGGAAGAGGATGGAGAGCGTTGCAGGTTCGTTACGGTTCGATTCATACCGGGCTCCTCGCACGGTAGCGTGGGATCGCCACGTTGCTGACCCGTTGCGTCTTGGTTAAGAAACGTAAAGTTGTCCGCGTCCTAGGCTCACTCACGGCCGCGTAGCTGCACTCTATATCACGCGGGCTGCGCATCGCCGTCACGGGGGTTGACCGGGGGCGCGATCGCTCGCGGGGCATCCTCGGCACGGCGGCGAGCCGATTGCAGGCACGATGGGGGATGGATGCGCCGTGGAGCCCGAGGGTGATGGGGCCATGTGGAGAGGGTTGATACTGACGCTGGCACTGGCGCTCGCCGCCTGCGGTGGGGACCGGAAGGAGGGGGGCGTTTGCCGCCCCCTGGCCCAGACCGCGGCGCAGGCCCTGGCCGAGATCGAGGCCACGGCCGCCGCCGACGATGGTGTCGGCCAGTTCCACGCCGAGCCGCCGTTCATCGAGGTGTGGAGCGCCGTGGCCGGGGGTCAGGCCAACGGAGGGAGCGCGGGGGCGTGGCGGATGGATCGGATGCGGGACGGCTCGGTCGTCACCTGGCGCCCGCCTCTGTCGCCGCTCCCGGGAGGCGACGACGCGGGCGCGGCGCCGGAGGACGAGGGGCTGCGGCGCGCGGTGGTGGCGCGGCTCGCGGAGGCCCCTCTGTTACGCGGGCTGCGCCTCGATCTGCGGGTGACGCGCGCGGTCGTTCACGTGGACGGGACGGTGAGCAACGCGGTGCTCGGCGCCGAGGCCGTGCGCGTGGCGCTCGAGACGCCGGGGGTGCGCGCGGTCGTGTCGCGGCTGCACTGGCCGGCGGCGGCGGCGCCGCCACCTTAGCTTGCAGAGGGGGCGTGTCCTCGGCCGGGGGCGGGTGAACGGGCCGTAGGGTGGAGGCAAAGGGTATCGATCGGGTGAGAAACCTTATAATAGACTCACCATGGAGCTCGCGGCCCGGTTGAACTGCCTCCCCATCTTCCCGCTGCCGTCCGTGCAGCTCTTCCCCCACGCGATCCTGCCGCTGCACGTGTTCGAGCCTCGCTATCGCGAGCTCTTGCAGGACGCGATGGCGAGTGATCGGCGCTTCGCCATCGCCGTGCTCGGCGACGACTATGATCCGGCCGAGGACGGGGCGGGGCGGCGGCCGGCGGTGCGGCCGGTGTGCGGGGTGGGCGAGGTGATCGCCCATGAGCCGCTGCCCGATGGCCGTTCGAACATCCTCCTGCACGGGCTCGCGCGCGTGCGCATCCTCGAGGAGCTGCCGCAGTCTCACCTGTACCGCACGGTGCGCGCGGTGCCGCTCGCGGACCGGTACCCGGCGGACGTGGATCTCGGGCCGGCGCAGCACGCGCTGATCGCGCTCTCCGACCAGCTGGCGGCCCGGCTCCCCGAGGGGGGAGACACCTTGCGCGCGCTCGTGCGCTCGCAGCCGGACCCGGCCGCGCTCAGCGACGTGCTGGCGGCGACGCTCGTGACCGATCCCCGGGAGCGTCAGGCGCTGCTCGAGAACCTCGATGTGAGCTGGCGCCTGGAGTCGGTGATGCGGGCGATCGCGGAGACCCTGTCCCGCTTCGCCGATCTGCGCGGTCCGGCGAACTGACGCGGGCCGGCTAGAAGCTCGTGCCGTTGGCCCGCCGGCCGCCCGAGGAGGTGAGCCGGGAGATGGTGTTGTGGAGGACGAACGTGCCCTGGGCGCTGGCGTCGGGGTCGCGGTTGGCCGAGACGCCGTCCTGGCTGCCGAGCGACGCGGGGTAGGTGAAGCTGTCCACGACGGCGCCGAGGCCGGTGCGGAGCGTCACGGTGTCGCCCCCGTTGTTGAGGGCGAGGGTCGAGGTGGAGCTCGCCACGGCGTTGTTGAGGCCGCTCGGGATGGCGCTGGCGTTGCCGTACACGACGATGGCCCGGCCGGCCCTGAGCGTGGTGCCGGACGCGAACGTGTGCCGCGTGCTGATGGCGTCGGACAGGGTCCAGCCGCCGATGTCGGCGGAGGTGGTGCCCACGTTGACGAGCTCGATGAACTCGCCGGCGGTGCTGGTGCCGGGCTCGTTGGCCAGGATCTCGTTGATGATGACCTGGCCGCCCGAGGTGGTGGTGGCGCTGGCGATGTTGGAGGCGCCCGAGGTGTTGCCGGTGGGGTCGTAGGCGAACACGGTATAGGTGTAGCTCTGGCCGGTGGTGAGGCCGGTGTCGCTGTAGGTGGTGCCGGTGACGCTGGTGAGGAGGAGGCCGTCCCGGTAGACGCGGTATCCGGCGACGGCCACGTTGTCGATCGACGGGTCCCAGGCGAGGTCGATCTGTGAGGCGCGCGCGGCGGCCGAGAGGTTGATGGGGGCGGTCGGGGGCAGGGTGTCGGTGACGACGCCCTTGGAGCCGTAGCCGCGGCTCGTGCCGCCCTGGGTCACGGTGTAGGTGTTGCCGCCGTCGAGGGAGGTGATCTCGATGGAGCCGCGCTTGGAGCTGGTGGCGGGATCTTCGGTCTGCCAGATGTCCGAGCCCACGCCCTGGAGCCGGCTGATGGCCTCCGGCGTGGGGTGGCCGAAGGTGTTGTCGTAGCCGACGGAGATGAGGCTCACGGTGGGCAGGAGGGCGCCCAGCAGGGTGTTGTTGGAGGAGAACCGGGAGCCGTGGTGGTCGACCTTGTAGACCTCGACCTCGCCGACGCCCGAGGCGATGCGGGACTCGATGTCGACCGAGGGGGAGCTGTTGGTGCCGGTGAGGTCGCCGCCCGCGAGGGCGTCGAAGGGGCCGTAGCTGACCCGGACCGCGAGCGAGAGGGAGTTCTCGTCGGTGCTGGAGAGGCCGTTGCCGTTGAGGGCGACGACCTCGAACTGCACTTCGCCGCACAGCGTGATGACCTGGCCGAGGGTGGGGAGCCGGCGCCGGGCGGCGAAGCGGGTGGCGTACTGGTTGTACTCGTTGGTGTTGTAGTTGCCGCCGCGATCGTAGGTGATGCCGATGGGGATGGCGTCGGTGCCGCTGTCGACCTCGTCGATGCCGCCGAGGTGGTCGGCGTGGAAGTGCGAGACGATGGCGAAGTCGATAGTGGTGACGCCGAGGGAGCGCAGGTAGGCCTTGATGGTGGCGCCGCTGCCCGCGGGGCCGGCGTCGATGAGGGCGGTGCAGCCGCTCGGCGCCCGCACGACGAGGCCGTCGCCCTGGCCGATGTCGACCATGGTGAGTCGGAAGGGGGAGCCGGCGGACTGGGTGAGGTTGTCCTGGGTGCTTTCGCCGAGAGCACCGCACCCGGTCAGGAGCGCGAGCGGCAGGAGGGCGGAGGCAAGGGCTGTGCGCATCGGGGGACCTCTGGCTCGTGGCCCTGGGGAGGGCTGCGGATCCACTGTCGGCGATTCTTAGGTCGCTCTGCAAGACTCACAAAGCAGATCGTTTGATGGAAGTGGATCACTTCACGCGGAGCGGTCTTCGCGTGGTCTTCGCCCTGGGGATGGGCGGCGGCCGACGGCGCCGATGGGCGAATGCTGGGCCATGTCGGCCAGCCAGCTGGTATCCTGCCCCGCGGCGAAGCACCTGCTTATGGCCCGACCCCTCTCAATGAAGAGGAGATGGACGTTGATGAAGATGGCTCGCGTGACAGGCATCGGCTGGGGCCCCCTCCGTGGGCTGGCATTTTCATGGGTCCTGGCGCTGTGCGCATGCCCTGGGCGCGGTACGCAAGACGGGGGCGTGGATCTGGCGCCTCCAGCGCCGGATCTGGCCGGCGTGACAGACCTGGCGGGCTCGGATGGGCCGGATGGGGGGGCCGTTCCCTTGGATCTGAGCGGATCGGATCGGGATGATCTGACGCCGCCCCCGGCGGACCTGGGGGACACGACGGACCTGCCGGATCTGACGCCGCCCCCGGGGGATCTGGCGGGCGCGCCGGATCTGACGTCGCCCC
This sequence comes from Polyangia bacterium, assembly GCA_036263495.1. Classification (GTDB taxonomy): domain Bacteria; phylum Myxococcota_A; class Polyangia; order Palsa-1104; family SHYY01; genus DATAGU01. The sequence continues at coordinate 27,617 of DATAGU010000214.1, read as the reverse complement.
CGGCGGATCTGGAGGGCGCGCCGGATCTGACGTCGCCCCCGGCGGATCTGGCGGGGGTCGACGGCGCGGTGCCCTGTGGCCAGCAGGATCAGGCGTGCTGTCCGGGGCGGGTGTGCGCGTCCGGCCTGGTGTGCGGCACGAGCGACCGCTGCGAGTTCAACTGCGACGACGGCAACCCGTGCACGGTGGATCGCTATGTGGTCGGCACGGGCGGCGGCAGCTGTGATCACCAGGCCGCGCCGGTGGGGATCGTGTGCCGGGCGGCAGCGGCGGCGTGCGATGCGCCGGAGGTGTGCGATGGCGTGAGCACCGTCTGCCCGCCCGATGGGCTGGCGCCGGTGGGGACGGTGTGCCGGGCGGCGACGGGGGCGTGCGACAGTCAGGAGGTCTGCGACGGCGTGAGCCCGACGTGTCCGGCCGATGCGGTGGTGCCCTCGGGGACGCTGTGCCGGGCGGCGGCTGGGTCGTGCGATACGCCCGAGGTCTGCGATGGCGCGAGCCCGACGTGTCCGGCCGATGCGGTGGTGCCCTCGGGGACGCTGTGCCGGGCGACGGCGGGGGCCTGCGACACCCAGGAGGTCTGTAATGGTGTGAACCCGACGTGCCCGGCCGATGCCCTGGCATCTCAAGGGGTCGTGTGCCGGCCCTCGGCGGCGCCCTGCGATGCCCAGGAGGTCTGCACGGGCGCGAGCCCGACCTGCCCGCCCGATGCGGTGGCGTCCCCGGGGACGGTGTGCCGGGCGGCGGCGGCGCCCTGCGATGCGCAGGAGGTCTGCAACGGCGTGAGCGCGGCCTGTCCGCCCGATGCCCTGGCGTCTCCGGGGACGGTGTGCCGGGCGGCGGCCGGGATGTGCGACGTGGCCGAGACTTGCAGCGGCGTCTCGCCAGACTGCCCGACCGATCGCATCGCGGGGGCGGGCGTGGTCTGTCGCGCATCGGCCGGGGTGTGCGACGTGCCCGAGGCCTGTGATGGGCTGTCGGTGAATTGCCCCAACGATCAGTTCCAGTCCCCCACGACGGTGTGCCGCGCGAGCGCCGGGGCGTGCGACGTGGCCGAGACCTGCAGCGGCACGTCGGCCGCCTGCCCGAACGACCGCCTCGCCAACGCGGGGGTGGTGTGTCGCGCCTCGACCGGGGTGTGCGACGTGCCCGAGGCGTGCGATGGGGCGTCCTTGAACTGTCCTGCCGATCAGTTCCAACCCTCCACGACGGTATGCCGGACCAGCGCCGGAGGATGCGACGTGGCCGAGACGTGCAGTGGCTCGTCGGCCGCCTGCCCGACCGACCGCGTCATGAACGCGGGCGTGGTGTGCCGTGTGTCGGCGGGGGTGTGCGACGTGCCCGAAGCCTGTGATGGGGCCTCCGCCGGCTGCCCGAACGACCAGTTCCAGCCCTCCAGCAACGTGTGCCGCGCCAGCGCCGGGGCGTGCGACGTCCCCGAGACGTGCAGCGGCTCGTCGGCCGCCTGTCCGACCGACCGCGTCACGAACGCCGGTGTGACCTGCCGTGCGTCGGCGGGGGTCTGCGACGTGGCCGAGGCCTGTAATGGGGTGTCCGTCAATTGCCCCACCGATCAATTCCAGCCCTCCACCACGGTGTGCCGCGCCACGGCCGGCGTCTGCGACGTGGCCGAGACCTGCAGCGGGACGTCGGCCGCCTGCCCGACCGATCGGGTCGCGGCGAGCGGGCTGACCTGCCGTGCGGCGGCCGGGGTCTGCGACACGGCCGAGGCCTGCAATGGGACGTCTCCCAATTGCCCCGCCGATTCGTTCCTACCCGCCGGGCTCACGTGCCGGTCGGCGGCGGGATCCTGCGACGTGAGCGAGGCGTGCAGCGGCACGTCGGCCAACTGCCCGGCCGACGGCGTCGCGCCAGCCGGGGTGGTCTGCCGCAACGCGCTAGGGGTCTGCGACACGAGCGAGACCTGTAATGGCACGTCCCCGAGCTGTCCCACCGATCAGCTCCAGCCCGCCGGCACCACCTGCCGCGCCGCGGCCGGTCCCTGCGACGTGGCCGAGACCTGCAGCGGTGCGTCGGTCAGCTGCCCCACCGATCGCCTCGCGACGGCGGGCACGGTCTGCCGCACCGCGGCGGGGGTCTGCGACGCGCCCGAGGCCTGCGACGGGGCGACCGCCAACTGCCCCACGGACCAGCTCCAACCCGCCGGCACCATCTGCCGCCCCACCGCGGGGGGATGTGACGTTGCCGAGACGTGCACCGGCACCGCGGTCGCCTGCCCGAGCGATGCCATCGCCGCGGCGGGCGTGGTCTGCCGCCCGGCCGTGGCGGCGTGCGACGCGGCCGAGTCCTGTAATGGTCTGTCGTCGAATTGCCCGGCGGACGGGTTCCAGCCCGCCAGCGTCGTGTGCCGTGCCGCGGCCGGTCCGTGCGACGTGGCCGAGAACTGCAGCGGCAGCGCGGGGCAGTGTCCGTCCGACGTGGTGGTCGCGGCCGGCACGGTGTGCCGCACGGCGGCCGCGATGTGCGACGCCGCGGAGACCTGCGACGGCGCTTCGGGGCAGTGTCCGGCTGATGCCACGAGCGGCGGCTGCCAGGGGACGGTGCTGGCCGGCCGACCGGGCGCGTATGGCTACCTCGACGCCATCGGCGCCACGGCCCGGTTCAACCAGCCAACGGCGGCGGCGTTCGATGGGGTGAACACGCTCTACATCGCGGACTCGGCCAACGGCCAGATCCGGAGCGTCCGGGTCGACAGCGGGCAGGTCGCGACGCTGGTGCCCGCGGGGACCTTCGTCTTCCCGACCGGCCTGGCCCTCGATACCGTCAACGGCAACCTCTATGTCGTCGACGCGGCGATGTCCACGGTGCAGCGCGTCCGGCTGAGCGATGGGCTGGTCACGACCATCGCCGGGAGCGCCTTCGCTTACGGCACGTCCGATGGGGTGGGCACCGCGGCCCGCTTCGATAGCCCGGAGGAGGCGGCCTATGACGGCGCCGGCAACCTCTATGTGGCCGACCGCGCGAACCACACCATCCGGCGTATCGTGCTGAGCACCGGGCAGGTCCTCACCATCGCCGGCAGCCCGGGCCTCGCCGGCCAGGCCGATGGCGTCGGCGCCGCGGCGACCTTCAACGGCCCCTCGGGCCTGGCGCACGATCGCGGCTCGCCCGGCACGCTCTATGTGGCCGACACCGAGAACCACACCATCCGCCGCATCAACCTCTCGACCAATCAGGTCACGACCCTGGCCGGGCTGGTCGGCAACTTCGGGTACACCGACGGCACCGGCACGAGCGCCCGGTTCTACTACCCGGACAGCCTGGTCTACGCGGGGAGCAACACCCTGTACGTCGCGGATCGGTTCGGCTACACGATCCGCCGCATCACGAACAGCACCGGCACCGGCGTGGTCACGACCCTGGCCGGTCTGGGCGGCGCGTACGGTTCGCGCGATGGCACGGGGACGGGCGCGCGCTTCGATTCCCCGGAGGGGCTGGCCTACGACGCCACGAGCCAGCTGCTCTACGTCGCCGAGAGCCCCGGCACGGTGCGGCGCGTCGCGGTGGGCACGGGCGTCGTCACCACGCTGGCCGGCAGCGCCAGCACGCTCGGACAGTCCGCCGATGGAACCGGCAGCGCCGCGCGCTTCAACCTCCCGCAGGCCGCCGTCTCGGACGGCGCCGGCCTCCTCTATGTGGCCGACCGATCGAGCCACATCATCCGGCGCATCGTCATGGCCACCGGGCAGGTCACGACCCTGGCCGGCAGCGCGTTCGTGCGCGGCAGCACCGATGGCTCATTGAGCACCGCTCGGTTCAACAACCCGCGCGGCCTCGCCTACGACAGCGCCAACCTCGTACTGTACGTGGCCGAGGAGAGCAACCACACGATCCGGCGCATCGATCTCCTCACCAATCAGGTGACGACCCTGGCCGGTACGGCCGGCGTTCCCGGCAACACCAACGGCGTCGGGTCGGCGGCGCGCTTCAACCACCCCTTCGGCCTGGCCCTGGACGGCGCCGGCTTCCTGTACGTCGCCGATCAGGACAGCTACCTCATCCGGCGGATCGACCTGGCCACCGCCACGGTCAGCACCTTGGCCGGCCTGGCCGGTATCTCGGGGACGGTCGACGGGACCGGGACCTCGGCGCGCTTCGATTCCCCGGCGGGTCTCGTCTACGCGAGCCCCGACCTGTACGTCTCGGAGCCATACGGCAACAGCATCCGGCGCGTCACCCTGGCCGGCCAGGTGACCACCATCGCGGGCGGCCTCGCGTCGGGGGCCAATGACGGCATCGGCACGGCCGCCAGCTTCTATCTCCCGCGAGGGTTGGCCTATGACGGCGCCGGGAACCTCTTCATCGCCGACACCTTCAACCACACCATCCGACGCCTCACGCTGGCCACGGGCGAGGTGGCCACGATCATCGGCAATCGGCTCTACAGCGGCATCCAGATGGGGCCGCCGGCCATCATCAACCAACCCGCAGGTCTCACCTTTGTCGCCCCGGGCTCGCTCGTCATCACCGATGACCTCGAGAACGTGGTCGTGGTCGCCAACACGCCCTAGTCCAGGGGATCTGCGGGTGCGAACCATCGTAGCAAAATGCCCCGGACCGAGGCACTCAGCCCCGGTCCTTTCCAAGGCCGGAGCCTGGACAAGGGACCGATCCCCGCGCCGCACAGCATCCTTGGGGTTTGGCACCCTCCGTGCTTCGTGGCACCTCGTCCGTAGGCTCTTGCTGGTGACTTCTGGGTCCGAGCCCAAGGCTGCAGCTTTAGCTCGGAGTCGTTCCTGCCCTGCGGGGAAGAGAGGAGTACGGGAATGTCAGCATTGAAACTCATCGCCGATGCATTCAACGAAGGTGGCTGGCCCATGTGGCCGATCCTGTCGCTGATGATGATCTCCTGGGGGATCTGCATCGAGCGCATCGTCTACTTGCAGAAAGCGGGCATCGATAAGGAGAAACTGCTCGCCCTGCTCAAGAGCCAGATCATGGCCGGCAACATCCAGGGCGCCATCAAGGTGTGCTCGGGCAACCCGACGCCGATGACGCGCATCATCCAGGCGGGTCTGACCAAGTTCAATCGCTCGGACGCCGAGGTCCAGGCGGCCATGGACGAGGCCGCGCTCCGCGAGCTGCCGCGCATCGAGAAGCGCACCGGCTACCTGGCCATGCTCGGCAACGTCGCCACCCTCATCGGCCTCCTCGGCACCATCCTCGGCCTCATCCACTCGTTCGGCGCGGTCGCCGGCGTCGACCCCTCGATGAAGGCCACCCTGCTCGCGCGCGGCATCTCCGAGGCCATGAACTGCACCGCGTTCGGCCTCATCTGCGCCGTCCCCGCGCTGCTCCAGTTCGCGCTCCTCAACGGCTGGACCCAGGGCATCCTCGATGACATCAACGAGGTCTCGGTCCAGGTGGTCAACCTCGTGGTCGCTCACCGCCATGCCATGAAGGGCGGCGGCCAGGCAGCCGCCTAGCTCCAACCGAGGAGGCATCCATGGGTGGTGCAGCACCTACACCATCGGGAAAAGGCGGCAAGAAGTCGCTCGATGCGTCGATCAACCTGGTCCCGTTCATCGACCTTCTGTCTTGCTGCATCTCGTTCCTACTGATCACGGCCGTGTGGACCCAGCTCGCGCGCATTGACGTCACCCAGAAGGGCGGCGGCGCGGCCGGGTCCTCGGAGGAGAAGCCGCAGGAGAAGCAAGTACAGCTCACCCTGTTCATGGATTCAAAGGACGGCTACACGTTCAAGAAGTCCACGGGCGAGGAGGTGAGCATCCCACTCAAGAACGGCGACTACGACTTAGTCCGTCTGGGCGAAGTCCTGACCAACGCCAAGAGGGAGCACCCGGACAAGAACGACATCACGGTCAAGGCGAGTGACACGGTCGTTTACAACAAGATCATCGCCACCATGGACGTCGCGTTGTCGTCCAAGTTCCCCGATATCGGTCTGGCTGACAGCGGAGGAGGCGGTTAGTCATGGGAGGAGGAGGCGGAGGTAAACACAAGGGTCTCATCAAACAGCCCGGCCCGCGGCTGGGCAAGCACATCCCGCTCAAGTGGATCAGCAAGGGAGGGCACGGCAAGAGATCGGCCTATGCCGATCTCAACCTGACCTCGATGGTCGACATGCTCACCATCTTGGTCGTGTTCTTGCTCCAGACGTTCTCGGCCTCGGGCGAGCTCTTGGTCGTGTCGAAGAACATCGTCCTGCCCGATGCGGCCAACTACAAGGACCTCGAGGCGGCGCCGATCATCGGCATCGCCAAGGAGACGGTCACGCTGGACGGCTCGCCGGTGGCGGACGGCAACGAGCTGGCCAAGGACTCGGGCGACTGGAAGATCCCCGACCTGCACGACAAGCTGGTGACCTTGAAGAACAACTACAAGCTCCTGCACCCGAGTGAGGAGTTCAAGGGACAGGTGATCGTCCAGGCGGACAAGCTCATCGACTTCAAGATCGTCAAGAAGGTCATGTACAGCTGCACCTTGGCCGGCTACGCCAACGTGAACTTCGCCGTCAACGTCAAGGCCAAGAGCGGCGGCGGCGGCGGCGGCGGCCACGAGTAGCTGACCCGTCCCCCATCCCCTCATCCCTCCCCTCCCCGCACCGACTCCAAGCGCACATCCCTTCGGGGTATCGTCGCATCGCCGCATGAAGGCGCGGTCGATTTGGCTGGTGGCGCTCTCCTGCTTGTTCTACAACTAGGCCATTCAACTAGCGATTTTCGGGAGATGACGATGCGCAAGACAGCACTCCTCGTGGCCCCTGTGGCACTGGTGCTTTCGGGCTGCTTCAGTGATCCGAACGATCCCCAGACGTGGATCAAGAAGCTCGACGACCCCCGTGAATCCAAGGAGGCGGTGCGGCAGCTCGTCAAGCTCAAGGACAAGCAGGCCGTGGCGCCGCTCATCGAGCAGTACAAGAAGACCAAGGACCCCGAGCAGCTCCGGGCCGTCGCCTCGTTCGCCGACCCGTCGTCGGTGCCGGTGCTGATCGACGCCCTCGACTTCAGCGAGTCGTCCTATGACGCCGCCTCCATCGCCGCCACGGCCCTCGGCGAGATCGGCGACAAGTCGGCCCTCGGTGCGCTGTCCAAGGCGGCGGCCAAGCCCCTGTCCATCAAGTCGCGCGCCAACATCGTGCGTGTCGAGGCCATCAAGGCGCTCATCAAGATGAAGGATCCGCGCACGGTGGACACGTTCATCAGCATCGTGTCCAGGACCGCCGATGAGCAGGACTTCTACCTCAACAAGCTGGCCGCCCAGGCGCTCGGTGATGTGCCTGATCCCAAGGCCGTTCCCGCCCTGGTGCGGGGATTGTTCATGACCGGGCGGGGCGGCGCCGCGGACATCTATCAACCCTGCCGCACCGCGCTCATCGCGATCGGCGACCCCGCCGTGGACAAGGTCGTCGAGACCCTGCAGCGCAAGAACGCCGAGGTCGAGGAAGACGCCAAGAAGTACGAGTTCATCCCCGGCATCATCGTGCAGAAGACCAGCTCCATCCTCGGTGACCTGCGGGCTCGCCGCGCCGTGCCGGCGCTGCTCGAAGAGCTCAAGAAGCCCGACGAGGGCCTCGCCGCAGGAGAGGGCAAAGGTGTCTCGGGGCATCAGTCGATCATCCTGGCCCTCGGCCAGATTGGCGATCCCAGCGCGGTCAAGCCGCTGGCCGCCATCGCCGCCGATGCCAAGAAGCCGCAGAAGTACCGCGTCGCCGCGGGGGAAGCGCTCAACATCCTGGGCGATCAGTCGGCGCTCCCGGCCCTGGCCGCCATTGCAAAGACCAAGTGGCTCAAGGGCCACGACATCGATACCGACGCGGCGCAGCTGGCGGCTTCAGGCATCACCTCTTACTCCCGCTTGGCGGGCCCCAAGGCGCCGGCGCTCGGCCTGCCCAAGATCGATCCCGAACTGGTCGAGATGGTGGATGTCGCCAAGGCGGGTGAGGATCGCATCGCCCTGGCCAAGGAATGTGGTGAAGACGTCGCCTGCTACGGCAAGGCGCTCAAGGATCCGAACGCCGCCCGCGTCGAGAAGGCGGCCTACAGCCTGTCGCGTCTCGGCAAGGCGGCCCTGCCGGAGCTGCTCAAACAGATCGGCAACAAGGATCAAGGGGTGCGCCTGACCGTACTCTTCGGCATCGGTCGCATCGCGGACGGCTCCTGCGCCGAGTGCAAGAAGGCCCTCGACGAGCAGATCGCGGCTGACGAGAGCAAAGGGGCGCGCATGCGCGGCATGGTGGACGAGATGCACGCTGTGCGCGCGATGCTCTCTCACTGAGACAGAGCATCCACGGCCGACAAACGAAACCCCAGTCCCTCGCGAGAGGGGCTGGGGTTTTTTCATGCTCTAGATTTAAGTCTCAGCCCGCCGCGAAGGTCCGCATCCGGCCCTCGTTCAAGAAGGTGTGCAGCTCCTCCACCACCTCGTCCGGGCGCTCGATGATCGGCAGGTGCCCGCAGTTGCGGAACACGGACAGGCGGCCATTGGGCAGACGTTCCGCCCATTCCTTGACCGGCGCGAACGGCAACAATCGGTCCTGCTCCCCCCACATGACCAGCGTCGGCTGCAGGATCTTCTCGACCTCGTCGAGATAGTGACGGCGCGCCACGTCGGGCAGGAGCGAGGCCGTGACGCGCGCGAATTCGTCGAGCGTCGGGCTCTCGGGACGGCCCTCGGCCTGCCCGATGAACCACTTCGCGTGGTGGTTCACCTCGTGGAAGCACGAGTACAGGAGCTTGCGGGCAAACCGCTTCATGAACATCAAGATGAGCGGCGACGGGACCACGTGGGAGCCGAGGCGCGCCATGAGCGGGTATCGGGTGAACCCGGCGCCGGCAATGAGCACCAGCCGCTCCACCCGCTGCGGCCAGCGCAGCGCCGCCCCGGCGCTCACCATCCCACCAAGGGAATGTCCCACCCAGGTCGCCTGTGGGATCTGGAGCTCATCGAGCAGGCGCACACACGCATCGATGTAACCGTCGATGGTGTAGCGCATGCGGGGCTTGGCCGAGTCGCCGCACCCCGGCAGGTCGACGCCCACCACCCGGTAGTGGCGCGCCAGACCGGGCGCCACCAGCTGGAAGTGGGTGAAGTTGCTGCCAAGGCCGTGAATGAGTAGGAGCGCCGGTCCACTGCCGACGTCGAAATAAGCGACCGGCAGATCGCCGCCCGACATGCGTGTGGGATAGGGGAAGCTGTCCGACACACCGGGACGCAGAGGTCTTCGCACGGTTCCGAGCAAGTTGCCGCCTCCTGACATGACCATACGCATGGTACCCGCCCTCGTCGGGGGCCGCAAGCTCGGCGACGAGAGCGGGCCCTTGGTGGAGGACCGTAGGCGGGTCCTGCTCTCATTAGAGCGATCACCACCCCCAGACGCGGCTTATTGATCGTGCGGGAGCGGTGTGTATGCTACGCCGCACCGTTGACCCAATGACCAACGCGATGAGGGAACCATGGCCGTCGATCCTGCGCAGCTGATGGACAAACTGACCGCCCTTTGCCGGCGGCGCGGCTTTCTGTTCCAGTCCTCCGAGATCTATGGTGGCATCAATGGCGCCTGGGATTATGGCCCCATGGGGGTGGAGCTGAAACGCAATGTCAAGGATGCGTGGTGGGAGGCCATGGTGCGCAGCCGCGAGGACGTGGTCGGCCTCGACAGCGCCATCCTCATGCACCCGCTGACCTGGAAGGCGTCGGGCCACATCGAGAACTTCGCCGACCCGATGATCGACTGCAAGAAGTGCAAGAAGCGCTACCGCGTGGACGAGATCGAGCCGGAGTACGAGACCACCGGCAAGGTGCCCACGGTCTGCCCCGATCCCAAGTGCAAGGGCGAGCTCACGCCGGCGCGCAAGTTCAACCTCATGTTCGAGACGAACATCGGCCCGGTGGTGGAGAGCGCGGCCAAGACCTACCTCCGCCCCGAGACCGCGCAGGGCATCTTCGCCAACTTCGCCAACGTGGTGTCCTCGACGCGCATCAAGGTGCCCTTTGGCATCGCGCAGATCGGCAAGTCCTTCCGCAACGAGATCAACCCCCGCAACTACACCTTCCGCTCGCGCGAGTTCGAGCAGATGGAGCTCGAGTTCTTCTGCAGGCCAGGCACCGACGACGAGTGGTTCACCTACTGGGTCGAGGCGCGCAAGAACTGGTACTTCCGGCTCGGCATGAAGCCCGACCGCCTGCGCCTACGCGCGCACGAGAAGGAGAAGCTGTCGCACTACTCCAAGGCCACGACCGACGTGGAGTACCTCTTCCCCTTCGGCTGGGGCGAGCTTGAGGGCATCGCCAACCGCACCGACTACGACCTCCGGCAGCATCAGATCGGCATGCGCTCGGTGGGCAAGTGGAACGGCGAGGACCTGCAGGACTTCCGTCTGGTGGCCGAGGATCCCGACTACGCCGGCGGCAAGCTGAGCTACTTCGACGACGAGGAGAAGCGGCGCTACATCCCCTACGTCATCGAGCCATCGGCCGGCGCCGACCGCGCCACCCTGGCCTTCCTGTGCGACGCCTATGACGAGGACGTGGCCAACAACGAGACCCGTGTGGTCCTGCGCCTCCATCCGCGCCTCGCGCCCATCAAGGCCGCGATCTTGCCGCTGGTGAAGAAGGACGGCATGCCGGAGCGGGCCCAGACCCTCTATCAGGCGCTCAAGCGGCGCTGGTCGGTCATGTACGACGACGCCGCGGCCATCGGCAAACGCTACCGCCGCCAGGACGAGGTCGGCACGCCGCTGTGCTTCACCATCGACGGCGACACCCTCAAGGACGGCACCGTGACCGTGCGCGAGCGCGACTCCATGAAGCAGGAGCGCATCGCCGAGGATCAGGTCCTCCGGTACGTGGAGGACGCGCTCTCGCGCTAGCCCCGTCAGCGCTCTCCGCCGCCCCCCTCTCCTCGCCTTCGTCCCTCGCTTCGCAGCGGCCCTCTCGCCTCGTTATTTCCCCAGGAGATCTCACCGGCTGAACCCTTGACTTCGACGGTGAACCCTCATAAGCATGTCGCCGCAAGGAGCGGTGTGACACATGGCCAACCCAGCCGTCGCGGCGGACAAGCCGCGCTTCATCGTCGTCGGAGGCGGCCTCGCCGGCCTGATGGCGGTCATCAAGATCGCCGAGGCGGGCTACGACTGCGACGTGTTCTCGTTCGTCCCCTGTCGTCGTTCCCACTCGGTGTGCGCCCAGGGCGGCATCAACGGCGCCGTCAACACCAAGGGTGAGGGCGACTCCCCGGCCCTGCACTTCAAGGACAGCATCAAGGGCGGCGACTTCCTCGCCGACCAGCCGCCCGTCAAGGCGATGTGCGACGCCGCTCCCGGCGTCATCTATCTCCTCGACCGCATGGGCGTGCCGTTCACGCGCACGTCCGAGGGCCTCATCGACTTCCGCCGCTTCGGCGGCACGCTCCACAACCGCACCGCCTTCGCCGGCGCCACCACCGGCCAGCAGCTGCTCTACGCGCTCGACGAGCAGGTGCGTCGCCACGAGGTCGATGGCCGGGTGCGCCGCTTCGAGCACTGGGAGTACGTCCACACCATCCTCGATGACGCCGGCCACTGCCGCGGCATCGTGGCCATGGACCTCTACTCCATGAAGCTCGAGTCCTTCCCCGCCGCCGCGGTGTGCCTGGCCACAGGCGGCCCCGGCATCATCTACGGAAAATCCACCAACTCGGTGGTCAACACCGGCACCGCCGCCGCCGTCGCCTACCAGCAAGGCGCCATCTACGCCAACGGCGAGTTCATCCAGGTCCACCCGACCTCCATCCCCGGCGCCGACAAGCTGCGCCTCATCTCCGAGTCGCTGCGGGGCGAGGGCGCGCGCGTCTGGGTGTCCAAGCAGAAGGGCGACACCCGGCACCCGAACCAGATCCCGATGTCCGAGCGCTGGTACTTCCTCGAGGAAAAATACCCCCGCTACAAGAACCTCGTGCCGCGCGACGTGGCGAGCCGCGAGATCTTCCACGTGTGCCGCGAGATGGGCCTCGGTATCAGCGGCCAGGACGCGGTCTACCTCGACATCGTCAATCCCGACTTCGACGTCTCCAAGGGCCGCGGCCCCGACGAGATCGCCCGCCGCGTCGAGGGCGTGGTCGAGATCTACGAGACCTTCATGGGCGAGGATCCGCGCAAGGTGCCGATGAAGGTCTTCCCGGGCGTCCATTATTCGATGGGCGGCCTGTGGATCGACTACGAGCAAATGACCAACATCCCGGGCCTGTTCGCCGCCGGCGAGGTCGACTTCGCCTACCACGGCGCCAATCGCCTCGGGGCCAACTCCCTCGTCTCGTGCATCTACGGTGGCATGATCGCGGGCCCGGCCATGATCCGCTACGCCACGTCCAAGACCGGCAAGGAGCTCGGCGCGCCGCCCTCGGTCCTGCTCGACCGCGAGCGGCAGCGCATGCAGGAGGAGTATGACCGCATCGGCCGCATGGATGGCCCGGTCAACCCCTACTCGCTCTGGTGGAAGCTCGGCTACGAGATGACCGGCAAGGCCACGGTCGTGCGCCACAACGACCAGCTGCGCAAGCTCGACGAGCAGCTCGTCCAGTGGATGGACGAGTGGAAGAAGTGCTCGGTGCTCGACACCGGCAAGACCGCCAACCAGGCGATCATGTTCGTGCGGCAGCTGTGGAACATGCTCGTGCTCGCGCGCGTCATCGTGCGCGGCGCGCTCCTGCGCGACGAGTCGCGCGGCTCGCACTACAAGCCCGAGTTCGCCAAGCGTGACGACGAGCGGTTCCTCAAGACCACCATGGCCAGCTACGACGCGGCCGATCATCACGGTCCCAAGATCACGTACAAGGACGTCGACATCTCGCTCATGGAACCGGAGCTCCGTGACTACACGGGCGACGGCACCAAGACGGCCGCTCCGGCGGCCAAAACCGGAGCCGCGTCCTCGCATTCCACCTCCGCATCGCTGTCGGGCGGTGCCCAGAAGGCTGGGTGACCCACATGGCGCAAGGCGACAAGGTTCAGCTCAAGATCAAGCGGCAGGATTCTGCGGCGAGCGAGCCGCGCTGGGAGGAGTTCCTCGTCCCGTGGGAGCCGATGATGAACGTCATCTCGGCGCTCATGGCCATCCAGCGCGAGCCGGTCACCACCTCGGGTCAGAAGACCACCCCGGTCACCTTCTCGGCCAACTGCCTCGAGGAGGTGTGCGGCGCCTGCACCATGGTCATCAACGGCCGGGTCCGGCAGGCCTGCTCGGCCATCGTCGACAAGCTCATCGCCGAGAGCGGCCCGGTCATCACCCTCCAGCCGATGACCAAGTTCCCCGTGGTGCGCGACCTCTACGTCGATCGGCAGCGCGTCTTCGAGGACTTCAAGCGCGTCAAGGCGTGGATCCACCTCGACGGCACCTATGATCTCGGCCCGGGCCCGCGCTATTCGAGCGAGGAGGCCGATGTCCGCTACGCCCTGTCGCGCTGCATGGCCTGCGGCTGCTGCATGGAGGCGTGCCCGAACTACGGCCCGCAGTCGCCGTACATCGGGCCCGCGGCGGTCAATCAGGCGCGCCTGTTCAACCTCCACCCCTCGGGCAAGATGCACGAGCAGCTGCGCCTGGACGCCCTGATGGGCGAGGGCGGCGTGGGCGATTGCGGCCAGGCGCAGAACTGTGTCGAGGTGTGCCCCAAGGACATCCCGCTCACCACGTCGATCGGTGACATGCTGCGCACCACCACCAAGCACGCCTTCCGCTCCCTGTTCCGCCGCTAGCTCGCCTCCCGGCGTTCTCTCCGTCCCTCCAAACCCACACCGCGGCCCGATCTTCGGGCACTCTTCATGTCGCGCAACAGCACCGGCACGGGCCCAGGGTCTGATGCGTTCGTGTTGTAATCGTCTATTCAAATAAGACTTGAGACTCTGCGCGTCATTTATGACGGATTGCATCAATCACCTTATCGTCCGTTGTGCCTTCAGCCGCTATGCAGTCGACAATATTGTTCACGCGAGTTCACCGAGGACAGAAACTTTCAAACAAGCTCGGTCGTAAGGCGATGTGCGCGCGCGGCCTCGTCGAGTCCAGAGTGTTATTCCTGTACCGGCGCTTTCATCTCATTTTTGTTTGTAACAACAGTGCTCAAAATGCGTTGACACTCGTCCCGGGGATCCGATAGGTAGCTAAGTCAAAGTCCCTGAATATTCCCGCGGACAGAACTCCAACTGAAGAGGTCAACGATGAGATATTTTTCCATCGGGCTATTATCTTTGGCCCTCTCTGCTTGTGGCGCCGTAGGTTCCCCTGAGACGGATCAGACAGGCTCGCTCCAGCAGGCGGCCTCGTGCACGACGGATCTGCCGCCGGGCTGCTGCAACCACTGGAAGACTCCCGACGTGAGGACGCGCTACATCACTGTCGATGGCGCCTATCTGCACATGATGAGCAACAGCTGCGTACCGTATGGCCCCATCAATGGCAGTATGAGCATCAACTCGACGTTCATGCTGTACTTCTCCGATCCGTACGAGCCATCGTGGTGCTATGGCTACTCGGTGCAGCTCGCGAAGAAGGGCTACGTCCTGTGCCAGGATCTGAGGCAGTGATGCGCGCCGCCCATTGGATGAGTCGGAAGGCGGTGGGTCTTCTGAGTGGCGTCGCGCTGCTCGCCGTGCTGACGGTGACACTGGCGCGGTTGCAGGGGGATCGGGTGGCCACGGTGCCGGCCTCGAACCCTCACAACATCGGTGTCATGGAGCCGTGCGGCAACATCACGTACTTCCATTGTGAGACCAATCGATGCAACTCCGGGGTGTTCTATCTGAATTACGATCCCACGGCGGATCACTTCACTGATCCTTACGGACCGGCATTGTACCTCGGCGAACAGAGCAGCATCCGAGACGAGCCGTACCGCCGCTACGGGCCCCGTGGCGTGCGCGCCGCCCACCGTGGCTCGGATGGGGTGGTGAGGTACGGGTTCTACAGCTCCACTTGTTTCCCCTAACCCCTAAAGCTCCCCCAACCCCCACTTGAACAAGGGATTGCTGCGGCGGGAACCAGCCCGCCACCGCAATGTGCGCCTGCCCGGCCCCGTCCTCGTAGCGGTGATGTTCCTCGTCGCCTGCCTGGGGTCGTGCACCACGAGATCGTGCCAGGGTCCGGACAAGACACCACCGACCCTCACGCTCGATTCCACCCTGGAGCTCCCCCAGCGGCAGTTCGTCGTCCCCTCGGCCTATCTCGGTCAGGAGCGCCCGATCACGGCCCTGCTGCCGCCCGGCGACGGCGGTGAGGCCCTGCACCTCATCGTGTCCGGCACGCTCGGCGACCAGGAGAGCGGCCTGTCGAGCGTCCTCATCTCTTGCACCCACGAGGACGGCGACCCACGACGCCGGATCGAGGAGACGCGCACGTACCCCCCCGGGACCGCGTCGGCACGCTACACGGCCAGGATCCCGGTCACGGAGGGCCGCTGGACCATCGTCGTCACGGCATCGGACCGCGCCGGGACCCAGGCGACCACGAGCGCGACGCTCACCATCTCCGTTCCCCACCCCGACGCCTATGCCACGCTCTATGTGAACGACGGCGAGGGCGTCGGGGAGCTGCGCCTCGCCGAGACCCTGGGCCGCCTGTATTTGTCGAAGGAGATCCGATCGCTCGTCGTGATCGCCGTCGCCTCGATGGACCGCAGGCGGGAGTACGGCGCGAGCGACGGCCGCATCAGCATCCCCTGCGACTTCGGCGACGGCCTCCCCCCCCGGGGCGACCGCGCCGTCGAGTACGAACGCTTCCTGGTGAGCGAGCTCGTCCCCCGGGTGCGCGCCATGTTCCGGGTCTCCCACGACCCCCGCGACACCGGCCTGCTCGGGGTATCGCTCGGGGGACTGACGGCCTTCAGCATCGCCTGGGACCGGAGCGACGTGTTCGGGCTCGCCGGCGCCCTGTCCGCCTCGTTCTGGTGGCGCGAGACCGCCGGCTCTCTCGAGAACCGCCAAGCGACACGCATCATGCACCGCCTCGTGCGCGAGGGCGCCCACCGGCCGCTCCGGGCCTGGTTCGAGGCCGGCACGGAGGACGAGCACTCGGATCGGAACGGGAACGGCGTCATCGACGTCATCGAGGACACGCTCGACCTCATCGCCGAGTTGGAGAAGAAGGGGTACGCGCGCGGGCGGGACATCGCCTACGTCGAGGTCCCGGGCGGAAAGCACTCCTATGAGACCTGGGCGCCGGTCATGCCGAACTTCCTGCGTTGGGCCTATCCGGCGCGGTAGCCCGCGTCGCGACGGCCGCCAGGCGCGCGCACCGGCCCGCGCCTCCGCCTCCGCCTCTACTCTAATGACCCCGGTGCGCCGCCAGCCAGGCGTCCACCTCGGCCCGTTCCCGCGCCCGCCCGGGCAGCCGCGCGTACTCCGCCCGCGCCTGCATCGCGAGGTCGAGCGCCCGCGGGCGCTCCGCCGCCGAGGACCACAGCGCCCGCGCCAGCGCCAGCTGGGCCTCGCCCATGCGCTCCGGCTGTGGCGCCCGCGCGCCGAGCACCGCCAGGCCGCTCGTGAGCAGCTCCCGCGCCCGCGGCTCCTCGCCCATCGCGAGCAGGATCTCGCCGAACACCACGCGTGCCCACGCCAGCGGGACCGGATCCTCACCGGGCCG
The DNA here is from genome assembly GCA_036263495.1 of Polyangia bacterium. Lineage (GTDB taxonomy): Bacteria > Myxococcota_A > Polyangia > Palsa-1104 > SHYY01 > DATAGU01. The sequence continues at coordinate 11,024 of DATAGU010000214.1, read as the reverse complement.
TCCGTCGATCGCGAGCGCCCGCTCGATGTCCGCGCGCGCCGCACCAAGCTGGCCGCTGCGGCGCTCGAGCTGGGCGCGCTCGGTGAGCGCCTCGGCCACGGCCGGGTGCTCCTTGCCGAGCGTCTTCTCGCGGAGGGCGAGGGCGCGCCGATAGGACTCGAACGCCTCCGCTGGACGCCCCTCGGCCGCGTGCAGGACGCCGAGCCCGAGCAGGCTCTGGGCCACGTTCGGGTGCTCCTTGCCGAGGGACTTCTCGGCGATGGCGAGTGAGCGCTCGAGGTCTACGCGCGCCTCGGCCAGGCGCCCCTCGGCGAGCAGCAGGAGGCCCCGGTTGCTGAGGCACTGGCCGACGTGGGCGTGCTCCTGGCCGAGCGTCTTCTCGAGGATCGCGTCGGCCTGCTGCAGGTGCGCGAGCGCCTCCGGGTACCGTCCTTCGTTGTAGAGCAGGCCCCCGAGGTTGAGGTGATCCGCGCCCACCCGCGGGTGCTCCTGGCCGAGCGCCTTCTCGCGGATCGCCAAACAACGCTCGAGCCGCGCCTGGCTGCCCGCGTAATCGCCCTGATCGGCCATCGCCAGGCCCAAGTTGCTCAAGGCATTGGCGATGAGCGGGTGCTCTTTGCCGAGCGTCCGTTCGCGCAGGGCCAGGACCCGCTCGAAGATCGCGATCGCCTCGGCGTGCCGTCCCTGCGCCCCCAGGATCCCGCCCAGGTTGTTGAGGCTCTGGCCGAGGCTCGGGTGGTCCTTGCCGAGCGCCTTCTCGCGCAGCGCGATCGCGCGCCGGTACTCGGCCGCCGCCTCGTCCAGGCGCCCCTGACGCTCGCGGATCGTACCCAGGCTGTTGGCGAGATCCGCCGCTAGCTCGGGCCGCTCCCCGAAGTGGGCGAGGAGGGCCTGCCCCTCGCGCGCCCACCACTCGCCCTCACCCGGCCGGGACAGCTCGGCGCCGAGCGCATAGGCCTGCACCGTGGCGATCCGGGCCGCCTGCCCCTCGTCGCCGGCCGTGAGCGCCGCGAGCCACGCCTCGCGCAGCGTCGCCGCCGCGGCCTCGGTCTTGCCCGAGCGCAGCTCGAGCCCGCCGCGCCGCGACAGCGCCGCCGCCACGAGCGGCATGTAACCGAGCCGCTGCGCCTCGGCCACGAGCGGCTCGACGACTCCCAGTCCCTGCGCGTAGCGGCCCGCCTGATCGAGCGCCTCGGCGCGCGCGAGCCGCCCGCGCAGCACCTCCACCTGCGCCCGCACCGCCGCGTCCCGCGGCGGCCGCACCGGCAGGAGCAGCGCCCTCACGTCCGCGCACTCGGCGAGCGAGCCGAGCCCGCCGGCCGCCTGCACCGCCTTGTCCACCACCTTGCCATCCGCCTGCTCGAGCACCTCGCCAAGCGCCCGCATCGCCTCGCGCCGCTCCGACAGGCAGCTCATCCGCGCCTCCAGCGCCTCCTCCGATTGCTCGCCGCGCAGCCGCGTCGCGGCGCACGCCTCCTCGTGCATCGCCACCCAGGCCTGCGCGTAGGCGTCGAGGTTCCGCGCCACGCCCGCCGCCACCGCCTCGGCGTAGGGCAACCCGGTGGCCACGAGCGCCCTGCGGATGGTGGCCTTGCGCCCCTCGTCCCACACCCCGGCGAGCTGCGCGGCCGCGCCGCGGCACACGCCGAGCCGGGCCTGGAGGTACCGCTGGCCGAGGGCCAAGAGCCCGAGCCCGACGCCGAGGAGCGCCGCGGCGCCGAGCCAGCGCCGCCGCCGCACGCTCGGGTCGTTGCGTAGCGCCGCGAGCAGCGCTCCCATCGAGGCATGGCGCTCCTCCGGTTTCACCCGGAGCCCGCGCAGGAGCACCGCGCGCAGCCAGGCCGGCACCCGGGCCCCCGGCGGCGGCTCCGCGACCTGCCCCCGCGTCGCCGCCAGCGCCAGCTCGTTGTGCGTCGTGCCACGGAAGGGGCGCTCTCCATACAGCGCCTCGTAGAGTGACACGCAGAAGCTGAACTGATCCGCGCGCTCGTCGACCGGCAGGCCGAGGTGTTGCTCCGGCGCCATGTACCCCGGCGTCCCGAGCACCGCCCCCGTCTCGGTGAGCGAGGTCCCGAGGGGATCGCCGGACGGCGTAGCCGCCGGCGTCGGCCCCACCTCCACCTCCGCCGCCGCCTCGTCGGTGCGGCGGGCCAGCCCGAAGTCACACACGCGGACCCGGCCGTCCCGGCCCACGAGCACGTTCTGCGGCTTGAAGTCGCGGTGCACGATCCCCGCCTGGTGCGCGGCCCACAGCCCCTCGCCCGCCTGCGCGAACAAGGCCAGGATCTCGCGCCGCGAGCGCCGCCCCGAGAGCAGCCAGCGGCCGAGGTCCTCGCCATCCACCAGCTCCTCGGCGAGGTAGATCTGAGGGCCGAGGCGATCCACGTGGTGGATGGTGATGACGGCGGGGTGATGGATACGCGCGATCGCCTGCGCCTCGCGGAGCAGGCGCGCCGCGATCTGGTGGCCGACCGCGGGGGCGCCGGCGGGGCCGAGGCGCACGAACTTGAGCGCGACCTTGCGCCCGAGCTCCGGGTCATAGGCGGTGTAGAGCGTCGACATCCCGCCGGTCCCGAGCACGCCCAGCACCACGTAGCGACCGACGATGGCGCCCGGCGCGAGCGACCCGGCGCCGCGGGCAGCGGCGCCGCCCTGGTTCAGCTCCAGGGTCTCGCCGAGGCCGACCGCCTGCGTCTCGGGCTCCGCCGCGAGCCCCATGCTGGCCGTCGTCGGTTCGGCGCGCGGCGCTTCGGGGCCCTTGCTGTCCTCGTCCGCCATGAGCTCAGCCCTCTCCCGCTCCGGAAACCTGGGAGCGCAGGGTCCATCCGTCTCCACGAAGCTGTCCATCAGCGACGCGCCGGCTCACGTGGACGCGGCGCGCCGGCGGCTACTTCAGGCCGTGCTTCCAGAGCAGCCGATAGAAGTGGATCCGATCCACGCCCGCCGCCCGCGCCGCCGCGCTCACGTTGCCCTCCTGCTGGCGCAGGATCTCCTCGAGGTAGCGGCGCTCGTAGTGCGCCACCCAGCGCTCGCGGGCCACCTTGAGGGGCAGGTTCACGTCCACCGCCGGCTCCCCCGCGCCCTCGCCGAACCCTTCATCCCCGATCGGCTGCGCCTCGCGCAGGGCCAGGCAGCGCTCGACGTAGTTGCGCAGCTCGCGCACGTTGCCCGGCCAGGCGTGGCGCCCGAGCTCGGCCAGGAACTCCGGCGAGTGCACCAGCTCCGCCTCGGGCGAGTCGGCGGCGACGCCGAGCGAGGACAGGATGTGCTCCACCAGGGCCGGCAGATCCTCGCCGCGCTCGCGCAGCGGCGGCAGCCGCACCTCGAGGACCGCCAGCCGATAGTAGAGGTCGGAGCGGAAGCGGCGCGCGTTGACCTCGGAGCGCAGGTTGCGGTTGGTGGCGGCCACGACCCGCACGTCGACCGGGACGTAGCGGTTCTGGCCCACCTTCTTCACCTCGCGCCGCTCGAGCGCGCGCAGGAGCTTGGGCTGGAGCTCGATGCCGAGCTCGCCGATCTCGTCGAGGAAGATGGTGCCGCCCTGGGCGGCGAGGAAGGCGCCCTCGCGGCCGGCCACCGCCCCGGTGAAGGCCCCGCGCTCGTGACCGAACAGCTCGCTCTCGAGCAGCCCCGAGGGGATGGCGCCGCAGTCGACCACGATGAAGGGGCGCTCGCGGCGCGCGCTCTCGCGGTGGATCGACTCCGCGGCGGCCTCCTTGCCGGTGCCGGTCTCGCCCTCGAGCAGCACGGTGGCGTCCCCGGCCGCGGCGCGCTCGAGCAGGGCGAAGGCGCGGCGCATGGCGACCGAGGCGCCGACCATCGTGCCGAAGCGGGTGCGCGGCGAGAGCGCGAGCTTGACGTGCTCGCTGCCCAGCTCGAAGCGGACCTGGGTGCGGCCGATGGTGATGAGGGCGACCGGGCCGAGGAACGCGTGGAGCACGGAGATGCCGTCGACCAGCGTGCCGTTGCGGCTGCCGAGGTCGCGGATCGCGAGGCGGCCGTCGAGCGGGGCCAGCTCGCAGTGGAAGCGTGACACGGTGCGGTCGGTCAGGCGGAGATCCGCGGACTCACCGGTGCCGATGACCATACGCTCGGCCGTGGCGACGCGCGTGAGCCCGGCGTCCGGGCCTGCGACGACCGTGAGCGAGAAGCGCTGCGCCAGCACGTGGCCGGAGCTCGCGGCCAGGGTGAGGGTGGTGGAGGGGAGGCCCTCGAGCCCCGGCCCAGGGACGAGCGGCTCGTCGCTCTCGCCCAGGTCGACGGGGGCCTTGTCGGGATCGGGCTCCTTGCGGTCCGTGGACATCGATCGCCACTGTAGCCCGGATTGTCCCTACAGACATCGCCGCATCCCCGATGGAGCGGGGGAGAAGGGGTGGGTCGCCCTCCGGAGCTCGCGCGAACCCGCGGCAAGGGGGATCCCCTTCCGGCGTTGCTCCAGGAGCTCCGAACTGAGGCTCCAACCCTTCCATTGTGCACCACGGGGAACAATGGAAGGGATCAAGCCTCGAATTATTGCTCCGTGAGCATCAATCTAGGGCTCCAGCCTTCCAGGCGTTGCTCCGGGAGCTCCGAACCGAGGCTCCGACCCTTCCATTGTGCACCACTGGGAACAACGGAAGGGATCAAGCCTCGGATTATTGCTCCGTGAGCATCAATCTTAGGGCTCCAGCCTTCCGGCGTTGCTCCGGGAGCTCCGCGCGAAGGCTCCTACCCTCCCGGCGCTCGTTCGGGAGCAGGGAGGCATCGATCCTCCCCATCTGTTCAGCTCTCCGCAGGGAGGCGAGGGTGGAGCTTCACTTCTTGGTGGTCTTGGCCTCGGTGGTCTTGGCCTTGGTGGTCTTGGCCTTGGCGGTCTCGGTCTTCGCGGCCTTGGTCTTGGGGGTCCCGGTCTTGGCGGTCTCGGTCTTCGCTGCCTTGGGCTTGGCGGTCTTGGGCTTGGCGGCCTTGGCCTTGGCCTCCTTGGGCGGCAAGGACAACACGAAGCCGAGGGACCGTTTGATCCACGGCCGCAGCTCGTCCGTGTCTTCGAGCATGGACGGCGTGGCCATCACATATTCGCGCATGGGACGTCCGGGCATGGGCTCGAACTGCTGCGCCTCCGGCAGCCGGAGGAACGCCTCGCGGTCCGCCGTGTCGAGACGCAGCACCAGGTGCTCCTGAAAGAGCCCCATGAACATGTGGCCGTTGGCAAAGCCGGCCGGGTACCCGAACATCTTGCGCCGCTCGACCTCGGGCGCGCCCGGCAGCACCTCGTCGAACAGCGCCACCATGGACGGCGGCGCCTTGCGCCACGGACCCATCTTCTCCCCTGGGCTCTTGCTCGGCATGTCGTCCCTCCTTCCTCCACCGTCGCCCACGCCGATGCCGCCGTCAACCGTCTCCCCCTGCGCACGGGCGCGCGAAACGTGCGACCATGCGGCATCGGCCGCCCGGCCCTCACCCACTTCGCGAGGACTCATCGTGGACTTCTCTCTCCCCGAACGAATGCAGCGCATCGTCGCCGCCGTGCGCGACGTCATGGAGACCCGCGTCTACCCCCTCGAGCCCGTGCTCCTGCGCAACGATCTCGACGCTCTCACCCCCGCGCTCGACGAGGTGCGCGCCGAGGTCAAGCGCCGCGGCCTGTGGGCCCCGCACCTGCCCGCGGCCCTCGGCGGCATGGGCCTCGACCTCATGGAGCACGCCCGCGTCTCCGAGGAGCTCGGCCGGAGTCCGCTCGGTCACTACGCCTTCAACTGCCAGGCGCCCGACGTCGGCAACATGGAGCTGCTCATGCGCCACGGCACGCCCGAGCAGAAGGAGCGCTGGCTCGCGCCCCTCGCCGCCGGCGCCATCCGCAGCTGCTTCTCCATGACCGAGCCCGACCGCCCCGGCTCGAACCCCACCTGGCTCGGCACCACGGCCGAGCTCCAGGGCGATCACTGGGTCATCAACGGTCGCAAGTGGTTCACCTCGAGCGCCGACGGCGCGAGCTTCGCCATCGTGATGGCCGTCACCCACCCCGAGGCCCCGCCGCATCGCCGCGCCAGCCAGATCCTGGTCCCCACCGACACGCCCGGCTTCCGCCTGGTGCGCAACATCTCGGTGATGGGTCACGCGGGCCAGGGCTACTTCAGCCACGCCGAGGTGAGCTACGAGGACTGCCGCGTCCCGGCGCATAATCTCCTCGGCGCGGCCGGCGCCGGGTTCCAGATCGCGCAGGAGCGGCTCGGGCCGGGCCGCATCCATCACTGTATGCGCTGGATCGGCATCGCCGAGCGCGCCTTCGACCTCCTGTGCGCCCGCGCCGCCTCCCGGCAGCTCGAGCCCGGCCAGGTGTTGGGCGAGAAGCAGACCGTGCAACACTGGGTCGCCGAGAGCCGCGCCGAGATCCACGCCGCGCGTCTCGCCGTGCTCCACGCCGCGTGGCGCATCGAGACCGCCGGGCTCGACGCCGCCCGCGACGAGATCTCGCTCATCAAGTTCTACGTCGCCGGGGTCTTGGACCGGGTCCTCGACCGCGCCATCCAGGCCCACGGCGCGCTCGGCCTGACCGACGACACCCCGCTCGCCTGGTTCTATCGCCACGAGCGCGCGGCCCGCATCTACGACGGCGCCGACGAGGTGCACAAGTCCGCCCTCGGCCGCCGCCTCCTCAAGGAGCGCGGCCGGGGCCGCTGACCCCGCCGTGGCCTTCCAGCTCCTACCGGGCTGACGGCTCGGACAAGTTCCTATTGATCGTAGGGTCTGGTAGATCTTTCCCGTCCCGGTCTCGGATGGAGAGCCGGGAGAAGGAGGGGAGCATGCCGCGCTGGCTCAAGATTCTGCTCATCGTGATGGGGGTGGGGATCCTGCTGATGGCGACCTGCGTGGGCGGCGCGACCCTCTGGTTCAGGGCGCACGAGGACGAGCTCAGGCAGAGCAGCAAGAAGATGAAGGCGGAAGGCGAGGTGTACGGCCGCTCATCGACCGACAGCGGCTGCCTTGCGGAGACCAAGCGGCGGCTCGACGCGAGCGAGTCCCTGCTGGACCAGGTGGGCATCCGTCTCTTTCTCCGCGCCTGCCTTGGCACCGCTCGCCCAACGCCTGAATTCTGCAAGGATGCGCCCGCCCCCGATGCGATCTTGCCGACAATGATGTGGTTGCAGAAGGTGTGCAGCGAGCTCGATGCCAAGGACCCCCAAGCCTGCACCCGCACCGTGCAGGACATTCCGGCTCACTGCGCGAAGCGCTGAGCCCGGCCCCCTGTCGCCGCCCCGAACCGGTCGGGTGCCGCACGCACGTCCGGTGGCGGTTTCCACACCCCAGGTCCATCGTGCCGCACCGAGCCGGGGCGGGTGCGGCTGACCCCACGGCCCCCTACCGCCTCCGATCCCGCCTATCGCCGATCCCGCCGCGCCGAGTCCATCCTCCGCCGCACCCGCCGGATGCTCCGTCCCGTCGACGGTTCCGCGGGGACGAGCTGGCGCAGCTGCCAGGCGTGGAGCTGCATCCGTTGCTCGGCCGTCGACAGCGCGTCGCGCATGCCGGCCACCATGGCGCACGCGGTCAACACCATGCCGAGGTCCACGACCACGAGGAACACCCGCGTCCAGATCGGGGGGAAGTTGAGCGCGTAGGGGAAGATGGTGATCACGCCGTCCTGGAAGCGGTAGTGCTCGGGCCACCACCCGAGCAGCTCCAGGAGCACGGGCAGGAGGATGATGAGGACGCTCGCGGCCCACACGAGCGGCCGCACCGAGCGGTCGCGGCCGAGCAGGTAGGTCACGCCGTGCACCGCGGCCACCGTCGGCATGATGAGGTGCGAGCCGAGGGTGCTCGAGAGCAGGAACACGGACACCGAGCTCAGCAGGACCAGCGCCGGCGCCACGCGGCCGTCGGCGCGCGGGTGGAAGTACCGCCACAGGTGGCCGAAGGACGCCAGGGTCCAGAACACGGTCCCGATCAGGAAGATGGGCCAGTTGCGCACCCCCATCCCGAGCAGCGCGAGCGGCGCATACAGGAAGAAGGAGAAGTACGAGTACGCGCCCAGGCGGCCAAGCACGCGCTGCTCGTCCCGGGCAAAGGTGTCCCGCTCCGGCACCACCCCGGGCGGCAGCTCGCGCGGCGGCGTCTCGAGGAGGCTGGAGAGCGCGGCCATGGCGCCGGTGTGGCCGGGATCGAGCGCCAGGGCGCGGCCCACCTCGCGCAGGGCCGCGCAGCGGGGCTCGATCGCGGGGTTCCCCTGGTTCTGGAGGGCGATCGTCTTGGCGGCCATGTCGCAGGCCCGCTCGGCGTGGCCCTCGGCCAGCTCGCGGCGCAGCTCGAGGTCGCGGTCGCCGTCGAGGTAGCTCTCCACGGCCTCGCACAGCTCGCGCGCCGAGGCGTAGCGATCCTGGGGGGCGGTCTGGAGGGCCCGCAGGCAGACCGCCTCGAGCTCGGGCGGCACCTGGCACGCCCGCATCCCTTCGGTCACGCGGTCCGTCACCCCGAGCAGGGTGTCGGCCACCACCTGGGTCGAGTCCGTCTCGGGGGCGTGCAGGGGCTCGTGCGTGAGGAGCTCGAACAGGATGACGCCGAGCGAATACACGTCGGCGCGGCCGTCGAGCTGGTCGTTCAGGCCGTTGGCCTGCTCCGGCGACATGTACCCGGGCGTGCCCAGGATCTCGCCGTGGACGGTCGGCCGCACCCCGGCCATGGGATCCTGGATGGGCGTGGGGTCGCCGCGCTCGGCCGTCGCGGGCCGGCGCGTCTCCGGCACGCCGGAGATCCGGGCCAGCCCCCAGTCGAGGATGTAGACCTCGCCGAAGTCGCCGAGCATGATGTTGGCCGGCTTGAGATCGCGGTGCACCACGCCGCGGGCGTGGGCATAGTCCACGGCCAGGCACACGCTGCAGAAGGCGTTGAGCAGCTTGCGCCGGCTATAGCGCGCGAGGGCGGCCTCGTCGGCCATCGAGAGGCGCTCGAGGATCTGCTGCAGCGTGGCCCCGCGCACGCGCTTCATGGTGAAATAGAGGCCTTCGTCCGCGCTGCCCCCGAGGTCGTAGACCGGCACCACGGCCGGGTGTTCGAGCTGTCCCTGGATGCGCGCCTCGCGGAGGAAGCGCTGGCGCTGCTCGATCGAGGGCGGTGTGCTGCGCCCGCGGCCGTGGACGATCTTCATCGCCACTTCGCGGCCGATGCGCATGTCGAGGCAGCGGCGCACCTCGCCCATGCCCCCCTGCCCCATCGTGCCGCGCACGACATACCGGGTCTCGTCGCTGGTGTCGAGGTGGAGCTCGCCCTCGGGCAGGATGTTGGCGTTGACGGGCACGAGGCCGCTGTCGGGAGACGCGGGCCGCGGCTCGTCGCGACGTAATCGAGTGGTCTTCTTCTCGTCTGCTCGTGAGCCGCCATCCGGTCCAGACATATCCTCTCCTTTGTCGTCTCTTCTCACTGGATCTCCGCTGCGCTGGCGCTTGCGCTCGGGGAAGGCCCCGTGCCCAGCGTCTTCCGGCCGCTGAACCGACGGCCGGTGCCCAAGGCCATCAGGCCGGGGGCCGGGTGGCGCTCCTCGAAGGCTGGCCCGCCGCACCTGGCGTGACCAGACGTGGCCGGCGGATCGACTTGCGGGTGATGGCGAGGCCGAGCCCCGTGCCCCCGCACTTGCGTGACGTGGAGCCGTCGGCCGGGGTGAAGGGCTCGCCGCCGCGGGCGAGCTGCCCGGGCGTCATGGCGATGCCGGTGTCACGGATCAGGAAGAAGACGCACACGCCGCCCATCGCTACGGCGAGCATGAGGATGTGCCATCGACGCGGCCGGAATGCGCTCACAGGCTGCCGGGTCACTGTATCACCACAGCGTATCACCACAGCGGATGGGGCGGTGGCGGTATTGAAGGCTGTCCGCGGCTTGTCCGCTTGACCCCTTGGCGCCGCGATGGTCTAGATGGGCGCTCTCAAGGAGACCAGGAGGACGCGCGCATGATCATCCATGACAATGAGTTCGCCGACATTCCGACGCCCACCGGGCCGATGCGGCTGCACATCTTCCGGCCGGTGGCTCCGGGGCGCTACCCCGGGCTCGTCTACTACTCCGAGATCTTCCAGGTCACGGGGCCGATCCGGCGGGCCGCGGCCATGCTGGCCGGGCATGGCCACCTCGTGGTGGTGCCCGAGGTCTATCACGAGTACGAGCCGGCCGGCACGGTGCTGAACTACGACCAGGCGGGCAGCGACCGCGGCAACGCGCTCAAGACGACCAAGGAGATCAGCGCCTGGGATTCGGACGCCCGGGCCGCGATCGAGTACCTCAAGGCGTCACCCCACTGCAGCGGCAAGATCGGCATCATGGGCATCTGCCTCGGCGGCCACCTGGCCTTCCGCGCGGCCATGAACCCGGAGGTGCTGGCCACGGTGTGCTGCTACGCCACGGACATCCACAAGGGGAGCCTGGGCAAGAGCGGGGACGACACGATCTCGCGCGTGGCGGACATCCAGGGCGAGCTGCTCATGGTCTGGGGGCGGCAGGATCCGCACGTGCCGCGCGAGGGGCGGGCGAAGATCTACAACGCGCTGGCCGACGCCAACGCGCACTTCCAGTGGCACGAGTTCAACGCCGCCCATGCCTTCATGCGCGACGAGGGGCATCGCTACGACCCGGCCTGGTCGCACCTCTGCTGGAGCCTGATCATCGAGCTGTTCCGCAGGAAGCTCGGCGAGGGCGACCTGCGCACTGCATAGTCTCCCCCCGCCCGCCGCCAGCCTCGGTCAAACCTCGATCGCCTCGCCCTGGTATTCGACGCGCAAGCGCGGCTCGGGGCGAGGGAGCGTGGCAAACCGCACATCGATGGTCGTTGCGTGGAGTCGTCCGGCCTCGTTGGGGGAGGTGGCGAGATAGGTCGTGCCCGCCAGGCGATAGAGCTCGACGGCGCGCGTCTCCTGCTCGATGACGATCAGCTCGCGGATGCCGAGGTCGGCATAGAACGGCATCTTCTCGTAGGTCTCGTCGTCCGGCGAGCGGATCTCGACGACGCACAGGGCCGGCCCCTCGATGCCGCGCTTGGTGACGAGGTCCGGTCGGTCGGC
>DATAGU010000213.1:0-12337 GCA_036263495.1 Polyangia bacterium | reverse complement strand
GACGACACCGTAGGCCAGGGGCGCCATGTCGGGCTTCGGGGGCTTTACCCTCGCCATGTCACCTCCGGAGGCGGCCTGCGCCCCCGTGTTACACATTTGCTACAAATGCAAACGGCCCGCATGGCGGGCCGCTGCATTCCTCAATGATACCGGCGGGGTGGACGGGACTCGAACCCGCGGCCTCCGGCGTGACAGGCCGGCGTTATAACCGACTTAACTACCACCCCATCGCACTTCGCCTCTTCTACTTTGCTTCTTCTTCGGTGGGCGCAGCAGGGTTCGAACCTGCGACCCTCGGCTTGTAAGGCCGATGCTCTTCCGCTGAGCTATACGCCCAGAATTTCCGAGTTGCCTGCCCGCCGAAGCCCCATTCCTATACGCTCCAGCTTCTGGCCTGTCAAGCATCTTGCGCATCCCCAGGCGGCTCGGGAGGAAGCTCGCAGTTCGGGCCACGCTTCCAGGGGAACTCTGTAGCGAGTATTGCAGCTAGCCCCGCCGCACCGGTCACGGCGAGGAGAAACCCACGCTCCGCCACAGCTTCGCCGGATCGTAGGCTTTGCCGGACGCCACGACGATACGGACGCGGCGCAGCGCGCGGATATCGGCGAGCGGATCGCCGTCGACCAGGATGAAGTCGGCGCGCTTGCCGGCCTCGATGCTGCCGAGTTCCTTGTCCTTTTTCATGACCCGCGCGGGGATCAGCGTGGCTGCCTGGATCGCCTCGAGCGGGGTGAAGCCGGCCTTCACGTAGAGTTCGAGCTCGCGGTGCAGGCTGTGGCCCGGGACGGTCTGGTCCGTGCCGGCGACGATCGTCACGCCTGCGCTGTGGAGGACGCCGACCAGCCCGAGCGCTTTCTCGAGGATTCGCCTTCGCTGCTCGTCGTTGGGCCCGGGCCCCGAATCTGCGAACACGGCTGCGAGCGGCGCTGGCAGCATCGCCAGCCCGGGCTCCACCTTGGCCAGTTCGGCGCGCGGCAGGCTGAGCTCGCGCAGCGCCAGCGTCGGGTCGAGCACGGTATGGCGAGCGGCGAACCACCCGGCGAGCTTGCGCGCCGCAGGCGTCGACGGATTGAACGCGTCGAACGCGCGCTCGAGTCTGGACCCGTGCTCACTGGGCGGTAGGTCGCCGGCGGCGAACGCTTGGAGCACGAAGGCAATGTGATTGATCTGGTCGAGCCCCGCCTCAACCGCCTTCACCGCCCCGATCCCGTTGGGCACGTGGCCAGTGACTGTCATCCCAGCCGCGTGTGCCGCAACCGAGAGCGGGTGGATGAGGCGCGGATCCAGGTTCTGGTAGATCTTGACCTGCGCGCACCCGGCAGCCTTGAACTTCTTGATGAGCGCAGGTATGTCGTCCGCGGTGCGTAGACGGTCGGTGCCGACCGAGCCCGCCCCTTCACCATCGACGATGCAGGCGAGCAGCACCCGCGGGCCGACGCCGTTCCCTGCGTCGATAGTGTCGCGCACCGAGCGAATAAAGTCGAACTCATTGCCGCAGTCGCGCACGGTGGTGACGCCGGCGGCGAGGTAGACCGGCCCCCACTCGACCTGCTGGAAGTGGGCGTGCATGTCCCACAGGCCGGGCACCAGCGTGCCGCCTGCAGCGTCGATGGTGCGAGCGCCGGCGGGCATGGCCACCTTTGCGCGCGGGCCCGCGGCGATGATCTTTCCCCCGTCGACGACCACGACGGCATCGGGCACGGGCGGCGCGTCGGTGCCATCGACGAGCCGAGCGTTGATGTAGGCCACGGCGCCGTCGCCGCCGTCGATGCGCAGCGTGTGTGAGGTCTCGGCGAACGCCTCCAGCCCGTCTTGGGCCGCCCGGGCCACGAATACCGGGAGGGCTTCGTCGAAGTCAGGCCTGGTGGCTTCGAAGTGATCGAACTCGGTGTCGACACCCTTCAGCGCCGCGAACTCGTGCTTCTCGTCGAGCCAGACGGTCTCTTTACCCCAGCCGAGGCCGCCGAGCGCGAATCGCTCGAGGGTGCGCGGCTTCTTGCCTCTGTCGGTGACCGTATCCTCGCCGCGCCGCTCGATCGTGACGTTGCCGATCGGGTAGACCGGCAGGCTCGCCGGCTTTCCGTGCGCCGCCCAGTAGCGGAGGAGCTCCTGGGTCAACGTCACCGGCGCGTAGGCGGAGCCGACGAAGAAACGTGCCGGGGCGGCGACGCTGCGCGTCTGGCCGCGCTGGGTGATCGTGAGCTTATTGCCCTCCACGACCACTCGGTCGTCGGCCGAGAACGGGCGCGAGGTGTTGCCCCAGAGCTGGAAACGTACCGGCGTTCCGTCCTTCTCGCGTTCGAGAACGCTCGCGAGCGGCACCGGGGTCGACCTGTCAGTGAAGCTGAACACCGTCCTGATCTCGCGGCCGTCATCGATCGACAGCTCCACACCGATCCGGTTCTGGAATTTATAGAGGGTGAACCGCTGCTGTGATGGGGGGTCAGCGTGGACCAGTGACGAGATCAGGACGCAAGCAACGAGTACAACTGTGCGCATTGCGACCGACCGTAGCACGGCCCCGTCCAACCTCGTCGTGCGCAAGCTCGCTCGATCGCCGGCTCGCCGGCTTGGCCGCCAAGCTCGCTGCGCGCGGCCAGAACATCGCTCTCCGCCCGCATGAGCGGTCCCGGGAGATATTCCACCTGGGGATCGGCATTGATCGCCAAAAACCCCTCGAGATCGCTCTCGCCCCAGGGACGCAGCCACAGCCGCGCGGTACGAATCTCCGGCGTCTCGCTCATGCTCATAGGATAGACGGCGCAAACGAGCGCATCTTCGTGCTCGCGCCTTCGGCAGGCATGGGCCTGGCGGCGAGGCGTGGAACGTCGTCCCCACTTCGTGCGGTGCATGGTATCAGCGGCTTCAGTGTTATTGTTGCTCGATGGACGACCGCGTAGCGCTCGTCACGGCAACTGGTGCCTGACGCCTGCAGGTGCGGTGCAGCGGCGCGGTATGGAGAAACTTGCGTACGGTCTCGGGATCACCGCAGCCGTACAGGAAACACCCCGGAGGGATGTACACGTAGCCCTCGGGCACCGAGACCGGTAGGTCGAGGCGAACCCGCGGGCGCTCGCCTCGTTCGAGCAAGATGGGCCATTGCACTGGCGCACGCCCCGCCAGCGCGAAGCTGAGGAGATAGGACCCCGGCGGCAGGCGCAGCCCAGCGATGGGCGTGGTGAGCGCCGCTTCCAGCCCGGATACGTCCGCCAGCCGCCGCAGCCCGCGGTCGCTGACATAGCGCTTGAGCGTCACACGCGCGCCCGGAGGCGTGGTCTCCACGGACAGCTCGGCGTCGGCCAGGAGTCGGCGGCGCCACTCGTGCTCCTCATCGAGCGGGTCGAGGAGGCGCAACAATTCATCGCGCAGCTCGGATTGATGGAAGCGCTCGGCCATGAGGATGCGTTCGTAGGTCAGCTCAGCCCGCAAGCGGCGAGCATCCCGGTGGCTGCTGTCCCGCAGGAGGGCCGTGGCCAGGGCCTGATCGGCGTAGGCATACGCCGTGTCGGCCTGCTTCATCTGCCCGATTGCTTCGGCCCACACCTTCTCGGCCTCATCCCAGGTGTCCTGGCCCTGCTGGCCGGACGCAGGGACCTGGCCATCGAACAGCGCGAGCGCCTGCCCCTGGCGCTCGCTGGCCTTGGTGCTGCTGGCTCGTCCCTCGGCCAAGGCCCCCTGCGCCGCACCCACCAGTGCGCCGATGAAGCGTTCGTTTTCGAAGTGCCGTTGGACGCGGAGGACGACGTAGGACCCGCTCACCAACAGGAGCGGCACGACGACCGCACCCACCCAGACGAGCCGCTGGAGCAGGCGCCGGCGCCGTATGGCGCCATGCGAGGCGGCCAGGAATCGTTGTTCGTTCGGTCCGAGCACGACCGGATCGATGGGCCGCACCTCATCGAGCTGGCGTTCGCTCCAGAGCGCCTCGCCCGCTCTCCCGAGCCGCTCCCACTCCGCGCTGGCCGCTTCGATGCGCTGCCGGATCGCCCGGTGGCCAATGTCCTCGTCGAGCCAGTTGCGCAGCGTGCCCCAGCTCTCGATGAGCGCCTCGTGGGCCATCTGATAGGTCGGCTCGCCGTTCGATGGGGCGGTGTAGAGCAGCCGCCCTTCCACCAGCGCCCGCGCTGCCGCCCGGGCCTCGTCATCGGCCATGCCCAGCTCGGCCTCGGTGCGCGTGATGCGTGTCCCTTCCCCGGTCACGAGGCGCACGAACAAACGACGAGCTGCCTGCCGCTCGCCCGGGCCGAGCTGTGCCATCACGGCGTCGGCATGGCGCGACAGGGCCCCGGCCACCCCGCCCATGGCCTCGAGCGCCGCCCGGGTGAGGCGGCCGCTCGCCCGGTCCCGCCGTTCCCACAACTCGGCGAGCGCAAATTGCAGCAGTGGCAGGCTCCCTGCCCCCTGCTCCATGGACTCCATGAGCGTGGCGATGAGCGCTTCGGATTCGAACACCACGCCCTGGCTGCGCGCCGGCCCCACGATGGCTTCCCGCATCCCCGCGGGTGACAGCGGGCGAAGCAGGTACAGCGCCCGCTGGACGTGATCTCCCAGTCCCCGGAGGGCCCCGAGGCGCGTGAGGAAATCGCCGCGCACGGCTAGCAGCACCCGGACCCCGGGGGCCGGCAACGCGAGCTCCGCGAGGATCTCTCCCAATCGCGCCGCCCCAGCGGGATCGCTCAGGGTCAGCAGCTCCTCCAGCTGGTCGACAAGTAAGAGGACTCCGCGCGCCTCCCGGCAACGCTCACGTAGCTCCTGCCCGAGCCAGGCTACATCTGAAGTAGCCGCCAGGGCCGCGCCGAGCTCCGCTTCGTTCCTACCGAGGACAGGCGCCAGCGCCGCGGCCAGCGCCGCGACCGGGTGGCGGCCAGGCCACATCGAGACGATGGTGAACTCTCTGTCTTCATCGAGTCCACCCTCGGCGATGCGCGGCACGATACCGGCGCGGCAGAGCGACGATTTGCCCGCCCCGGAATCGCCGGCGATGAGCACGAGTGACTCGTGCCGCAGGCGTTCGAGGATCGCGCGGGCGTCGTCGTCACGCCCGAAGAAGAGCGCGCGGTGTTTGGCCTCGAACGGATAGAGGCCCCGATACGGATTCCCTGCGGGCAGGAGCCGGGCCGCTCCAGGCCGCACGAGCCGCTCGAGTTCTTCCAGCAGCGCTTCGACCGAGCCAAAGCGCTCGACGGGTTCGGACCGCAGGCACCGATCGATTATGGCGGTAAAATCCGGATCGATGCCCGACACCGCCATGCCCGGGGGGCCGGCTTTTTCATGGACCGGCGCGCGCGCTGCGGCGCCACCGGCCTCGGGCCAGCGCGCTGTCAAGCTGCCGGTCCATAGGTCCTTGCGATGCGCCACCGTGCCCGTGCACAACTCGTGGAGGACCAGACCGAGTGCGTAGATATCGCTTTGCGGGGTCGCTGCCCCGCCCTTGAGCACCTCGGGGGCCATGTAGCGCGGCGTGCCCGCGATGCTGCGCGGAGCGTTCGGCGACACCCCGGCGGCGTCATCAATCAGCTCGGCCAAGCCGAAGTCGAGCAGTTTGACCTCGCCATCGAATGCCAGGATGACGTTGCCGGGCTTGATATCGCGGTGGAGCACGCCCTGGCGATGCGCCGCGCCGAGTCCCTGGGCCAGGCCGTAGCCAATGCCGAGTACGCGACGCCAGGGCATGGGCAGCTCGACCTCGGACAGGCGCTGCCCGACGATATACTCCGAGACCAGGTACGGGTGCCCCTCGACCTCCCCCACGCGGTGCACGGTCACCACGTTGGGATGCTTTAGGCGGGCAATGGCGCGTGCCTCGGTCGTAAAGTGCACGCGCGAGGACTCCGAAGGCTGGGCTGCGGCGATGAACTTGATCGCCACCAGCCGATCCAGGGTCGTGTCGTGCGCCAGATACACGACCCCCATGCCGCCGCGGCCGAGCACGCGGACCAGGCGGAACTCATCGAAGGCCTGTGGTGGCTCCCAGGCGCCGACGGTATCGGGCGAGGAGCCGGATGGCGCCGAGGGGCTCGGCGGGGGCTTCGAAGACGGGAACCGGATCGTGCCGGTCTCCCCTGGGGGAGGCCCGTTCCGCGCGATCTCGATCAAGAGCTTGCGGCAGGGCGGGCATTGGGCCGCGTGGCCGTGGATGTCAGATACCGCATCCGGCGTCAGGCGGCGCTCGAGCATGTCGACGAGCACCTCATCAGTGAGACAACCGGATGAGATCACCGCGTCTCCCCATCAAAGCGCCCACGGGGTCTCCCGTTCTGCGCCCCCGGGGCAGCGGGTGTCCCCTTCATCCGTATCCATCCCAGGAAAGACCACTCTCCTGGGTCCATCCGGCCGTGGCGTTGGCGCATTGCGGCTCCAGAAATAGGTATCCGCAAGATAGATGCTGTAGGATGCCTGGCAATGCAGGAAACCTCGGCTCTGACCGTCATTTTCCTTCGCTACGCCCCACCGCACGCGCAGCTCGCCACGATCGCGCTAGACGGCCGATTTGAGGACCTTCTCCGCCACGCCTGGGATACGGGCCGTGCCAAGTGGCCGGACATCCCCCTGGCCCAAGAGGCCTTTATACGCCACCTGGCCGAGCGGCTCCCTCCACCGGGCCACCTCGATCCCGACCTCAATGCGTGGCAGTTCCTCGAACAGGGCTGCCACTGCGATCTCTATCTCGCCTGTGCTTGCGCCCAGGCCGTCCCTGCGGCCCTCCTGGCCTTCGAGCGCCACTATCTCGCGCAGCTGCCGGTGATGCTCGCGCACCTGCGGCAATCCCCCGAGGCCATCGACGATGTGTGCCAGCAATTGCGGACCAAGTTCCTGGTCCGCACCCCCGAGGCCCCCCCCAAGATCACGGACTACTCGGGCAGGGGCTCGCTGATCAGTTGGATCCGGGTCATCGCAACGCGTGCCGCGCTCTACATGCTGCGCAGTGTCAAGGAGGCCCCTGAGGATCCCGTGGCCACGATATGCGAAGCGCTGCCCATGTCCGGGGCCGATCCGGAAATCGAGCTCATCAAGCGAAGCTATCGCCGGGAGTTTCGCCAGGCCGTAACGGATGCCTTTGCCGCTTTGTCCGACCAGGATCGGAACCTGCTCCGCCTCTACGCCGTCGATCGGTTGTCGACCTCCGAGATCAGCCTCCTCTTCCAGGTCAACCAATCCACCGTCTCCCGTTGGCTCACGACTGCGCGGCAGCGGGTCTACGATGAAACCAGGACTCTGCTCCGGCGCCGCCTTGGCCTATCTTCAGACGAGTTTGAAAGCTTCATCCGTGTCGTCAACAGCCAGCTCGATATCAGCCTGAGTCAGATCCTGGGTGACGACACCGGCAGCCTCGACGAGGCCGAAGACCCAGGATCGTCTACCGCGAGCCTGGGTGGCTCGGAGGCTCGGCCGGGACTAGAAGCTCGAGACAGCAAAGGCGAAAGTGCCGTGCCAAGGGTGCCACCGCGGCGATCGTCTCACCGCCCCCGCAAGAAAGTCGTAGGCTGAGCCGAGCGCCGCTCCAAGGCGAAGTCCCTCTTTCTTGATATCTCCCCTATGGCCGCTTGGCCGTCAGTGCCCCTATCGGGGGCGAATCCGCACCCGGGAACACGCAGCAGCTTGAACTTCTACCGAGGCTCTATCCGCCGCCGCGGGACGAGGTGCGATATAAACGAGATCAATCCGGGCGCCGGTGTCGATGACCGGCGGCCGGGTCCCTGTGGGGGCCGCGAGGCCCCGAGCCGCCCAGAATCCCGCATCCGGAGAGGTCCCTCATGGGAAAGACGCAGCGCGTAGTCCTGAACTACGGGGCGGCCATCCTGGCCGTCGTCCTGGCCGTCTGGATCCGGTACCTGCTCACACCGTGGCTCGGCACCCGGCTGCCGTTCATCACGCTCTTCGGCGCCGTGGGCGTGGCCGTCTGGGTCGGCGGCGTCCCCCCGGCGATCGTGGCCACGGTCATCGGCTACCTCGGGATCAGTTATCTCATCCTCGAGCCTCGCTACATCCCGGTGCTGCGCAACGCCGGCGACGTGGTCGGCCTCGTCACCTACATCCTCTCGAGCGCCCTCGTCATCGGCTTTGGCGCCTCCATGCGCGCGGCGCAGCGCCGCGCCGAGGAGCACGCCCGCGAGGCTCTCACCGAGCGCCTGCGCTCCGAGTCGGCCGTGGCCGAGCGCGAGCGCCAGGAGCACGAGCTGCGCGAGGCGCACCGCCGCACCGCTGCCATCCTCGAGCACCTCACCGACGGGTTCTTCACGCTCGATCGGGAGTGGCGCTTCACCTACGTCAACGGCCAGGCGCTCCGCTCCTTCGGCCTGACCAAGGACCAGGCGATGGGGCAGATCCTCTGGGAGGTGCTGCCATCGCTCAAAGGCTCGGAGTTCGAGCAGCAGTACAAGAAGGCCATGGCCCACGGCGAGCCGGTCCACTTCGACACCTACTGGGCCTGGATGGGGCGGTGGATCGAGACCCACGGCTATCCGTCGGGCGACGGGCTCACCGTCTTCTTCCGCGACATCACCGAGCGCAAGCAGGCGGCCGAGGCGCTGCGCCGGAGCGAGGAGAAGTACCGGGGCATCATCGAGATGGCGCAGGAAGGCATCTGGATGATCGACACCCAGACCAACATCGCCCTCGTCAACCGCCGGCTCGCCGAGCTGCTCGGCTACCAGCCCGAGGAGATGCTCGGCCGGTACTTCTACGACTTCCTCTACGACGAGGATCGCATCCGGGCACAGGAGCTGTTCGAGCGGCGGCGCGCGGGCGTCAAGGAGCAGGTCGACTTCCGCTTCCGGCACAAGAACGGGCAGGAAGTCTGGACCATCCTGGCTTCGCAACCGATCCTCGACAGCGGCGGCCGCTTCGGCGGCATGCTCGAGATGTTCACCGACGTGACCGAGCGCAAGCGGGTCGACACGGCGCAGCGGGAGACAGACCGCCACCGGGCCGAGTTCCTCCTCTCGCTCGCCAAGGAGCTGCGCCACCCGCTCGTGCTCATCGCCGACGATCTGCGCAGCCTGCGTCAGGTCGGCGGCGATGCGGGCAAGAGCGAGCAGGCGCGGGCCGCGGCGGAGGCGCACCTCCAGCAGCTCGTGCAGCTCGTGGACAAGCTCCTCGGCGGCACGGCTTGATCGCTCAGAGCTTGTCGTCGAGGCGCCAGACCGTGACCTTGGGCTCGGTGGTGGCGAGCGGTACGGCCTCGAAGCGCGCCAGGAGTTCGAGCAGGGCCGGGCGCGGGAGGCCGAGCGTGTCCAGCTCGTAGAAGCCGCGCACGTCGTCCTTGTCGTCGTAGAGGCGGACGGCGTAGACGTGCGCCCCGCGGGCGCGCGCCTTCTTCACTTCGCGATCGAGGCGCGCGATCATGCTGTCCTTGCCGTCGCGGCCCGCGTAGTAGGAGAGGGGGAAGGGGATGATGCGGGTGCCGGTGTAGAAGCCGATGTACTCGTCCCAGGAGTGGCCGGGGAAGAGGACCAGGTCGTCGTCCCTCATGAGGGCGGTGGCGACGTCGGCGCGGGTGCGGTCCCAGACTTCGGTGCGCGCCGGGCCGATGGCGGTGGCAGCGTTGGTGAGGGCCAGGTAGGCGACGAGGGCGGCGCCCCAGCGCAACCCCCGAGGATCGCTGCCGAGGGCGCCGGCCGTGAGGAGCCACAGGGCCGGCAGGACGAAGACCCAGCGCTCGTGATCCGAGCCGAAGAAGAGGAGCGCCATGGCCGCGTAGGGGGCCATCCACACGACGAAGAGGCGCCAGGGCAGGCGGGCCAGGGCGGCGCGCCGGGTGGTGAGGGCTACGCCGACCAGGATCAGGGGAGCCAGGCCGAGGAGGAAGTGGGCGATGAGCTTCTGGGCGTTGCTCTCGTAGAGGTAGGGCGACCACACGTAGGAGCGGGCCAGGCCGTAGGTGGCGTCGGCCATGCGCCAGAGGAAGTTGCCCTCGTAGCGGAAGCCGTGCCCGGCGGTGCCGACCCACTTGATGGCGCCCTGGAGGTCGAGGTGGCGCACGCCGAAGCACGCCCAGGCGTAGCCCGACAATGTGACGCTGCCGCCCACGCACGCGGCGAAGACCCCGTCGCGCAGGCCGCGGCGCCAGGTGGCGGCGTGGGTGACGGCCCAGAGGACGACGAAGGGGGTGAGGAGGACGTGGGTGAGGTGGAACAGGACGGCGCCGGCCAGGGCGAGCCCGAGGCTGAAGGCGCGTAGCAGGCCGGGGGCGGCGCGGTAGGCGAGGGCCAAGCTGAGCACGCCGAGCTCGGCCGCGAGCGCGCAGGCGTAGGCCTCGACGTCGCTGCCCTGGACCCACACCGCGTAGGACACGATGAGGCCGGCGGCGCCGACGAGGGCCGGGGGGCGGGCGAGGAGGACGCGGGCCGCGCGGTAGAAGAGGCTCACGGCCACGGCGGCGGCGGCGGCGCTGACGAGGCGTCCGGCGTCGAGCCCCTGGCCGTGGCACAGGGCCGTGGTCATGCGCAGGAGCGGCATATAGAGGAGGTGCCCGGCGGCGAAGTTGTGCGGCAGGAGCTTCACGTAGCCGAGGCCGTCGAGGTTGACGACGCCGGGCGCGCTGCCCTGGTAGAGGCGCAGCGCGAAGAGGCCGAGGCCGAGGACGAGGACGAGGTCGAGGCGGGTGAAGCGGTCCGCGTCGGCGCTCTCGGTTCCGGCGCTCTCGGGTCCTACGGCGGCACGTGCGCGCATAATGCGGCTCAGTCCCCGATTCAGTCGAAGAACGCTTCGGTGCGGATCTGGCGCTTGCGGTTGACGCCGCGCTCCTGCAAGGCCTGCTTGAGCTCACGGATCATGGCGCCATTACCGACGAGGTAGAAGGTCGGCTGGTGCAGGCCGGGGAGGCGTTCGAGGAGGGGACCGGTGATGCGTCCGCGGTTGCCGGTCCATACCGAGGTCGTGGCGGGGGCGGGCGCGGGCGCGGGTTGCGACAGGTGGACGTGCAGGGACAGGCGCGGATGGGCGAGGGCGGCGAGCTCCTTCTCCCAGAAGAGGTCTTGCTGCGCGCGCAGGCCCCAGTAGAGGTGGATGTGGCCGGTCTCGTTGCGTCCGAGGAGCTCGCGCACCATGGGCACGACCGGGGCCAGCCCTGTGCCGGTGGCGGCAAAGATGATGTCGCCGGGGTGGGCCAGCTCGAGGACGAAGAAGCCCATGGGCCCGGTGAAGTAGACGGGGGCGCCGACTTGCAGATCGGCCAGCCAGCGGGAGGCGGCCCCGCCGGGGATGAGCTTGATCACCAGGCGGACTTCGCCCGTACCCGGCGAGGAGGCGATGGAGTAGCTGCGCAAGAGGGGCTCGCCCTCGGGGGCCTTGCCGCAGGTTAGGGAGATGAACTGGCCCGGGCGCCAGGTGAGCTGTGAGTCGTCCGCAGGGAGGGTGAGGACGTACTCGTAGACGGCGTCGGCGATGCCCTCGATGGAGGTGACGACCGCATGATGGACGCTTCCAGACACGGGTGCTAACGTACGCCGCATGACGCATCGAGTCCAGAAGGCTGCTCTCGGTGGGCTGGCCCTTTCCCGCATGGTGTGGGTACCGGCCCTCATGATGGTTACGTCGCTGGCGTGCAACCGGAACAAGGAGGCGGCACTGCCGTCCGGGGTGCCGCCGCTCGCCGCACAGACGCAGGCCCCAGAGGCGCCGGCGCAGGCAAACCCGCCGGGCGCCGAGCCCGGTCTGCCCAAGGGGCACCCGCCGGTCACCGCGGACAACCCGACAGGGGGCGGCGGGGAGAGCGGGCACTTCGAGGGCCAGATGCCGGGCGGCGCCTTCGATCCCAAGAAGACGCTGGTGGGCATGATCGACATCGCACCGCACCTCAAGTCGAAGGTGAACCCGGGCGAGACGGTCTACCTGTCGGTGCGCATGGACGATGGGAGCGAGCGCGGCGGCACCATCTTGGCGGTCAAGCGGCTGACGGCGGACAAGTGGCCGATCCGGTTCGAGCTCGATGGTCGCGACGCCATGTTCCAGGGCACGACGTTCGAGGGCAAGGTGGTGTTCTGGGCGCACATCGATCGCGATGGCGATCCCATCACGCGCGGGCCGGGCGATCTCATCGGCGAGCTGCGCACGACCATCCCCTCGTCCATTAAGCTGACCATCGACAAGGTCTTGTGACGGTCCCGGGAGCCCTCGGCTCCCTCGTCACGGGCTCGACCTCTACCCTGAGAGGGTGTTTAAAAACCCTTGCCCTGCCGGTTCTGCATGGAGGACTGTGGGGCATGCTGCCCCGCAGACCCTATCCCTCCGATCTCACGGATGCTGAATTCGCGCTGATCGAGCCGCTGCTCCCTGCCTGCAAGTCGGGTCAACCCCAGGGAGGTCGCCCCCAGAAGTATCCACAGCGAGAAATCCT
>DATAGU010000212.1:0-6201 GCA_036263495.1 Polyangia bacterium | reverse complement strand
CCGGGCCAGGCCACCACCACCAGGAGCCCCAGCACCACGCCGCCCGTGAGCACGCGCGCGAGCACGCGCCAGCGCTGCCACGGCCCCGGCGCCATCGCATAGACGATCACCAGCGCCGCCGCCGGCACCGCCACGAGCAGGAGCGCGCCCTTGTCGGCATACCAGGCGGCCACCATCACCGCGTACACGGCGCTCACCACGACCGGATGATGGAGCCGGCTCGTCGCCCCGCGCGCGCGGTGCAGGTAGCCGGCAAAGAGCGCCAGCACCCACGGCAAGAACACCACCAGCCGCACCGGCCCGAGCGCCTCCCGGCCCAGCACCGAGAAGAAGAGACGCCCGAACGACATCACCAGCAAGAGCAGGAGGGCGATCCTGTCGAGGGCCAGCGTCCCGCCCGCGACCTTCCCTCCGAGCCGCCGCCCGAGCGCCATGCCGGCCAACACCCCCGCCGCCACCGCCCCCGGCGTCACCAGCGCCGCCACGAGGAGCTGGTCGAACGCCTCCCAGTCATACGGCGCGTGCGCCATCACCGCGTACGCCACGAGCGCCTTTTCGAGCAGCGCCCAGGCCACCGGGACGAGCAGGAGCGCCGCCAGCGCGAGGCCGCGGCCCTCGGGATCCGGCGACCCGTCCGAGGGCCAGCGCCGGAGGAACATGAGGACCAGCAGCCCGAGCGCCACACCGAGCGAGGGCACGAGCACCGCCCGCGCCAGCTGCCACGGCCCGGCCGCGCGATCGATCTCCAGCACCGCCTGGACCTCGCTCCCGAGCTGCACCGCGAGCGGCGTCGCCCGCCGCATCCGGTGCTCGGAGTCGCGCAGGTCCACGGTCAACGCCCGCACGTCGTCCAGCGCCGGGGTCAGGCGCAGCTCGGCGCGATACTGCAGACCGCTCCACAGCCGGAACGGCAGATCCAGCGTGCGCTCGCCGAGCGCTGGCGTGCGCTCGGTGGCGTTGGTCGGCCACCAGCCCTGGAGATAGATGAAGCCCCGCGGCTGCCCCGGCCGGCGCTCCCAGTCCGCCGCCGGCAGCTCCACGTACGCCAGCCGCCGCCACCGGGGATCCGTCTTGTCGATGCCGAGGTCGAGCCCGCCCTTGCGATCCACCTTGAGGTCGAGCGCGAGCGGCTCGAGCGCGACCTTCACGCGACGGCACGCGTGCTCCCACCAGTGCCACCACGGCCGCGACGCCTGCCACGCCTGGCCGCACGCCGCCTCGGCCTGGGCCGAGATGCCCTGATCCGTGAACACCCGGCGCAGGAGCGCCACCTGCACCCGCTCGCCCGCCGCGAACTCGAATTGACGGCGCTCCTCGGGCGCGAGCGGCTTGCCCGCGGCGTCGCTCAAGGCGACGCGGAAGCCGCGGTCCTCGAGCGGCACGAAGCGCACCTTGTCGTGGCCGATCTCGAGGAACGAGTGCGCCGGGATCTCCACCCGGCCGAGCGCGTCGCGCCGGATCCAGCGGCCATCGAGCACGTCCTGTTCGCCGAGCGGCAAGAGCCGGCAACGCTCGCCATCCATATAGTAGAGGTCGAGCAGCGTGAGATAGAGCGGCTCGTCATCCCGGCCCTGGGGCCGGCGGATGTGACACGCGCCGAGCTGCACCTCCTCGGGTCCGCTGCGGACGTGAAACCGGCGCTCGCGCGACGCCGTCGCATCCCCCGCCGCCGCGCCCTCGGCCGGCGCCTCGTCCCCGCCGGCCGCGCCGTCGATGGTGACCGGCCGCACCACCAGATCCGCCTCCGCCGGCAGCTCGATGAGCCCGACCCGCGTCCATGCGTCTTCTCGCGCCCGCCCCCCGGCCTCGGGTCCGCCCCCAACCACGTCGAGGGAACGCACCCCCATCACGTAATCGCGCCGCGGCCCGAGATCCACGAGCTCGACGCGGCAGCGCTCCGGCGCCGCGTCCTTGCCCGCCTCGCAGGTGACGAGCAGGCGCGTCGCCGCGTTGACCGCGCCGGCATCGCGCAGGGGCTCGGGCAGCGGCAGCGAGAAGCGGAGGTCGCCGGGCGGCGTCGTCGGCTCGCTCGGCGGCGGCCCGAGCTGCAGCTCCGCCGCGAAGGTCTTGCCCGCCGCGTCGTGGCGCATGGGCACGTGGTAGCCCACCACGCCCACGTAGGCCGGCAGCCGCTCCTCGCTCTCGTGGGGCGGGGCCAGGAGCTCGGGCCCGCGGGCGACGAGGAAGCCGAGCACCGCCACCACCCCGCCCCCGATCGCCAGCGCGCCACGCCGCAGGTCACACGGGAGATACCCCTTGCGCCGCCAGAACAACGCACCGCTCACCGCCACCCAGGCGAGCCCCGCCACCAGGAACGTCGCCAGCACGGAGAACCCGGCCGCGAGGTGCAAGAGCGCCGCGAGGCCCGCGGCGAGGCCGATGGGGAGGGCCATCATGACGCCCGCTGCTGCCCCTGCGGCGTCTCGACCGCGCGCGCCACCAGCTCGGCGTGAAGCGCCCGCGTCACCTCGTCGACCGCGGCCGGCGGCACGACGAGGAGGAGCCGCAGCGGCGTGGCGTCGCAGTCATGCACCACGGCGCCCGTGGCCCGCACCGCGGCGAGCGCCCGCGCCACCCGGTGCGGATCCGAGCCCACGCCCGTCCCCACCACCACCACCGCTCCATGCTCCTCGATGCGGCAGCCCGGCAGCTCCCCGAGGCGCGCGGCCACGCGCGGCCAGTCCGGCAGATCGTCGCACACGAAGCGCACCTCCACCCCGCGACCGTCTCGTTCGCCCTGCCCCCCGTGCCGCAGGCGCCATTGCCGCAGCACCACCCCCTCCTCGCCGAGGAGCGCGAGCAGCCGCGGCGCCAGCTCCGCGTTCGGATCGGGCAGGCGCACGCACATGAGACGCCGCGTCCCGGTCACCGCCAGCGCCCCGCGGTCCTCGCGGGGCGCCCCACCGATGCGCGTCTCGCCCGTGCCCCCGCCCGTCTTTCCTCCGGTGGCGCGCGCATAGAGCACGATGCCCGCCTTGCGCGCCCACTCCACGGCCTGGGCGTTCAGCACCTTGGCCCCGTGCTCGGCCAGCTCCTGCATCTCCTCGTAGCTCACCTCGTCGAGCCGCCGCGCCTCCGGCACCACCCGCGGGTCGGCGCTGTAAACCCCGTCCACGTCGGAGTAGATCTCGCAGGCCTCGGCCCCGAGCGCGGCCGCCAGCGCCACCGCCGTCGTGTCCGAGCCCCCGCGGCCGAGCGTCGTGATCTCGCGCTTGTAGCTCATGCCCTGAAAGCCGGCGACGATCACCACCTTGTTGCGGTCGAGCTCGTCCTGGATGCGCACCGGCCGCACCTCGATGATGCGCGCCCCCGAGTGCCGATCGTTGGTGAGGATGCCCGACTGCGAGCCGGTGAACGAGATCGCCGGCACGCCCAGACGATCGAGCGCCATGGCGAGGAGCGCCATCGAGATGCGCTCCCCGGTCGAGATCAGCATGTCGAGCTCGCGCCGCGGCGGCGTGGTCGAGACCGCCTTGGCGAGGTCGATGAGCTGGTCGGTGGTCTTGCCCATGGCCGAGACCACCACCACCACGCGTTTGCCCGAGCGATAGGTGGCCGCCACCCGATCCGCCACCAGGCGCAGCCGCTCCGCATCCGCCACCGACGACCCGCCATACTTCTGCACCACGATAGGGGCAGCCTGCTCCGGCTCCATGCACTCTCCCGATGTCACTGCAGCCGGTTATGCCGCAAATGACCCGGCGAGGCCACTCAGCCCGAACACCATAGCTGGCCGCCATAGCGAGATGACGAGCCGCGTATTCACTACTTCCGCCGCCTGGGGGAATCCTTCGCTTTGGCCTCCAGCGAGACCAAGAGCTCCAAATCTAGCGCCTGCGAAGCCTTCGCCAACGTCCCGAACGTGAAGCTGGTGTCGTTCGGATCAAGGAGCCGATTAACGACGGTGCGGCTCGTCTTCATCCGCGAGGCAAGCTCTGTCTTCGTGACATGATCGCGCTCCATCTTCGCAAGAATCTGGTCGGTAAGAATCTTCTTCTTGGCCCGGAGATCGACCTCCTCCCGGATGCCTTCCTCATCGAGGAAAGAAGAAAGAGTGGAACCCATGTGCTTGCTCTTCATGGAGCGTCCTCCTGCTCAACTTGCCTCTGGCGCTTCCTGCCGAGCGCGATCTCATCGGGTTTGGTCCGCGCCTTCTTCACGAACCCGTGCAGCAGCACCATCGTGTCCTCAACGATGCAGAAGAGGACGCGATACTTATTTTGGTACACACGGCAAGGGCTGGAACCTGCTTCGAGGCGGGTGTGCAGGCCCGGGGTGGGTGTTCCTGCCCATCTTGGCCCTTCAGCGTGACGTCCCCCAGCCGCGCACGGGTGTCGGAGATCCTCAACCGCCGCCGACCGCTGACCGTAAAGATGATACGGCGGCTACGTGACACCTTAGGTATCTCGGCGGACGTTTTGATCGGCTCCGAACCGTCTCCGACCTGATCCCATCGCCCGGCCCCGCCTCGACGCGATGGGCCCCCACTTGGACCCGATCGCGAACATCGCCCCCCCGGCGCGCCAAATAAAAAGGCCCGGAACCCTTGCGGGCCGGGCCTTTCTTCGAGTGACCCCACCGGGACTTGAACCCGGGATTTCGGCGTGAGAGGCCGACGTCCTAACCGCTAGACTATGGGGCCGTATGAAGCTGCTGGTTCAACTTCTAGTTCGGGGACAGGGATTCGAACCCCGATAGGCAGATCCAGAGTCTGCCGTCCTGCCGTTAGACGATCCCCGAGCTGCGAAACGAGCGAGGATATTGAACACAAGTGGTGGGCGTGTCAAGAGGGACTTCGATCCCCCTACAGCGGAGAATGGCTGCCCCTCCAGCCCCCAGCAGGGGGCCAGACAAGGTGCAGACGTGCAGACAACAATCTTTCTGATCCGCAGCGGAGAGACGGACTGGGACCGGGCACGCCGACTGTCCGGACGGCGCGATCTCAGCCTCGCGGAGGCCGGCAGGGCTCAGGCGGAGCTCTCCTCCCGTCTCCTCTCGACCCTCCGCATCGATGAGCTCCTCTGCTCCCCCCTCCAGCGTGCCAGCGCAACAGCCGAGACGATCGCCGCACCCCATGCCATCCCGGTGGCCCGGGATACCCGCCTGACGGCCATGCACTTTGGCCGCTGGGAAGGCATGAGCCGGGACGAGCTCGCGCAGGACGAACGATATCGCGCGTTCCTCGACAACCCCCTCCACGTGCAGGGCT
The DNA here is from genome assembly GCA_036263495.1 of Polyangia bacterium. GTDB lineage: Bacteria > Myxococcota_A > Polyangia > Palsa-1104 > SHYY01 > DATAGU01. The sequence continues at coordinate 992 of DATAGU010000212.1, read as the reverse complement.
TCGACGGCGAGAGCCTGATCGACGTGCGCACCCGCGCGCTCGCGGCCGTGGACCAGGCCCTCGAAGACAACGAGATCGGCGCCCACATCGTCCTCGTCACCCACGCCTCGGTGATCCGGGTGCTGCTGCTTCACTTTCTCGGCATGCCGCCCGCCAGCTACCACCAGCTCCACATCGCGCCAGGGGCCGCCACCGTGCTGCGGTTCGCCTCGGACTGGGCGCCGCCGCGCCTGCTCGCCATCAACTTCTGCGAGCGGCTCGACCTTGTGCTCGGGGGCCACACGAAGTGAATGATTTTGTCTGACAACTTGCGCTGGGTGTGTTAGTGAGCAGTCGCGGCGGATGGCGGTCTCGGCGCGCTTCGTCCCCCCAAGCGCGTCGGGCTTCATCCGCCGCTTTCGCTTTCCGCTCCGTCTCCCCACCCACCAGATCGAACCTCGTCCGGCGGACTTGATCTACTTCGCGGAGATCGCCCACCTGCGCGCGGGCCGCACGCAGCCGAAAACACCACAGTGGCGCAGGCCCCCCTTGGGTGCGACCTGTCGTCGAGTAACTTGGGGCATTCGCGCCACAGCGGATGCCTCAAGTTACCTGGGAGTTGCCTGCCCGCTACGGCATCCAACCGCGGTGTTCCCGCTCAGGCGAGGAGCGCAGGCCCCGCCGGCTCCTCCAGGAGCAGCACCCCCTCGCCCTTGCACTCCAGATACGAGGCCGGCGCCTCCTCGAGCTCGTCCAGCACGCGCGGCGACACCTGACCGATCCACCCGATCAGCGTCTCCGGCTCCACATACGTCGAGTCCTCGGGCGTCACCTTTACGCAGGCCAGCGGCCGCGCCGTCCGCACCACCAGACGCCCGCTGCCGCGGAACTGCACGAGCGGATACCACCCCGCGCCGCCCGGCACGCGCCCATTTTCCCAGTGCAGCGAGTCCTCGAACGCGTAGACCGAGGGCTCGCGCAAATAAAGGATGTCATTCTGCAGCGACAGCGCC
>DATAGU010000211.1:0-2900 GCA_036263495.1 Polyangia bacterium | reverse complement strand
CGGTGAGGTAGTCGACGTCGCCGGAGAGCAGGCCGCTCTCGCAGGTGTGGCAGACGCCGACGCGGCAGGACCAGCGGACCGGGACGTCGCACGCTTCGGCGAGCTCGAGCAGGCTCCCGAACTCGCTGCTCCACGGGATCGCCAGGTTGCTGCGCGCGAACTCGACCGTCGGGCCGGCCCCCGGCGCGCCGGCCGGCGGATGCGGCCAGGCCGGCGCCTCGGTGGGGGCGTCGAGCGCCGCGAGCCGCGCATCATCTATCTTCAGGAGCGACAGCGAGACCCCGGCCATCTCGAGCGCGGTGAGGAATGTCCCGGCGTACGCCCGCTCCACCACCAGCCCCTCGCGCTCGAGCACGAGCAGCGCCTGCCGCGCCACGATCGCCAGCTCCATGGTGGTCGTGGCGCCGAGGTTGTTGACGAGGAGGGCCACCCGGTCGCCGCGCCCGAGGGCCGCGCCGCGCAGGATCGTCCCGAGGAGCTGCTCGGTCACCGCCGCCGCGTCCGTGAGGGCCGCGCGCCGCACGCCGGGTTCGCCGTGGATGCCCAGGCCGAGCTCCATCTCGTCGTCCCCGAGGTGGAAGGTGGGGCGGCCGGCGGCCGGCACCGTGGCCGACGATAGACCGACGCCCATCGTGGCCGCGGCCGCGGCCGCGGCGCGCGCCACGGCCGCTACTTCGGCGAGGGGTCTCCCTACCGCCGCCGCGGCGCCCGCCACCTTGTGCACCAACACGGTGCCGGCGATGCCGCGCCGCCCCGCATGGCCCCTCTCGGACAGGGGCGCGTCCAGCAGTGCGACGTCGTCGGCCACGAGGACCATCTCCACCGCGAGCCCCTCGGCGCGGGCGAGCTCCGCCGCGAGGCCGAAGTTGAGCCGATCCCCGGTGTAGTTCTTGACGAGGAGGAGCGCACCTGGCCGCCCCGTCACCGCGCGCAGCGCCGCCAGCACCGCGTCCGGGCTCGGCGAGGTGAAGACGTCGCCGGCCACGGCCGCGCTCAACATCCCTTGCCCGACGTAGCCGGCGTGGGCCGGCTCGTGCCCGCTGCCGCCGCCGGAGATGAGCGCCACCTGGCGGTCCCGTACGGCCTCGGCGTCGGCGCGCACGATCACTCTGTGTCCCAGCAGCCGGGCGAGGCCGGCATGGAGCGCCACCAGGCCGTCGAGCATCTCTTCGACGACCTCATCGGCGCGGTTGATCAGTTTCTTCATGGGTCAGCTCGTCTGGCGAGGAGTCGCCATCATAGCAAGGGCCCGCCTGTCAGCCGGGCGGGTTCCTTCGTTGGACTGGGACATGGATGTCAGGGTTCGCGGGGGCGCTGCGGGGCGCCCCCTGACATCAGCGAAGCGGCTTGGCCTTGAGCGAGATGGAGTTGATGCAGTAGCGCAGCCCGGTGGGCCGGGGGCCGTCGGGGAAGATGTGGCCGAGGTGGCCGCCGCAGCGGCTGCAGTGCACCTCGGTGCGCGTCATGCCGTGGCTCGTGTCGGTCTCGGCGGCCACGCGGTCGGCGGCCACGGGGGCATAGAAGCTCGGCCAGCCCGAGCCGGAGTCGTACTTCTCGGTCGAGCGGAAGAGTTCGTTGCCGCAGCCCGCGCACACGTACGTCGCAGGGGCATGGGAGTCGTAGTACTCGCCGGTGAAGGCGCGCTCCGTCCCTTTCTCGCGCAGCACCCGGTACTGCTCGGGCGTGAGGACACTGCGCCACTCGGCCTCGGACCTCGTCACCTTGTCACTCATGAAACCTTGCTCCTTTCCAACCCTTAGAGCCGATGGTTCGCGGGGCCTGGACGCGCCGCCTCGACTTCACAACATTTTTCATAAAGGAGGATGCGGCGGGCGCAGATTGGCATCAACATAAGATGTGCGGCAGGTGGTGCCTGCCGTCGAGGCGCAAGCGGGCCTCTATCTCTACGAGGCGAAGGGCAAGTCCGGTCCGAGAAAGTGAGTGCCAGAGCCACTTCGCCTCTTGCGCCTCGCCGATCCAGGGTTACATGAAATGGTCTCTCGCGGAGTTGGTGCTCCTCGGGAGCGATGGGAGACGCCGCACGCAGCGGATGCTGGTTGCGGCGAGAGCAGGGTGGCGCGGCAGGCAGGTCTGATGGGGCCTGCCCATTTTCTTGAGGTGCCGTCGAGCCGCGAATGCGGTCCCACGGTGCTCACGAGGGTCATGACGCCTTGTTCGCGCTCCCCGGGAATAGGGCATCCACCGAGAGAGTTTCACCAGAGAGGGGCAGGGAAGACAGGTATGACGCAGGCTCATGACAAGCTTCAACGGCGCGCCGCTCCGACAAAGAAGTCGGCCGCCACTTCGACCGTCGCGCTGCGCGTGCGGCGGCCCCATCCCCAGCGCAAGGCGAAGGCCGAGGAGCCTTTGGCGGTGCGTCGGGGCAAGCCCGTACCCCAGGTGGCGCCGGCCGGGCCGCACGGGGACGAGCCTCGCCATGACGAGCTCCCCGAGACGTGGGAGAACGAGGCGTTCGAGCTGGTCGCTCCCGAGGCGCCGCCCGCCGAGGAGCCGCCCGCCGAGGCGCTGCTCGACAGCGAGAGCGAGGAGCACGAGGTGGAGAGCCCCGAGCCGGCCGAGGGGCGACCGGCCGCGCGGCGGCAGGACGATACGCCGACGAGCGCCCTGTCGCGCTACCTGCGCGAGATGGCGCGTCTGCCGGTCATGCATCCGCAGGAGGAGCTGGAGAACGCTCGCCGGATCGAGGAGCTCGAGCTCTCGACGTGGGATTGCCTGCTCGAGGGCCCGGTGCTGGTCCAGGCCGTGCTGGCGGCGTGCGAGAGCGCGCTGCCGCCGAGCCCGGAGCTGACGGCGCTGCGTCGGCGCATCACGGCGGCCACGAGCCGGCCCGTGACCAAGAGCCGCCACGCCACGATCCGGCGTCTGAGCGAGCAGCTGCG
>DATAGU010000210.1:0-1779 GCA_036263495.1 Polyangia bacterium | reverse complement strand
GGACCGACCATTGCTTGGCGGACCGACCCGACCCCGCAAGCGGGGAAGGAGGAACGCCATGCCATACGCACATTCTACGAACATCGACAGACTCTTGGAGGCCATCGACCAGCACCTCGGGCGCGCCCAGCACGCTTTCATCGCCTTGGTCGCGCTGGTGTTCGCGGCCGATGACACCAGCTTTCACGACCCGGCGCTGTTCTCGCCGGAGAGCGGGGCCCAGGCGGAGGGGCGGGAGCGCCTCTTCTCCCTCCTGCGCATGGCCCGCGACAAGGGCGAAGAGGTGGCGCGGGCGCTGGACGCCGCACAGACGGCGCTGGCCGAGCGGGCCGCCTACTACGGCAAGGTGATGGCCGAGGACACCCCGAACGCCAGGGTCGCGGAGGGGCTCGACGAGGCGCTTTTCGTCCTGCAGAGCGCGGGTGCTCAGCCCATCATCCTGCTCTTTGACGCCGAGGAGATGGAGCGCCTTGGGGAAAGGCCCCTGGCGCGGCTGGTGGCGCTGCAGGAACGCGCCGTCGAGCGGCTCAAGACGCGCACCATAGAGGAAGCCGGCGAGACGCATCAGGCCATGTGCGAGGCCCTGGCGCTGGCCAAGCTGCTGGCCGATGGGGCGGAGTCGCGGGACTGGACCGACGACGACCAGGAGGGGGGGAGCGGTGTGGGCGCGGCGGGCGAGGTCGGCGAGGGCACGGAGGGCGAGGGCGACCAGGAGGGCGAGGGCGAGGCCGGCGAGGTTTCGGCCGACCAGGAGGGCGGGGAGGGTGCGGCCGGCGATGGCACCGCGGGCGGGGAGGCGTGAGGCCATGACCACCGAACCGCCCGAGGACACCCGGCCCGAAGACCCCGAGGAGGAGGAGGTCTATCCGCCTGATTTCATCTACGCCCTGATCGACTTCATGGAGGACGTGTGCCGCGTCGAGGCCCACGTATGGGCCGCAGAGCAGGCGCTGCGAGACGCCAGGGTGATCGACGAGCGCCACCTCGCAGACGGTGGCCTAGAGGCCACCCTCGGGAGGGAGCGGGCTTACTTCCTCTTGGAGAGCGTGGCGGATGCGGCCGAGGAAGCCGCGGAGCGCGCCCACAAGCTGCGGCCCGAGCTGGTGGCCTACTGCTCGCGGCAGCGCATCGAGCTATGGCGCAAGCTCGATGCAGAGGATGAGGCCAGGGAGGCGGGCCGCGGCGTTACGGGCGAAGCCGGCCAAGAGGGGGAGGCCGCCGAGGTGGTGGAGCCCAGTCCCGAGGCCGGCGAGGTGGTGGAGCCCACGCCCGAGACCAGCGAGCCGAAGGACCCCGGCACCAAGTCCGGGCGCAGGGCGCGCAGGAAGGGAGGCCGTGGGTAGTCACCACTCCCGCTCGCGTTCACCGACTGACTTCAAGGAGGCCCCCCATGACCGTCACCACTTGCGCCCCGACCGTTGAGGTCGATGTGGCCGACATCTATGTCACCTACCGCGAGGTCGAGCTGCCCTCTGCCTGTCCGCGCTGCAGTGCCGACCTCCGCAGGACCGAGGGCAACGCCGGCCTCGCGGTGGCCGAGCACCACTTCCGCCTCGTCCCGCACCTCGGCCACCTCGCCCCCGGCCGCGGCTTCGTCCCCGAGGGGCGCGACGAACCCGAGGCCGGCGGCGTAATCCACGGCCGGGACTACCGCTGCGGGACCTGCGGTGAGGTCCTCGCCCGAGGCATCTTCGAGGAAAACCGCACCGGCGAGCTGGACCTATGTAAGCCGCTCGAAGTGGTCAACCTCGGCGAGGCCGGCGTCACGCTCGGCGACCT
>DATAGU010000209.1:0-26763 GCA_036263495.1 Polyangia bacterium | reverse complement strand
CGCGGAATGGGGCGCCAGCTTGTCCGGCGGACAGCGGCAACGCATCGCCCTGGCGCGGGCCCTCCTGCGCAACGCGCCCCTCCTGCTGCTGGACGAAGCGACGTCCCAGATCGATCTCGAGACCGAGCGCTCCATCGTCGAGAACCTGCTCGCTCGTGCGCGTAAGCACGGGCAGACGGTCCTCCTCGTGACGCACAGGATGAGCATGGCCGTGGTGGCCGACGAGGTCTGGGTGATCGCCGCGGGCCATCTGGTGGGACGGGGGCGCCATGCCGAGCTCCTCGAGACCCATGCTCTTTATGCCCGCCTGCACCGCCTGGCCGCACACCCCGAGCCTGGGCCTGGCCCCGGCCATGGCGAAGCGCAACAGCAGGTGGCCTGAGCCAGCGCCATGTCGAGAGAGAGAGACCGCGCCACCCCCTCCGCACCGCAGCTCCCCATGCTCGCCGATCCCGAACACGCCGGGACCTTCTTCGTCCGCCACATCGGCATGGCCGTCCTCCTGCTCCTGGCGGGCCTGGCGCTCGTCGTCTTCGTGATCGGCTCCACCATCGAGGTCAGCGCGCCCGTGCACGCCGATGGCATCCTGGAGGCGGGCGCCGGGCGTTGCCGAGAGCTCGCGATGCCGTCGTCGCCTTATCGGCCGGTGCCCCAGACCGCATGGTGCGCCCGTCTATGGATCGACGACGTCGGGGAGAAGCGCACGCTCACCGGGGCCAGGGTCCTGCTGCGCTTGTCTCCCCGAGGGCCGCTCCTGCAGGGGCGCGTCGTCGCCTCCATTCAGGATCCAGGCACCGCCTCGCTGGAGCCCCAGCCCATTCTCGTCTTACCCGATGCCGCCACGCCCGCGCCGATGGCGATCGACGGACTCGGCCCTGGAGGACGCCCGGTGCGTGCCGAGGTCCTGACGGCACCGCGACCTCTTCGATACCACTGGGCCCAGCTGCTGGCCCACCTCCTGGGCCGGCCGCCTGGATGATCCCCCGAGACGGCCCGACACGGGCAGCGCCCCTGAAGATCGGCATCGTCGACAGCGGTGTCTCCCGAGACTTCTTGCGGCAGCATCCCCTCACGCTGGCCGGCGCCGCCAGCTTCACCATCGACCCCGGGGCCCGGGTCCTCGAGACCCGCGTCTATGACCGGGACGACCTCGCGGCCTGGCAGCAGGGCATCCTCGAGATCGATCTATCGGACGGCAACGGACACGGGACCGCCATCCTCAGCATCCTCTACGACCGGATCCAACCCCGACTCGAGGTGGAGTTCTACCTCGCCAAGATCCTCGACCCCGGCATCAAGGGCTCCTCCCTGTGCCTCCTCGAGGCGCTCGAGTGGCTAGTCGAGAGTGCGTCTCCCCACCTCATCAATCTCAGCCTGGGGACGACCAGCACCGCGCTCTGCGACCCCTTACAAGATCTCGTCTCCAGGGCCGCTGAACAGGGCATTACGGTGTATGCCTCGGCCGGGGCCGTCCCCTCCCTCCCCGCACAGCTCACGTCCGTCATAGCAGTGGCGGATCGAGGGCTCGTGCCGCGAGCGGATCCCCGCGTGAAGATGGATCAGGTCGTCACCAGCGAGACCGTCCGACTCTACGCCCAGGACCGCTGGTGCGATGTCCCCATGTCCACGAGCTACGCCTGCGCCGTCGCGGTCGCGGAGGCCGCGCGAAGCAGGTTCCCAGACGCCTCGACTCGCCCTCGTTGAGCCCCCCAAGGGCGGCCGTCATAGGACTCAGTACTGGACCGAGACGTTGTCGATGCGGAAGGTGGTGATGTTCGAGCCATCCGTCGTGGCGCGGAAACGGAGGCGCACCGTCCGTCCGGCAAAGCCTCCGAGGCTGAAGGTCCCCTGCTGGACGTACACGCTGGTCTTGGCGACGTTGGTGTAGGTGGCCAGCGTCTGCTGCAAGGGGCTGTTCGTATCGAGCACCTCGACATACAAATAGTCGAACGGGCTGGCCGTGCCTTCGTCGGAGTAGATATGCAGCCAGAAGGTCAGACGCGGGTTCGTTCCTGGAGCGATGGAGAAGTCCTGATAGACCGAACCACTCGTGCTGTTGAGGCCGCATAAGAAGACATAATTGGAGCCCGATTGCGGGACACAGGACGGGGCGCTCGCCAGGTAGGCATCGCCCGTGAGCCCCCAGTTGGCCGTGCCGCTTTCGAAGTCACCATTCACCAGCACCTCGCAGTTCGGTATGGGGAGATCCCCTGGGCAGGAGGGCGAACCGCCGGTGCAGGTCTCCGTCGCATCGCATGCGTAGGCCGGGGGGCGGCACAGGGTCCCGGGGGAAGCGAGACGGTCACTGGGGCAGGCGGGCGAGGAGCCGGTGCAGGTCTCAGCCGGGTCGCAGGCACCAGTCGAGGGGTGGCAGATCGTTCCGGCGGGCACCACCACGTCACCCGGGCAGTTCGGCGAACTCCCCGTACAGTTCTCGGGCACGTCACAGGAGCCGGATGCCGCCCGGCAAAGTGAACCGGAGGGCCTGAAGACATCCACCGGGCACGTCGGCGAAGTCCCCGTGCAATTCTCGGCCACGTCGCAGCCTCCCGGCGCCGCTCCGCGGCACACCGTATTCGAGGGCGCGAAAACATCCACCGGGCACGTCGGCGAAGTCCCCGTGCAATTCTCAGCCACGTCACATCCCCCCGGCGCCGCGCCGCGGCACACTGTACTCGAGGGCGCGACGACATCCGCCGGACAGTTCGGCGAAGTCCCCGTGCAATTCTCAGCCACGTCGCAGCCCCCCGGCACCGCTCCGCGGCACACCCTACTCGAGGGCGCGAAGGCATCCGCCGGACAGTCTGCCGAAGTCCCCGTGCACGATTCGGCCACGTCGCAACCTCCAGCCGACGCACGACAAACAACCCCTGACGCCGTAAAAATATCGGCCGGGCACGCCGTGGACGTCCCATCGCACGTCTCTGGCAGGTCACAGCCCCCACTCGTCGCACGACACTCGGTGCCGGCCGCCATCCGTCCATCCGCCGGGCACTGCGCATTCGCGCCGTCGCAGGTCTCGGCCACGTCACAGGCCCCGGCCGCGGCACGACACACCGTCCCCCGGTTCCCCGGCGTGAATCTGCAGGTGCTCCCATTCTGCCCCTGCACCACCTCATCCACCGTGCACGGGTTGTTGTCGTCACACACCATATCCGGCGGGGCCGACAGATCCGGGAGCCCGCCGTCCCCCGGAGGCTGCTCCACACAGGGCCCATCGGCGCCCGCCGGCACCGGCGAACGCACGGCGACCCGGGCAAACTGGATCCGGCCCGACTCGAGCGTCACCCGCACCGTCCCGTACCCCTTGGCGCCCTCCACCCCATCACGCACCGTTACATCGAGCGTTAGCTCCCCGCTCCGCGCCCGAGGGCGAAAGACCAGGCGTTCCTCCCGGCTGCGGGAAAACCCGTTGGGCAGCGGGTAGGACCGGCACGCCCCCTCGGCGCCGGTCACACGAAGATCGAGCCGGCGCAGCGCAGAGAGCGTCGCGTCATCCAACGAGGCGTCCGCCGTGATCGTCAAGGCGACCGCCGTCTCCTGCGAGCAGCCCCCCAGCAAGGCTCCCGCAGCGAGGAGCATCAGCCCCACCCCCGCGCTTCGCCGGACGCTCCCGCCCCGCGCTCCTGCGTTGTGGCACTGACCGGAGGGACCCATCGCTCCCCGCTCCATCTAGAACCTCACCGCGCCCTGGCTGCCGACGTCCGGCAACGTCGTCTCGAACCGCTGCGGGAGCGTCAGCCCGAGCGCCGCGCCCACCGCCCCTCGCGCCGCCACCGACCCGACGATGGTCCAGAGCCACCAGCGGCGATAGATCGGCTTGCGCACCACCGGCGTCCTCTTCACGGCCACCGCCGTCACCTGGGTCGCCGGGGCAGGATGCGTCAACACCGCCGGCTCCGGCGGTGCCGGCAATGCCTCGGCGGGCACGCGTGCCGCAGGCTCGGACGGCTGAGGAGAGGCCGCCTTCTCACGAACGATCGGCACAGTGGATGCCGTCACCTTGGCCGGCGACTGCACAGGCGCCGGCGTTGCCCCCTCCTTGACCGTCGCGTCCGCCGCCCCCAACGCCGCAGATCCCGCCGGTCCCGCCGTCCCCACCGCCTTTTCGGACACGACCGCCACCGACGCCGCCGCCGCGCTCGGCTCGGGCGACCCCTCGGCCTTCGCGCCCTTGCCCGGCGCCGCCTCACCCGCCACAAACGCCCGTGCCTCGGCCGCATACGCCCCGTTCGGCTCAGCCTTCAGATACCGCCCGAAGCACTCCTTGGCCTTGGCCTCGTCCCCCTGCAAGCGATACGCATTGCCGAGCAGGTACTCGATCCGCGGCTCGGGCACCCAGGACTTGACCTGCAGATACTCCTCGATCGCCTGGTCATACTCCTTCTTCTCGAGGTGCCGCTCGGCGTACTTGATGTGCCGCGCAGCGCGCGCCAGCGTCTCCTTCGACGCCGCCGGCGCCGCCGTGGCGACGTCCGCCAAGAGACACAGAGCACTCAGAGACAGGGCGAGCAGGGCGCGGCCGATCATCATCTAGACCCTCGGGAAGCATCCGCCTACGGAACGGCACAACGATAAAGCTGCGAAAATACCGAGCCATCCTAGGCAGGCTTGTCCTGCAGGCGCAAAATTTCCGCTCCACATGGACAGATCCGCGACGGGCGGAGGGAATGCGCGTGAACCCGCGCTCTATATCCAAAGTAAAGAGCGCCTACGCGACCGGCAGCGCCACCTCGATCAGGCGGCACTGCTCGGCGAGCTCCTCCGCGCTCACCGGCGTCTCCAGCACCACCGGCACATGCGCCGGGATCCAGCGCGCCACCCGCTGGAACGCCTGCACCGAGCCCCAGCTCAGCCGGTCGTGACGGCTCTGCGTGGTGACCTCGCTCACGTGGAGCTGACACAGGCGGTGACCGAACTCGCGGGCGAGGAGGTACGCCTCGGTCATCGTGCGGTCCACCTGACGCGCGTGCCCGAGGTCGAAGCAGAAGCGCGCCTCGGGCAACCGCTCGAAGATGCGCCCGAGCTCGGCCACGGTGCGGCCGATGGGCTTGCGCTTGTCCATGTTCTCGATCACCAGCCGCGAGCCGAGCTCGCGCCACGGCTCGAACTCGTGGAGCGTGTCGGGGTGGAGCACGATCTGCCACCCCCGGCCGGCCAGCTCCATCATCGCCCGCGCCACCCGCGGCTCCTCGGCCGCCCCATAGCGGCTCGGCGCGTGGACCGAGACGTAATCATACGCGGACAGATCCAGCGTCGGCGCCAGACGACACAGCGGCTCCACCTCGTGCAGCCGCAGCGCCGACAGTTCGACGGTGCGCGTCCCGCTCGGCCGCAACAGCTCGAGCGCCCACGCCACGTCCCCCTTGGCCAGCGCCCCCGTCGAGAAACCGATCGGTCGCATCAGAACACCCCGTACTTGCGGATGAGCCTCCGGAGAAGCGGATCCTCCTCGAAAAAGAGGCGATCGAGACCGTCCTGGAAGCGGCGGCCGAGATCGCGCGCCTCGCGGAACAGCGCGTCCTCGCCGATCTGGTCGGCCGGCAGCTTCTTCAGGCGCTCCCGCTTGTCCCCGTCGGCCAGGAGGCCGATGAAGTCATTGTAGGCGTCGAACAGGACCTGCACCGTCGCCGGCGTGACGTCGGGGCGGAGCAGGGCCTCGGCCAGGATCTCGAGCGGCGTGCGCCGGATGAGCTCGCGCAGGAAGCGCACCATCTCGGCCACCACGAAGTGGCCCGTGGCATCGACCGGCCGCAGGTCGCGCAACGAGCAGCCGAAGCAGGTGAGGAGCCCGCTCACGAAGATGAGCTTTCGCGACAGGCGCAGCTTGATCGTGCGCAGCGCCCAGCCGCTCGTGCGCTCGCGCTGCTTGGCCACGAAGTCGACCGTGATGGTGCGCCAGTAGCGCACGATGTCGTTGAGCAGGATGTGCGGGATGAAGAGCTTGCCGCTGCCAAAGAGGAGTCCGCGGTCCTCGGCCACGTAGCGCGTGAGCACCAGGCGCAGGACGCGCTCGTGCGCCTCGTCCTTGCCGATGGGCAAGGATTCGAGGAGGAGCAGGATGCGCTGGGTGGTGTTCTTGTTGGTGTCGTCCTGGCCGCCGATCTGGTGGAGGATGGGGTGGCTGAACGCCAGGTTGCCGAACAGGCCCGTCGGTCCCGGTTCGTGAAAGTGCTCGGCCGCGAGCCGGCGCGAGATCTCCTGCACCTGGGCGTAGTGGGTCTCGTCCGCCTGGCCATCGATGAGCAGCGTCCAGTCGAGGTCGCTCTGCGGCGTGTACTCGCCGCGCGCGAGCGAGCCGAAGACGACGATGCTGGTGTCGCTCGGGTCCTGGTCGCGAAGCAGCGTGCGCAGGTGCTCGCGCGTCTCGACCGCCCGCCGCCGCGCGGCGATGAGGTGCGGCCATTCCCGGTCAGCCTTCTCCTGCAGCTTCTCGATGAGGGGGGAGCTCGGTTCCATGCGATCCATGCCCACAGGCGCGACGCGAAGGTAGCACGGCCGCAAACCTGTCCCCCTTCCACTTCTTCGTGCTACTGGGCCCAGATGACACCTGTGCTCCTGGCTGGCGGACGACTCACCGCTACATTCCTCAGCCTCGTCATCCTCGTCACAGGCTGCGCGACCGGCCCACGAGCCACCCCCCGCGCATCGGCCCCTCCGTCGTCGTACACAGCGGATCGCCCCTGCTGGCCCTCCGCCGCCGAGTGGCAACGGCTCGCCGCCCGTCTCGACGGCAAGCTCGAGCAGCCGCAGTCGCCGGTCGAGCCCTGCCGCCGCGATGCCGCGAGCGCGGACTGCGCCGCCGCACTCCACAACCTGCAAAACCCCTTCTACATCGAGGACCAGCCGGGCGGCAGCCAGTCGACCGGTTGGCTCGACGCCTGGAGCGCCGCCCCGAGCGCCTATGCCGTGGCCGCGGAGAGCCCGAACGACGTCGTCGCCGCGGTCACCTTCGCCCGCGAGCACGGCCTGCGCCTCGTCATCAAGGGCACCGGACACGACTACCTCGGCCGCTCGACCGCCCCCGGCTCACTCCTCGTCTGGACCCACAAGATGCGGCGCGTCACCCTGCACGACGCCTTCATCCCGCGCGGCTGCGGCCTGGCAGGGGTAGGGGCGACGCCGGGCACCCCCGCGGTCACCCTCGAGGCGGGCGTGAGGTGGCTCGAGGCGTACCAGGAGGTGACCGTGAAGCATCACCGCTACGTGCAGGGCGGCGGCTGCACCTCCGTCGGCGCCGCGGGCGGATTCCTGCAGGGCGGCGGCTTCGGAAGCTGGTCCAGGAAATACGGCATCGCGGCCGCGAGCCTGCTCGAGGCCGAGGTGGTGACGGCCGACGGCACGCTGCGGGTGGCCAATGCCTGCCAGCACCAGGACCTCTTCTGGGCGCTGCGGGGCGGCGGCGGCGGCACCTTCGGCGTGGTCACGAAGGTGACCCTCCGGACCCACGCCCTGCCGAGTTCCTTCGGCTTCGTCCTCGGCCAGATCACCGCCAAGAGCGACGCGGCGTTCAAGGAGCTGCTCGAGCGTTTCCTCAGGTTCTACCGCGAGAGCCTGCACAACGAGACCTGGGGCGAGCAGGTGCGGGTGCGAGGGGACAACTCGCTCCAGCTCTCGATGAGCTTTCTCGGCATGAGCGCCGATGAGGCGGCGCGGGTCTGGCAGCCCTTGCGTGCCTGGGTCGAGGGGCGGCCCGAGAGCTTCGCCATCACCCTCAACTTCCTCGTGCTCCCCGGTGAAAAGATGTGGGACGACCGCTTCATCAAAGAACGCTTGGCCAGCGCGATCATGCCCGACCAGAGGCCAGGGCAGCCTGAGGGTCGATACTGGTGGGCGAACAATCAAGAGGAGGTGTCCACCTACTGGTACGCCTATCAATCCCGCTGGGTGCCGCTCGATCGCTTCGAAGGCGAAGAGGCGCGCCGGTTTGCACTCGCGCTGTTCGAGGCCTCACGCCACTGGCCGTTCGCGCTCCATTTCAACAAGGGGCAGGCGGGCGCCTCCGCGGAGACCCTCGCGGCCGACCGCGAGACCGCGATGAATCCCGCGGTCTACGACGCGGCGGCGCTCATCATCGCCGCGGCCTCGGGCGACGGCCATCCCGGCGTCCGGGGACACGAGCCGGATCTGACCGAGGGCAGGGTGGAACGCGCTCGGGTGACGGCCGCGATGAAGATCCTACGCGCCGCGACCCCCCGCACCGGCTCGTACGTCAATGAGACCGACTACTTCGAGCCCGACTGGCAGCACGCGTTCTGGGGCGACAACTACGAAAAGCTCCTGCAGATCAAGCGCAAGTACGATCCCCGGGGTCTGTTCACCTGCCACCACTGCGTGGGCAGCGAGGGCCAGCCGTAGCGGCTCCGGCCCGTAGGCTCAAGGTCGAGGTGCACCTACCTCAAGGAGGCTCCTGTAAGCTCAGCGGAGGCTCGCCAGAGACCAGCGATGGGTCGGCGAGGTCCAGCGATGACATCGATGGACTTCGGAAGACCATCGATGGACCTCGGAAGCCCAACCGAGCCCAACCGAGCCCCCCGGAACTCCCAGGGCCCCCTCTCGACCCGATGGCCCCGACGCGGATTGACACGGTCCGACCGGAGGGGCATAACCGCCTCATGCCCGAGCCCAAGCATAAACCGCGCGGCTACGAAACCATGAGCGGCATCCCGCTCAAGAACCACTACCGCCCGGAGGACGTCCGCGGCAGCTACGAGGCCGACATCGGCGAGCCCGGCGAGTATCCGTACACCCGCGGGCCGCACAACACGATGTACCGCGGCAAGCCGTGGACCATGCGCATGTTCGCCGGCTTCGGCACGCCCGAGGACACCAACCGCCGCTTCAAGTTCCTCCTCGAGCAAGGGCAGACCGGCCTGTCCACCGCCTTCGACATGCCCACCCTCATGGGGCATGACCCCGACTCGCCGCGCTCGCTCGGCGAGGTGGGGCGCGAGGGCGTCTCGGTGGCCTCCATCGACGACATGCGCCGGCTCTTCAGCGGCATCCACCTCGAGGACGTCACCACCTCGATGACCATCAACGCCCCGGCCATCTACCTCCTCGCAGCCTACATCGCGGTGGCCGAGGAGCAGGGGGTGTCGCCGGACAAGCTGCGCGGCACGCTGCAGAACGACATGCTCAAGGAGTTCATCGCGCAAAAGGAGTGGATCTCGCCGGTCCGCCCGTCGATGCGCATCATCCGCGACATGCTCGTCTACGGCACCGAGAAGATGCCGCTGTGGAACACCATCTCCATCAGCGGCTATCACATCCGCGAGGCCGGGGCCACGGCGGTGCAGGAGCTGGCGTTCACGCTGGCCGACGGCATCGGCTACGTGCAGCTCGGCATCGAGGCCGGGCTCGACGTGGACGCCTTCGCCCCGCGGCTCTCCTTCTTCTTCGACGTGCACAACGACTTCTTCGAGGAGGTCGCCAAGTTCCGCGCCGCGCGGCGCATGTGGGCGCGCATCATGCGCGAGCGCTTCTCTGCCAAGAACCCGCGCTCCTGGCTCCTGCGCACGCACGCACAGACCGCGGGCGTGTCGCTCATGGCGCAGCAGCCCATGAACAACGTGGTGCGCACGACCCTGCAGGCACTGGCCGCCGTGCTCGGCGGCACGCAGTCCCTGCACACCAACTCCTTTGACGAGACCTACGCCCTCCCCACCGAGGACGCGGCGTCGCTCGCGCTGCGCACGCAGCAGGTCATCTTCGAGGAGTCGGGCGTGGCGCAGGTGGCCGACCCCCTCGGCGGCAGCTACTTCGTCGAGGCCCTCACCACCAAGATGGAGGAGGCGGCCAACGTCTACATCCGCAAGATCGACGAGCTCGGCGGCATCGTGCGGGCCATCGAGGAGGGCTATCCGCAGCGCGAGATCGCCAACTCGGCCTATGCCTTCCAGCGCCAGGTGGACACCGGCGAGCGCGCCATCGTGGGCGTGAACAAGTACGTCACCGAGGAGACGGACAACATCCCCACGCTCAAGATCGACCATACGCCCGAGCGTGGGCAGATCGCGCGCATGAAGGCGCTGCGCGAGCGCCGCGACCGGGCCCGCGTCGAGAGCGCGATCGCCAAGGTGCGCGAGGCCGCCAAGACCGACGCCAACCTCATGCAGCCCATCATCGACGCGGTCAAGGCCGAGGTCACGCTCGGCGAGGTGTGCGACGTCTTCCGCCAGGTGTTCGGCGAGCACCGCGACCCGGCGTACCTGTAGCGCGTTTCCCGCCCGCCTCGTGGGCCAAGGCCCCGAGGGTCTCCCTCCCCTTCCCGTGGATCCACGAGACCTCCCGGTCGCTCCTCCGGTCACCAGCCCCAGACCCGCCCGATCGGATCATCCCGAGCGAGAAGTCGCCCCCCTACAGACCCACCGCCCTCTGCCTCAAGACGTTGCACGGGAGGACCAGGAAAAATTTGCGACGCCCGACGAGCCTATGATTCATTGTGCAGGATCGCCTCATCGCGCTCCCTCGACGAGGCGCGGATCCGATGCGCCTCTCCCTGGAGGACCCCATGAAATACTCCCGCAAGGATGTCACGCAGTTGTTTGAGGCCGTCAACGGCGCTCCGGACGTCTACGGCTATGCCAGCTCTACCCCTCCGGCCACTTGCTCCGTGAACACGAGCGGGGTGTGCGTCTATCTCTCCTGCGGATCGGTGAGCTGCGAGGATCCCTGCAATGGCGAAGACACCAGCTGCACGCCGCCGCCGCCGCCGCCGCGCTGCTGATACCCGATCACCCGCCGAGACATCAGGACCGCCACCACCGTGGGTCGCGTCCTGAGCCGGATCCCCCCTTTCACAACATCGACACCGGATCCACGTCCACCGTCACCCGCACGTCCCGCGTCTGGCTCGGCTGCACCGCCAGGAGCAGCTGGCGCAGCGCCTTCACGTCCGGCGACCTCACGAGCAGCTGCCACCGCGTCCGCCCGCGCAGGCGCGCGATGGGCGCCTCGGCCGGGCCCCGGATCGCGACCTCCGCCCCCTCGCCGAGCACCGCGGCGGCGCGCTGCAGCACCGCGGCCACCCCCTCCGCGGCCGACCGCACCGCCGCCTCGTCGTCGCCGTCGAGACGCACCATGGCCAGGCGGCCAAACGGTGGGTAACCGAGCCCGGCCCGCTCGTCCCGCTCGGCGGTAAAGAAGCGGACGTAGTCGTGCTGCTCGGCGCAGACCACCGCCGCATGACCGGGCACGAACGTCTGGATCACCACCCGCCCCGGCCGCTCGCCGCGCCCCGCGCGCCCGGCCACCTGCGCGAGCAGCTGGAATGTGCGCTCGGCCGCGCGAAAGTCCGGAAAATTCATGCTCTGGTCCGCCAGCAGCACCCCCACCAGCGTCACCCCTGGGAAGTCGTGCCCTTTGGTGATCATCTGCGTGCCCACCACGAGGTCCGCCTCGCCGCTCCGGATCTGCTCGAGCACGCGGCCGATGCCGCGCCCCTGCGCCGTGTCCCGATCGAGGCGCACCACGCGCGCCCCCGGGAACCGCTCGGCCACGATCGCCGCCACCTTCTCGGTGCCGAGGCCGAGCCGCTCCACGGCCTGGGTCTGGCACGCCGGACAGCGCGACGGCGCGGGCTCGAGGTAGCCGCAGTAGTGGCAGGCCAGGCGCTCGGTCTGGCGGTGATAGGTGAGCGTGACCGAGCAGTCGCGGCAGGTGAACCGGTGGCCGCAGGCGCGGCACAGGACGAACGTGGCGAAGCCGCGGCGGTTGATGAACAGCACCGCCTGCTCGCGCGCCGCGAGCGTGCGGCCGATGGCCTCCACGAGCGGCGCCGAGAACAGACCGTCGGGCCCGGGCTGGTGGCGCCGCAGATCGATGATCTCCACCTCGGGCAGAGGACGCGGCGTGGCGCGGCGCGGCAGCTCGAGCAGGGTCATGCGACCGGCCAGGGCCGCCTCGTACACCTCGAGCGACGGCGTGGCCGACCCGAGCACGGCCACGGCGCCGCTCGTGCGGGCCCGCCGCAGCGCCACGTCGCGCGCCTGGTAGCGCACGCCCTCCTCCTGCTTGAACGAGGAGTCGTGCTCCTCGTCGACCACCACCACGCCGAGCCGGGCCACCGGGGCGAACACCGCCGAGCGCGCGCCGAGCGCGATGCGCACCCGGCCGTCGCGCAGGCGGGACCAGGCGAGGAAGCGCTCGCGGTCCCCGAGGCCCGAGTGCAGCACCGCCACCTCGTCGCCGAAGCGGCCACGGAAGCGCCCGGACAGCTGCGGCGTGAGCGAGATCTCGGGGACCAGCACGAGCGCGCCCCGGCCGAGCGCGAGCGCCTGCTCGATGAGGTGCAGGTACACCTCGGTCTTGCCGCTGCCGGTCACGCCGTGGAGGACAAACGGCGTGTACTGTCCCGCCACCAGCGCCGGGCCGAGACGCCCGAGCACGGCCTCCTGATCGGCCGTCAGCACCGGCCGCTCTCCCCCGCCAGACAGCGCCAGGGCATAGGGATCCTCCGGCGCCGCCGCCGTCACGCGCACGGTGCGCGTGGCCACGAGCCCGGCCTCGGCGAGCGCGCGCACGTGCACGGCGGCGCGCGGATCCAGCTTTTGCAACGCGCCGAGCCCAACCTCAGCCGCCTCCGACGCCGTGACCGTGGCGATGTGGCGATAGAGGGCCTGGCGCCGCGGGGCGCGCCGCAGCGCCGGCTCCTGCTCGTAGTCCGCCTCCGTCACCTGGCGCAGCGCGCGCACGAGCCGCTCCGTGGGTTCGCGCCGCGCGCGCACCTCGGCCGCCTGGGTCACCAGGCCCCGCGCCATGAGCAGCCCGAGCGCCGCCCGCGTGCCCTCGACCATACGGCCGAGCGCCTCGATCCGGGCCTCGCCCCCGGCCGCGGCCAGGGCCGCCAGCACCGCTCGCTCGCGGAGCGGCAGCCCGTGCAGATCGATCGGCTCGAGCGCCTGCCCGAGCCCGGCCGCGCTGCGCGCCCCCTCCTCGGTCAGCCGCACCCGCCGCGCCTCGGTCGCCCGGCCCCCCGGCGGCAAGGCGAGACGCAGCACCTCCCCGGGCGGCGCCAGGTAATACGACGCCACCCAGTCCACCAGCGAAAGCACCTCCTCATCGACCGTCTCGCCCTCGATGAGACGGAGGAGCGGCTTGAGGCGCAGCGGCTCGTTCTCGGCGAGCTCACGCACCCCCACCACCACCCCCTCGACCCCACGCTTGCCAAACGACACCCACACCCGCTGGCCGCGCACCACGGCCCAGCCTGCGGGCACGAGGTAATCGTAGGTGCCCGACACCGGCAGCAGCACGGCCACCTCGGCGACGATCATGCCTGCGGCCTCGCGTCTCGAGGCGCAGCGTCCCGCGGGCCCTCCAGCGTGCGCGAGAGCATGGGCGTGAGCGATGGAGCCATGTCGTGCTGCATGCTGACGTACCCGCCTCTCGACGTCTACGGCCGCGCGGCGATGCGTGTGAATGATCGCGCCGCCCCGCGCGTCCACGGTTCATGCGCGCCGCGATCCCCGCCCTCCTCGTCCTCGCCGCCGCCGTGCCTGCGCGAGCCCAGCCGATCGGTCCGGGCCCCGAGGGGTGGCCGCCCGGGGCGATCGTCCGCCCGGTACCCCCGCCCCCCGAGCCCACCGGCCCCTGCACCGTAGACCTCTCGCTCAAGGCCCGGCGCGACGGCGCCGCGCTCGTCCTCACCGCCCGCGCGCGCAATCGCTCGTCAAAGCCCGTCACACTGTATACCCCCGACTACTGCGGCGGCGGCGGCCCCGCCCTCTTCGTGGGCCTGCGCCCCGGGTATGATGCCTACAACGCCTGCAGCCGCGGGCCCTGCCTGCAGCCGCGGGGCGTCACGCAGTTCACCATCCCCCCCGGTGCCACGCAGACCCTCACCGAGGTGACCCTCCACCCTGACGGCGACGGCTGCAACGCCCCCTTGCCGCCGGGTCGCTACGCGATCTCGTTCGAGCTCCCCCACCAGGCAGAAGGGGTGCGCGTCTGCGCGGTGAAGGAGCCATACCGCCTCGTGCGGAAGGCCCCACCGGCGAAGATCATCCCACCGGAGCCCAGCCCGCCGCCGCCGATCCCCCACCGGCCGGCCCCGAGCCGGTGCCCGCCGCCGATCCCCTGCGGCATCTACTGCCCCTACGGCATGGCCAAGGACGAGAACGGCTGTAGCGACTGCTCATGCAACCCGAACCCGCTCGTGCCGCCCCCGTCTCGTCCACCGTCCGGGCCCTGACCCTGAAAACGATCGTGCCGGCCAGGCCCAGAGGCTCACTGCGCGGTGCCTGGAGCGGGACGGATCACTTCTGGCGGTGCTGCTCGAGCAACTCCCGCATGGCGGCCAGCAGGCCCGGCCGGAGCTCCGGCCGCTTGAGCGCATAGGCCAGGTTGGCCTGGAGATAACCGAGTCGATCGCCGGCGTCGTACCGCTGCCCCCGGAAGCGCAGGCCGTAGCAGCCACCGCCCTCGGTGACCAACATCTTGAGCGCGTCCGTGAGCTGGATCTCGCCGTTCTTGCCGGGCGGGGTCCGGGCGAGGAAGTCCCAGATCTCGCGCGGCAGCACGTAGCGACCGATGATCGCCAGCCGGCTCGGCGCCGTCCCGGGCGGCGGCTTCTCGACCATGTCGCGCAGCCGCACGAGCCGCCCCTCGCTGCCCTCGACCACGTCGCCCGCCACCACGCCGTAGAGGTGCTCCTGTCCCGCCGGCACCTCCACGAGCGCGATCACCCCCGCGCCGCCGCCCTGACGCTGGTACTCGTCGAGCATCTGGCCGATCCCCGGCCGCCCGCCCCCCTCGCTGTCGATGAGATCGTCGGGCAGGAGCACCGCCACCGGCTCATCGCCCGCCACGTCCCGCGCGACCAGCACCGCGTGCCCGAGGCCGAGCGGCTCCTTCTGCCGCACCGTGATGAGGTTCACCCGCCGCGACAGCTCCGCCACCTGCGCCGCCAGCTCCTTCTTGCCGCGGCGCTTGAGCGTGTCCTCGAGCTCGTAGGAGATGCCGAAGTGATCCTCGATCATCGACTTCCCATGCGTGGTCACGAGCACGATCTGCTCGATGCCTGCCTGGAGCGCCTCTTCGATCACCAGCTGGATCGCCGGCACATCGACGATGGGCAACATCTCCTTGGGCATCGCCTTGGTGGCGGGGAGGGACCGCGTGCCGAGGCCGGCCGCCGGGATCACTGCTTTTCTCACTCTGGCGTTATGCATGGGTCGTGGACGTTATCACGCTCGCTGTTCAGCCGTTCACACGCCTCGATAGGGCCCGCTGCGAGCAAAGCTCGCGGTGAGCGAAGGCCCGCAAGGGCCTGAGCGGATCCATGCGTGTGAACGGCGCTCCAGGGTCCTCAGGAGATGTAGAGCGCTTGCCCCCGCTTGCCATGAGCCCCCGGACGCAAGCCGAGATCCCCGTCGGTGGCGTCAGTGAACATCGTGCGCAGGGCGAACCAGCCCCTCGATCAGCGCCGCCGCACGCGCGGCGCCGTCCTGGCGGCGATAGGAGTCCGCGATCCGGCCGGCCGCCTGGCGCTGCGGCCCCGCGCCGAGGAGCGCCCGCAGCGCCTGCCGGCACTCCCCGGGCGTGGCCCGCTCGAGATCGAGCCGCAGACCCGCGCCGCTCCGCTCCACGAACTCAGCGTTGTGGAACTGATCGTTGCACAGCGGCGTCACGAGGAGGGGGACGCCGAAATGGAGCGCCTCCATGACCGAGTTGGCGCCGCCGTGTGTCACCAGGACCGCGCTCCGCGCGAGGAGCGCGAGCTGGGGCGCGTAGGGAACGGCGATGGCATGGGAGGGTAACGGGAGTGCGTCCGCCAGGTCGCCTGCCGAGAGCACGAGCTGGCACGGCTCATCCGCCACCGCGGCGAGCAGCGTCGCGAAGATCCGCGGCTGATGAAAGAGCTGGCTGCCGAGCGAGGCGTAGATCACCGGCACGTCCTCGCGCAGGCGCGCCCAGGGGAAGTCCACCTCATCGCCGCGCCGGCCGAGGGGGAGCGACGGGCCCACCAGCTCCACGTCCACGGGAGGCGGGCCGACCAGGGCCTCGGTGGAGAAGACCACGTTGAGGTGGGGCGAGAGGCAATCGACCACGCGGAAGCGCGCTCGCAGACCGTGCCGCGCAAAGAGCTCGTCTCGCTCCGCGGCCAGCTCCCGCGCCGTGGCCATGAGCTCGCTCGTCATCTCCTCCGGCACCACCGGGTTGAGGGACGAAGACAGCCCCGCCCACGGGAGGCCGGCGCGGGCGGCGGCGATGGGCGCCTGGTAGGCCATGGGGTCCGCGGCGATGACGTCGGGGCCAAAGCTCGCGAGGGCGCGCTCGAGCCGCACCACCTCGCCGGAGACGCCGCCGAGCAGGAGGCCCCGGATCCAGCGCCGCAGGCGAGGCCCGTCGCGCACGAGCTCAGCCAGCGCCGCGCCCCGGTTGTCCTCCGCGGGCCGGGGCACCTCGTCCGCGTGGATCTGCTCGAAGCCGAGGCGTCCGAGCTGGGCCGACACGTCACGCGGCGCATGGAAGGCCACCGTGTGCCCGCGCCGCATCAGCTCGGCGGCCGGCCCGAGCATCGGGTGGATGTGGCCCCGCTCGGGCAGGACAACGAAGAGGACGCGCATGCTCCGAGCTTATCCGACCTACCGCCGGCCCGCTGCGGGCGGGCGGCGTGCTCATCGGTCACGGCCGGCCGGGCGAGGTGATGGCGGACACCGCCGCGGTCGAACGCGCCCGGACCTGGTTCTTCGGGCCCCTCCGGCGTCAAGAAGTGGTGAAAACCCGAGCACTTCGTCGGTTTTTCACCACCCGCCCCAACACCTCAACCGGTCGGGCGGAGCCGCGACCACAGCCGCGTCGCCACGCCCTGCGGGGCCGTCGCCACGTCCGGACGTTCGGGTGCAGACGCCGACTCCTGGCTCTGCAGCTGCCGGAACGTATGGACGATGCGGTGCACCGCCGTGATGTGGCTCGACAGCCCGAGGAACGCCAGGATCACGACCGTGGGTAGATACTCCGGGTGCTCGCCACCGGGACCGGCCAGCGTCTCCCAGAGCGGGCTGTAGGCGATCGCCACCCCCAGATAGAACAAACGCTCGGGCCGCTGCATCGTGCCGATGCGCACGTCCACCCCCAGCGCCTCGCCGCGGGCGCGCGCATAGCTCACCATCAGCGAGCCGAGCGCCGCCGCGAGCGGAAGCCACAACCGCCAGGAATCGCGGTAATACACCGCCAGACCGGCGAACACGAACAGCTCCGCGTAGCGATCCGCCACCGAATCGAAGTAGGCGCCCGCCGTGGAGGTCCGTCCGCTCGCGCGGGCCACGCGACCATCCAGGATGTCGAGGATGCCGGCCACGAGATAGAGCCACCCGCCCAGGGCAAAGCGGCCGCGCGCCAGGGCGATCCCCCCGAGGAGCGCCACCACCAGCGAAGCCCCCGTGATCCATTGCGGCGAGACCCCGAGGCGCACGAGCCCGCGCTCATACGGCCCGAGGATCCACATCATGAAGTGCCGCGCCCCCCGGCCGAGCAGCGGCGACGCGTGCCGCGTCAGCACATCCTTGTCGCAGTGCGCGCGACCGTGCCGCTGGAGGACGGCGTAGATCACCAGACCGACGAAGAAGTAGGTCGCCAGCAGGCAGAGCGGCAGGAGAGAAAGAGAATTCGTCATCAGAAGCCTCAAGGGACCAGGCGGACCCGTCCAGTCGTCTACTCGTTCTGCAATCGGCGGGCCTTCCCTCTAATAGGGAGGGGCGACGGCCTGAACCGGCACGATCTCCGCACGCGCCCGATCGAGTGGTAGTGCCGCGATCGCATCCAGGTCAGGGCGCATCGGGACAGTGTTGACGCGCTACCCTTTGGCGCCTAGGATGCCGCGCATTGTTTTTCATGGCAGTTGAGGAGGCTTTCACATGAAGAAGTCGGATCTGGTCGATGCGATTGCCGGACGGGCTGGCGTGCCCAAGTCGCAGGCGCAATCGATCGTGGAAGATGTGTTCGAGCTGATCTCCGAGGGCCTGTCCAAGGGCGAGAAGATCGACCTGCGTGGCTTCGGCACCTTTAGCGTGCGGAACTCCGCCGCGCGCACCGGCCGCAATCCGCAGACCGGAGAGACCATCCACATCCCAGCGCGCAAGCAGCCGGCCTTCAAGCCCGGCAAGGAGCTACGCGACCGGGTGAACGAATCCTAATCCCTGTTCCGCCCCCTCTTCCTCCGTCTCTCCTGCTGATGTCCGACTCATCCCCCCGTCCCCCGTCCCCCGTCCCGATCCAGCGGTAGGCGATCTCCGTAGCCTACAGGCGTCGCCCTGGCTACGGCTGCATCCCCGCAGGCGCCTCGGCCGCCGGCGCCGCAGTAGCACCCTCGGACGCCCGGCGCGCCTCCGCCTCCTCCAGCTTGAGCGCCTCCAGCTCCTTGTCTGGCGGCCCGATCGGCCGCTCCTGCAGGAGCTCAACCTTCTCATGGGAGTTGCGCACGTGCACCGTGGGCGACGCCATGAGGTCGGGCGGGCGAAAGCCCGTCCAGCCCGAGGGCAGGTTGGGCGTCAGCCAGTCGAACAGGTACCGCGCATCGAGCGGCGACACATTGACGCAGCCGTGGCTCTTCGACACGCCGAAGCGGTCGTGCCAGTACGCGCCGTGGATCGCGTTATGCGCCTGGAAGAAGAGCACCCACGGCACCTTGTTGACGAAGTACGGCTTGTCCTCATAGGCCTGGCTCTTCATCGAGATCGCCGACACCTTCGCCCACACCGGATAATTGCCCCGCGGCGTCGGGATGGCCCGGCCGGACGAGGTGAGCGTCGCATACACCGGCTGCTCGCCCATGTAGGCCACCAGCACCTGCTCGCCGAGATCCACGTCGATCCACTGCGCGGCCGGGGAGATCCCCTCCGGCCGCGGAATCCGTCGCACCTCGTTCACATCCGCCGCGCGCACCCAGCGCGCCGTCGGCTGCGGCTGCGCCGGCGCCTGCCCCTGTCCCTGCGCCTGCCCCTGCCCCTGCCCCTCCCCTGCCGCGGCCCCCGGCGGATCCGCGATCCGCAGCATCCGCCGCCCGCCCTTGCCCTGCTCCTCGGCGATGATCAACCGCGTGCGCCGGGGCAGCGTCTCGATCGGCTGGGTCCGCGGGTCCGGCACCGCGTAGACCTTGGCCGTCTCCGGCGTCACCCAGCCAAACGGGAACACCGTCTTGTCATCGAGCACCTCCCCGTGCCACGCCGACACCTTGGCATCGATGGGGTACGTCCCCTCGACCGGCAGCACCTTCCCCTCGACCGACACGTGATACTGCCGGCCCTCGATCTTGAGCGTCTTCTGCACCGCCACCGTATCGCCGCGCTGGAGCTGCCGTTCCGGCTCCTCGCCATCCCGGACGCTGTCGACCGAGCCCCACATCGGCACGTTCACCCCCTCGGGCACCCCCACCATCACATAATGATAAGGGACCCGCTCCCCCTGGGGCACCGGCATCGCCGCCTCCTGCGTGGGCGGCTCCGTCGTCGGCTTGACCGAGCGCGAACACACATAGCCCCAGGGATCGAGCGCATACCAGAGGCGCGTCGCGCAGCCGCGAGCGTTCTTCGCGTGCACCACCCCCTTCACCGGCACCCGCGCCCCGTGGACCACCGCCCCGATCAGCGGCGAGAGGAACGGGTGCTGCAGCACGAGCGCCTCATTCTCCTCGGTCGCCTCGACCGCCTTGACGTCGCTCGGCTCGATCGGCGGGTCCCCCTCCGCGTCCGGCGACGCATACGGTCGGACCTTCTCATAGCCCGGCACCCGCCTCACCCCCGGGAGCACCAGCGCCACGAGCTGCTTCCGCTTCTCCGGAGGCGTCTGCCCCTGCCCCTGCCCCCAAGCACTTCCACCGCCGACCACCACAGCGCCCCACAGACACATCACTCGAATAGACCGTCTCACGGCCCTGACTTATAGCACGTGCCGTCGCTGCTGCCGCCCCGGCGCGCCCCCCAACGACAAGAGAGTCTCCTCTCGCCCCGCTCCCGTCGTGCGCTCGTGACATTCGTGCCCAGGGCGGGCCGCCCGCGCCGAGCGCCTCCCGCGCCCCCGTTGAAGCTCGGGGTTGCGTCACGCCACATAGCGGCCTAAAGTAGCCCCCGGTCGAGCGAGGCCGATGCCCCTCGAGGGTATCGTTGTTCCTGGGTACCTGGGGTTTCCCGGGGTGGATCACCGGACGGCTCGCGGGGCGGGCCGGCACCATCGCCCGCCACTGTCTCGGTGTGGATCGCTGACGGTCCCAGAGGCACACCCGAATCTCCAACCGCGCCCCGGCCGCGCCAACGTCGCCCGTAGCCTGAAGAATGAGGAGTTGAAAGCAACATGGCTCGTACCCGTAAGACTGCTGACAGCAAGCCCGCGCGTCGCGTCACATCCGCCAAGGGCAAAGCTGCAGCGGGCAGCCGCAAGTCGTCTGCCGCCCAGGAAGCATCGGACACCAGCACACCGGCAGCGACCGCCCGGGCCACCGGGCGCCGGCGCGCGGCGTCGCGGCAGACCGACCCGGCGCCCGGTCAGACGGATCGGACCACCGCCCCGGCCGGAGCGCCCCGCCGCACCCAGCGCACCCGGCGCAGCAAGACCCAGGACACCGAGGCGCAGCAGGCGCAGCAGGAACTCGAGCTCCCCTCCCAGCCGGCCGCAGAGTCCGCGGCCACAGAGTCGGCGGCAGCGGAGCCCACGGCCGAGGACCGCCGCTCCCACGAGCCCCCCGCCGAAGCGGACGTTCAGATCAGCCAACCCCGGCGAGCCGACCAGGCTCCCCCCGAAGAGGCCCCCGCCGTCTCCACGCCCATCGCCGCTTCTCGGCCCGACGAGGACGAAGCGCCGGCGATGCCCCTCGCCACGCGGCCCGACGACCAGGAGCCCACGGCGCCCACGCCCAGCCTCCTCGCCGACGAGCCCACGCAGGTCACACCGGCCAACGGGACCCACGGGCACGCCCCGCAGACGCTGACCCCCTCGGCCCCGCGCCGCCCCTGGGCCTCCCCGAAGAGCGCCCCCGCGGAGCCCATCACCCTCTGGGGCGAGCCCGCCGCCCGGGACACCCTCGCCGACCTCGACGGCGACGGCCTCGCCGCCGACGACCCCGACGTCGCCGCGGCCCTCGCCTTCTGGAGCGCGCCCGACGAGCTCAAACCCTGGAGCGTCGCGCGGCCCGCGCCGCCGCCGCCCCCGCGGCCAGAGGCGGCCCCGAGCGCCGCCGAGCTCCCCTCGGGCCCCGGCGATGGCCGCCGCCGCCGCCGCCGCCGTCGCCGCGGCGCCGCGACCCCGGTCTCCACCGAGCTGCCCATCGACTCGCCCGAGATGGCCGCCGTGGTCCGCCGCCTGCGCCAGTTCGGCCTGCGCGAGTTCCGCCCCGGCCAGGAGCGCGTCGTGCGCAACGTCCTCGCGCGCAAGGACACCCTCGCCATCATGCCCACCGGCTCGGGCAAGTCGCTCACCTTCCAGCTGCCCGGCATGGTGCTCGAGGGCGTGACCATCGTCGTCTCGCCGCTCCTCGCGCTCATGAAGGACCAGACCGACAAGCTCCGCAAGCGCGGCATCCACGCCGCGCGGCTCGACTCCACCCTCACCACCGTGGGCGAGCGCGAGATGCTGCAGGAGATCGAGGAGGGCGTGCGCAAGCTCATCTACGTCACGCCCGAGCGCGCCGCCTCGCCCGACTTCAAGGAGGAGCTCGGCGGGCGTCCGGTGGCGCTCTTCGTCATCGACGAGGCGCACTGCGTGTCGCAGTGGGGCCACGACTTCCGCCCCTCCTACCTCAACCTCAAGCGCGCCGTCGATCTCCTCGGCCGGCCCCCCGTCTTGGCGCTCACCGCCACCGCCACCCCACGCGTCGTCGAGGACATCCAGGACCGCCTCGCCCTCCACGGGCCCGAGGTCGTGCACCTCGGCTTCGCCCGCCCCGAGCTCATCTTCGAGGTGCGCAGCGTCCCCGACGAGAAGGCGCAGGTGCGGCGGCTCGTGCGGCTCGTGCGCCGCATCAAGGGCTCGGGCATCGTCTACGCCTCCACCATCAACACCGTCGAGGCGCTCGCCGGCGCCTTGAGCCGCCTCGGCATGCGCGTCGGCAAGTACCACGGCAAGATGTCCAAAGAGGACCGCGACAACGAGCAGCACAAGTTCATGAAGAACCAGGTGCGGGTGATGATCGCCACCAACGCCTTTGGCCTCGGCGTGGACAAGCCCGACATCCGGTTCGTCATCCACTACAACCTGCCCGGCTCCATCGAGCAGTACTACCAGGAGGCCGGGCGCGCCGGGCGCGACGGCAAGCCCGCCCGCGGCATCCTGCTCTGGCGCCCGGGCGACGAAGACGTGCAGAAGCACTTCAACATCCAGAAGTACCCCGGCCGCGATCAGGTGCGCTCCGTGGCCGCGGCGCTCACCGCCGGCCCCGGCAAGCTCGAGGAGATCGCGCTCCGCGCCGGCGTCCCGCAGAAGAAGGCCCAGGTCGTGCTGTCCATGCTCGAGGAGTCACAGCTCGCCAAGGAGCTGCCCGGCCCCCTCTGGTCGCCGGCCGAGAACGCGGCCGACGAGGCCACCGTATGGCGCGCGGCCGAGGCCTACCGCAAGAAGCGCGAGGGCGACCGCGATCGGCTCCAGGCCATGCTCGACTACACCGAGGGCCGCAAGTGCCGCGTGCAGTTCCTGCTCGGCTACTTCGGCGAAGAAACCGCCCCGTGCGGCAAGTGCGACGTGTGCACCGGCCGCGTCGGCATCGGCGAGGACGAGGAGACCGACGAGTTCGAGACCGCCCGGCCCCTGCCCATCATCCCCGAGGCCCCGCCGCCCCCGCGCAAAGATCCCACCACCATGTTCTGATCGCGCCCCTCATTCCCCGCCCCTCCTCTTTCCGCCTCCCCTCCTCTCCCTCCCGCCCCCCTCCCTCCAGGCCGCCCGCATCTTGTCCTCTCCACTTTGAGGCGCGGGATCAGCGGAGTATCCTCGAACCATGCCGCGCCCCCTCACCCCCGAGCACCTCATCGTCCTGCCCCGCCTCAACGCCACGGGCACCATCACTCTGGCCCAGGCCCTCGAGGTAGCGGCGCGGGCGCAGGCGAGCGCGCTCCAGGCCTTCTCCTTCGCCTCGATCCAGGAGGCGCTCCAGGAGCTCGTCGCCGATCGCGAAGCCCTCCAGGCCGCGGTCGCCGAGGCCGAGGCGCAGAGCCCCAACATCGTCCGGGAGGCCGACCGGCGCGAGGACCTGGCCATCAGCGCCCTGCACGATCTCCTGGCCATCTGGGCACGCCTGGCCGAAGAGCTGCCCCAGGGCCGGGTCGCCGAGCGCGTCTACCAGCGCCTCTTCGGCGACGACGGCCTCTCCTTCATCTACCTGCCGGTGCAGGAGGAATGGGCCGTGGTCGACGCCAAACTCTTCATGATCGCCTTCGAGGGCATGGACAAGTCCCTGGCCCAGATCGGCGCCCAGCCCATCCTCGAGCTCCTGCAGGGCATCCACGCCAAGTACGGCGAAGCCATCGGCACCCTGGGCCCCGCGCAGCTCACCGAGCCCCCGGCCGTGCGCGACCGACGCGAAGCCCTCCTCGCCTCCATCCGTCTCTACATCCTCCGCGTCGTCGGCGCCGTGGATCGCAAGAACCCGGAGAGCAGCAACATCGTCAGCGCGCTCCTCGAACCCATCGCCGAGCGCCGCGCCCCCGTCGCCGCCGGCGGCGCCATCCTCCCGCTCGACAGCCTTCGCTGATCGCCCCACCCTCCGGAAGCAGCCCGGTGCCCAGGGAAGTAGCCCGGTGCCCAGGGAAGCAGACCCAGTGACCGGGGAAGCAGACCCAGTGACCGGGGAAGCAGACCCAGTGACCAGGGAAGCAAACCCAGTGACCGGGGAAGCAGACCCAGTGACCGGGGAAGCAGGCTCAGTGACCAGGGAAGCAGACCCAGTGACCAGGGAAGCAGACCCAGTGACCAGGGAAGCAGCCCCGGCCGCGTCGCTCCGGCGGTGCAGGGCAATGTGGTAGCATCGCCCCATGCCCCACCTCGAGCTGGAGCGCAAGGAAGACCTTTCGAGTTTCCGCAAGATCGCCCTCGGCACCTGGCGCACCGCCTACGACCCCTCCGTCTACGGCGTCATGGAGCTGCGCATGGAAGAGGCCCTGCGCTACCTCGACGCCTTCCGCGCCCACACCGGCAAGCGGCTCACCATCTCACACATGCTGGCCAAGTGTGCAGCCGCGGCCCTCAAGGAATGCCCCGATGCCAACGCCATCCTGCGCTGGAACCACATCTACCTGCGCAAGCGCATCGGCGTCTTCTTCCAGGTCGCCATGACCGACCAGGGGGCCGGCAAGGCCGATCTCTCCGGCGCCACCCTCTACGACGTCGAGCAGAAGCCCCTCACCCAGATCCACGACGAATTCCAGGCCAAGGTCGACGCCGTGCGCACCCGCCGCGATCCGGCCCTCGAAAAGACCCGTGGCCTGTTCCGGTTCCTCCCCTCCTTCCTCGTCTACTGGGTCCTCAACGCCGTCTCCTTCCTCAGCTACACCCTCAACCTCGACCTCCGCGCCTTCGGCATCCCTTCCGACCCCTTTGGCAGCCTCATGATCACCAACATCGGCACGCTCGGCCTCGAGACCGCCTTCGTCCCCCTCGTGCCCTACTCACGCGTGCCCATCCTGCTCGCGGTCGGCGCCGTGCGCGAACAGCCCGTGGTCGAGCAGGGCCGCCTCACCGTGGGCCAGGTCATGAAGATCTCCGCCACCTTCGATCACCGCTTCATCGATGGCGTCCATGCCGCGGCCATGGCCCGCGTCCTGCGCCAGTGGATGGAGCACCCGTTCGAGCACTTCGATCCCGTGCCGCTCCCCGCCGAGAAGGCGCTCCCTGCCGCACCGCAGCAATAGCCCCTCCCCCCGAAGACGCCACACGGTGCGGGATCCCCGCCCGCATGGCTGTGCGCAGGACCGAACGCCGTGATAGGCGTGTTCTCCAGCGCCGCGTCCTGGTATCCTAAAACCTGCTGACGGAGGGAGCGGACGCTACGCCCTCGAAGACGGAGACACCGTTCTTGGAGTCCCGTCAGTCCATCCATGAAATCTGCCTGAGTTCACGTTCTCGCATCACCACGGAGACGTACTTCTCTCGAGGAGAGCGGGATGACATCGAATCGCCACCAGCCCCCCACGTCCGGCGCGCCACCGTCCCTGGACCCTGCATCGCAGGTCGACATCGACGATCTCGACCTGGCGCGTGTGCGATTCCGCGGCCTCTACACTGATGCGCTCATCCAACTCCCATCGGGACAGCCCCATTTCCATTGGCGGACAGCGCAGGCGACGCTGGGGCCGATCGTGGTCACCCAGGACTCGCTTCCGAACGGTGTCCTGCTGGCGACCCGCGAGTGCGAAGAGCGCAACGTGCTCCTGATCGTGCACGCGGGCGGCTCCACGATGCGCCATCGAGACGCCCACGGCACCATCACTCCCGGACGTACGGGCGCCATCTTTTCGCTGTCCTATCCAGCGAACCTCGAAGTGCCCCCCGGAGGACGACATCAGGCATTCATCCTGGATCCGCAGGTGCTCGGAGAGCACTGGCGCAAGCTCACCGGGGCCGAGTCGCGCGGCCCCCTGCTCTTCGCCCCCCTGTTCTCCCTCTCGGACGACGGCGGCGCCCACCTGGCACGGCTCGCGGCCTTCATCAACGGCGAGCTCGAACATCCCCGCGGGCTCGCCGCGACGCCGCTGCTGGCCCGGAACCTCGCAGAAGCACTGCTCACGACCCTGCTCGAAGTCGTACCGCACAACCAGACCTCACTCCTGGAGCGGGCGACGCCGGCGATAACCCCCGCCTGCGTCCGCCGCGCCGAGGCCTACATGGACGCGCACACCGCCGAGCCCATCACCATCACCGACGTCGCCACCGCGACGGGCGTGAGCGTGCGGGCGCTGCAGAGTACCTTTCGCCGGTTTCGCGACTCCTCGCCACACGAGTACCTCAAAGCGCGCCGCCTCGAGCTGGCCCGCGCTCGGCTCCTGGCCCCCGAGCCGGACGTGACCGTCGCGATGATCGCCCGGTTGGCAGGCTATCGCCACATCGGCTACTTCATCGCCGCTTACCGACACCGCTTCGGCGAGACCCCGGGCGAGACCCTGCAGCGGATCCTCGGCCCCTTCCGCTAAGTACCGCCACCACGGCGTCCAACGGCTGCGTTCCGCCTCCGTTTCAAAAAGAGTTCGCAACTGCATCGGTGATATCGCAAATGCGTCGCGACTGTAATCAGGATGTCACAAACGCGACGCTATATCACAAGTGCGCAGTTCTTACGATCCGCTGTCCCGCAGAACGTTGACCTCGCCGCGAGCGGCTACCTACATTTCACGTCGACAAAGGCGGGCGTGAACCCCGATGGCCGGTGACGCCTTGTTTCCGCGCCAGCCGGCGTCGCCTGTCTCTGTCGTTGCGATCTCACGGCAGCCGATACGAAGGCTGCTCAAGAGAATCGTCACACTGTTGAGAAACAATCCCTTACCGGAAAGTTCGCTGGATCGCGCGAACTGAAAGGAGACAACCATGAGGTGCTGTAACCGCTCGATAACCCAGGCGCTCTTCGTCACGTGCCTGATTCCAGCCTGCCACGGCGTCCCCGAGGACGCGCAAAGCATGCAGCTAACCCTCACCGACTCCCAATTCCGCGGGTACCTGGCCACGCAGGGCACGAGCACGGTCCATGTGCTCGACGCGGCGAATCTGAGTGAGCTCAGCTCCATCGCGGGCACCGGAACGCGAAACCTGTCCCTCAGCCAGGACGGCAAGCGGCTGTTCTCGATG
>DATAGU010000208.1:0-3033 GCA_036263495.1 Polyangia bacterium | reverse complement strand
TCAGGGTAAGGACATCCGGAGGGGCCGAGGACCTGAAGCGCGGAGCGGACCTGCACATGAGGTCCTCCGCGGTGCCACCCTCTTATCGGGGGCCGCGAGGCTTAGAGCTTGAGCTTCTGCGCGACGAGGCGGGTGGCTTCGGTGTTCTGGACGTGGGCGAGCTGCGAGAGGAGGTACTCCTTGACCTCGGTGTCGAGCTGCTCGAGCACCTTCGGGTCGAGGTGGAAGACGCGGGCGTAGTCCTGGAGGAGCTGGCCTTCCTGTGGTGTCACTTCGCCGTCGGCCCAGACGAGGAGGATCGCGGTCTTGATGAAGAGGCGGCGCTGTTCGTCTTCGGGGAGCAGGGCGGCGAGCTCTTCGGGGGTGATGGGGGCACGACGCTCGAGCTCGGCCATGGCCTGGGCTCCACCTCCGACTTCGTCGAAGAAGGAGGCGACGAGCGCTGCTTCACGCTCGTGGACGCCGTCCGACTTGGCCAGCGCGTAGAGGCCGCGCGCGATGGCCTCGGACTGCATGGGGTTGAGGTTCACGGGGGGGAAGAAGTCCATCTTGGCTCTCCTCGTCGAGACGAGGGGCATTCTACACGAAAGACCAGGAGCCGCGCGGTCTTGTCATGGCGTTTCGTCGGCGTCGCCGGGGTCCTCGGGAGGAAGAGGCGCTGGCTCTCCGGTGGTTCGCTCCAGCGCCACGACCTGCTCGAGGGTGTCGGCGTCCTCGGGGGTCTTGTCGCGACGCCAGCGGAGGATGCGGGGGAAGCGCACGGCGACGCCGGACTTGTGGCGAGGGGAGGGGGCGATGCGTTCGCAGCCGAGCTCGAAGACGTGGACGGGATCGACGACTCGCACGGGGCCGAAGCGCTCACGCGTGTGGCCTCGGATCCAGCGGTCGAGCTCGGCGATCTCGGCGTTGTCGAGGCCGGAGTAGGCCTTGGCCACGGGCACGAGCTCGCTGCCGCGCCACACGGCGAAGGTGTAGTCGGTGAAGAGGCTGGCGCGCTTGCCGTGGCCGGCCTGGGCGTAGACGAGGACGGCGTCGAAGGTGAGGGGGGCGATCTTCCACTTCCACCAGTCGCCTTTCTTGCGGCCGGTGCCGTAGGGGGAGGCGAGGCGCTTGAGCATGAGGCCTTCGACGCCGCGGGCGCGGGATTCGTCGCGCCGGGCGAGGAGCGCGTCCCAGTCTGTCCCTTCGACGAGGGGGGAGAGCCGCAGCCAGGGCGAGCGCGCGGAGGCGATGAGCTCTTCGAGCCGGCGGCGGCGCTCTTGGAGGGGACGGTCGCGCCAGTCCTGGCCTTCGAACTCGAGGAGGTCGTAGGCCACGAGCGCCACCGGGGCCTCGGCCAGGATGCGCGGGCCGAGCTTCTGTCGCCCGATGCGCTTTTGCAGGACGGCGAAGGGCAGCGGCTGGTCGCGGGCGAGGTCGTAGGCGAGGAGCTCGCCGTCGATGACGACGCCGTCGGCGAGGGTGGTGAGGGCGGCGTCGCGCACCTCGGGGTAGCGCTCGGTCACGAGCTCCTCACCACGCGACCAGATGTGCACTTCGCCGTCTCGCCGCACCACCTGCGCGCGGATGCCATCCCACTTCCACTCCGCTTGCCAGGCGCTCCGGTCGCCGAGCGCGGCGGGCTCGCCTTCGAGGGGCGAGGCCAGGAAGAAGGGGTAGGGACGGCTGCGATCCACGGTCTCGGCCACGGGGTCGAGGAGGCCGCGGAAGAAGTCCGGGGTCGGCTCCCAGGCGCCCATCAGGCGGTGCGCCACGACCGGCGGCGAGAGGCCGGCGGCCTCGGCCAGCGCCCGCGTGACCAGGATCTGCGACACGCCGACGCGCAGCTCGCCGGTGAGCAGCTTGCAGAGGAGGTAGCGCTCGCGCCGCCCGAGCTCGCGCCACCAGGCCATGACCGCCTGCGCCTGCGCGTCCTTGTCGAGCGCACGGAGGCCGAGGATGCGCTGCTCGATCCAGGCGGACAGCGGCAGCTGCGGGGGCGCATCGGCCTGGCGGGTGGCGTCTTCCGGGGAGGCGCCGACGCCGTCGAGGAGGAGGGCCATGGTCTCGGCCAGGTCGCCGACCGCGCCGTAACAC
This sequence comes from Polyangia bacterium, assembly GCA_036263495.1. Taxonomy (GTDB): domain Bacteria; phylum Myxococcota_A; class Polyangia; order Palsa-1104; family SHYY01; genus DATAGU01. The sequence continues at coordinate 957 of DATAGU010000208.1, read as the reverse complement.
TCGCCGAGCAGCCACTCGGGGACGCCCGTGGCCACGAGCGTCCATTCCACGAGCTGCTTCGTGGCCACCAGGCGCTTGAAGCGCCGCCCGGTGAGGAGGAACACGGCCCAGGCCCCGTCTTGCGCCGGCACGTCCCGGAAGTAGCCGGCCATGGCCGCCACCTTGGCCTGCGTCGAGGTGGTGCGGTCGAGCTCCTCGTAGAGGTCGGCGAAGCGCTTCATGGTCGGCCAGGGTCGCGCTGTGTCTCGCGGGTCTTAGGCAATGTCCATCTCCCCCTCGTAGGCGGTCGCGAGCGGCGCCGCCTCGTACCCCGACTCGCGCAGCACGCGCGCCAGCACCTCCTTGTAGCCGTGCGTCACCAGCACCTGCCGGGCCCCGGTCTTGGCGACCGTGTCGAGGAGGGCGGGCCAGTCCGCGTGATCCGAGAGCACGAAGCCGCGGTCCACGCCGCGCCGCCGCCGTGTCCCGCGGATGCGCATCCAGCCCGAGGCAAAGGCCGTCTCCGCATCGCTGAAGCGGCGCATCCACGGGGTCGCCACCGCCACCGGGGGGGCCAGGATGAGCTCGCCCGCGAAGCTCCGGCCGCGCGCGCTGTCGCTCACCAGCTCCGTCGGCAGGAGCGCCACGCCGGCTTGCCGGTAGATGTCCGTGAGCGCGGCCATGGCGCCGTGGAGGAGCACGCGCCGGTCGCAGAGGCGCGCGAGCTCGGCCAGGATGCGCTGCGCCTTGCCGAGCGAGTAGCAGAAGAGCACCGAGGGCCGCCGCGCCCGTACCCCCGCGTCCCACCAGTCGAGGATCTCACGCGCCACCACCTCGGGCGCGTCCCAGCGGTAGATGGGCAGCGCAAAGGTCGCCTCGGTGACGAACGTGTCGCACGGCACCACCTCGAAGGGCGCGCAGGTCGGGTCGGGCGCGCGCTTGTAGTCGCCCGAGACCACCACCACCTCGCCCTCGCCG
>DATAGU010000207.1:0-43444 GCA_036263495.1 Polyangia bacterium | reverse complement strand
ATCCATGCCTTCGACGATCCCGTGCACGCGGTGCTGGCGCTGCCGGCCGCCCGCCACTACGCCGCGGTCGCGCCCGCCGCCTTCCACGCCCGCCACATGCCCTCGCACATCTTCGTGCACCTCGGCCTGTGGCCCGAAGCGCTGCGGGCCAACGAGTCGGCGTGGGCGGCCTCGCAGGCCTGGATCGAGCGGCGCCACCACGGCATCGAGAAGCGCGACTTCCACAGCCTGTCGTGGCTCGCGTCCATCGCGCTCCAGCTTGGCGACCGGCGGCGCGCCGAGGACGCGCTCCAGATCGCGGCCGACACCCTGGACAAGGTCAACGCCATCTATGCGCGCGGCGTGTACGCCACCATCGCCTCCGCCATCCTCACCGAGACGGGCGAGTGGCGGCGCGCCGAGGAGCTGCTCCGACCGCTCGCGCGCCCCCTGCCGGCCCCCAAGGCACCGACGGCCGGGACGGCCGGCGGAGGCGCCGACTGCCACCTCAAGAACCCGGGAGCCATGCCGTTCCTGCTGCGCATCGAGGCCCTGGAGGGGTACCTGCGGGGCATGGGGAGAGCCGCGACGGGGGATCGGACCGCGGCCCAGAAGGAGGCGGATCATCTCGCGGCCTTGCGCCGGGTGCTCGGCGCGTCGACCCATCCCGAGGCCCGAGCCACGGCCGACGACATCGAGATGGAGGAGAACCACCTCACCGCCCTGCTGCTCGCCCAGAAAGGCGACCTCGACGGTGCGCTCCAGCGGCTCGAACGATCGCGCGCCATCGAGCAGAAGATCCTGCCGAGCGGACCGGCCTTCACCGCCCCGGCCAGCGAGGTGATGGGAGAGCTCCTGCTCGCGGCCGGCCGCCACCAGGCCGCGGCCGCGGCCTTCACGGCCACGCTCCAGCGGCACCCGGGACGCATGCGCTCACGGATGGGCCTCGAGCAGGCGACCGCGGACAAAACGGGCCCGGCGGCAGGCCATGCCAGCCCGCCAGCCCCCTCCACGCCCTGACCCCACAGGAGACCCAGCGATGGCGACCGAGATCGAACGTAAATTCCTCGTCCGGGACATGAGCTGGAAGCCGGGGGCCCGCGGCACGGAGTACCGCCAGGGCTACCTCTCCTCCGAGGGTGGTCGCACTGTGCGGGTCCGAGTCGCCGGTGAGCGTGCCTACCTCACCATCAAGGGCCCGCGCGTGGGCCTCGCCCGCCCCGAATTCGAGTATCCCATCCCGATCGAGGACGCGAACCAGCTCCTCGACGGGCTCTGCCCGCGGCCGTTCATCGAGAAGGTCCGCTACCGCATCGAGCACCAGGGCCTCGTATGGGAAGTGGATGAATTCAGCGGCGAGAACCAGGGCCTCGTCCTCGCCGAAGTAGAGCTCACGCACGAAGCGCAGTCCGTGCCCTTGCCCCCCTGGATCGGCGAGGAAGTCAGCGAGGATCCGCGCTACTACAACTCCAACCTCGCCCGCCGCCCCTACACCCGCTGGTAGCCCGGCCTGACGGACCTGCGGGACCCTCAGGCTGGAACACCTCCTGTGTTCCATGGACATGTTCCATGTAACAAGAAGACCTGTACCACCCTCCTCCCATCGCTCCTCCAACCCCCTGCTGCACAGGCACTTTCGTGGGTCGGCCGCTTGGCCTGCGGCTTGCCATGAGGAGCGGATGCCGAGCGCCGGGGTCGCATCCGATCGATGGAGCCCCCGCGGGTCGCGAGGCCAAACCGCACCCCGAGGAGGGTCCACATGAACCGCAGATTTCGTTTCTGGAAGAAGTACGCACTCTACCTATCCATGCTCGGCGCCGGCGTTCCCCACACCGCCTGCGGCCCCGCCTCCCATCAGGCGGGCGAGAGCGATCAGGTCAAGGACGTGACCATCTCCATCAACGCCTCGTCGGTCATCGGCAGCACCGGCGCGAGCAGCGCGAGCGGCGCAGAGAGTCGTATCCGGCAGGGCTCCGACATCCAGCTCCCGGCGGCCTTTGACTACTCGACCGTCAAAACCATCGTCCTCAACGTCAGCAACAACAACACGCAGCGAGCCATCTTCTCCAACTTCAAGCTGACCCAGATCACCGCCGGCGGCCCCTTCACCGGCACCTTGCCCTTCCTCCCCGCCAATGTGCCCCTCGCCTTCTCCGCGCAGGCATTCGACGGCAGCGCCACGCCGGTGGACCTGTTCGACGGCACCACCGTCCAGACCCTCACCCAGGACAACACCAACATCACCATCTCCCTCGCCCCGCACGACGACAAGGCCACCTACCCCATCCCCCGCATCACCAGCATCGCCGTGCCCAGCCAGATCGGCGGCGGCGAGAACCGCACCATCCTCGTGCAAATCCAAGGTTCGAGCGGCGAAGTCCTCAACTTCAGCGCCTCCTCCGACGCGAGCGGCGGCCAGCTCTTCCCGTCGAGCGGCGCCGTCACGTTGACCGGCAGTCCGGCCGGCTCCTTCGTGCTCCAGTACACCGCGCCGGATCTCAGCGACGACACCGATCTCACCGAGAGCGTCACCATCACCAACGCGCGCGGCACCGCGGTGAAGTCGACCTTCACCATCCACGTCCTCAAGCGCGGCCTCACCACGAACGTCAAGAACACCCCCATCAACGTACAGTTCCGGCCCGTGATCGACGGCATCACCGCCCAGCATCCGAGCGGCACGAACAACGTGACCTTCGATGCCAAGGTGAGCATCAACACGCCCGATCCCAGCAAGCTCACCTATGCCTGGACGCTCACCCCCGATAGCTCCTACACCCCGCCCACGCCGGCACCGAGTCTCGCGAATTCGGCCGTCAACCCGGCCACGTTGCAGAACTACGACTCGTTCTTGACGGGCAAGATCCAGCTCGTCGTCTCCGATCCCAACGGCCCCACCACCCTCAACTACACCATCACCGCGCACCAGTTCGACGATCCGGTCGTGATCTTAGGTAGCGGGGGTAATGGCATTGCCGGCATCGAAGCAGGCGGCTACGCGACGTGCGCCGTCGAGACCAACGGCAATATCCGCTGCTGGGGACAAGGCCAACACGGCCAGCTCGGCTACGGCAACCCGAACAACCTCGGCGTCAGCACGGCGACCCTGCCCAAGGCCATCGGCGACGTCCCGAGCGTCGTCGATCCCACCGATCCGACCGTCAGGGTCGCGCAGATGGGTGTCGGCTACGAGCACACCTGCGTCCTCTTCCAGAACGGCCTGGTGAGCTGTTGGGGCCTCAACGACCAGGGACAGCTCGGCTACGCCAACAGCACCACCTCCGCGAGCAGCTCGCTGCGCTACATCGGCGATGATGAACCCGCGACTCAGTTCGGCTACGTCAACATCGGCGGTAACGTCCTCCGCCTCGCCGTCGGTGGCTACCACACCTGCGCCTTGGTCGACAGCGGCGGTGCGACGCCCGGGGTGCGCTGCTGGGGCCGCAACGGCGAGGGGCAGCTCGGCTACGCCAGCGCCGTCGCCAGCGTCTTCGGGACCAACAACGGCGACACCGAGCAGCCCTATGTCGCCGGCGACGTGCAGTTCAGCAACTTGAACGGCGCCACCATCACCGACATCCAGGCCGGCCAGTATCACACCTGCGTCCTTCTGTCCGACGGCAACGTGCGCTGCTGGGGCTACAACGCCTACGGCCAACTCGGCATCGGCACCGCGGTCAATCAGACGACGCCGCCGACCAGCAACATCGCGCTGCCCACCTCGCAGAAGGTCCGCCAGCTCTACGCCGGTTTCTACCACAACTGCGCAGTATTCGACACCGCCAACGGCGGCAACAACGTGCGCTGCTGGGGCTACAACCCCTCTGGGCAGCTTGGCTTCGCTAGCAACGCCGCTGGTAACAGCAATGATCGATGGGGAGACGCCGCCGGCGAGACGCCAGCCAGCGCGACCGCCCCGGCGCTCGGCGCCCAGGCGCTCCAAGTCGTGGCCGGCTCCAATCACAGCTGCGCCATCCTCACCACCGGTGAAGTGCGCTGCTGGGGCCTCAACAACGCTGGCCAGCTCGGCAACCCCGCCGTGGCGTCTTCCAACTCGGCCACCATCAACCTGCCGGGCGCGGGCATCAGCTTCGGCGCCGGCAGCCCCTCCGCCGTGCGTCTGACGGCCGGCTCCGATCACTCCTGCGCCCTGCTCACCACCGGCTTCGTCTCGTGCTGGGGCTTCAACAACGTCGGCCAGCTCGGCTACGGCCATACGAACACCGTCTCCCCGCCCAGCGCCGCCAACGGCGGCAACGTCCCCATCCTCTAAACGTCGTCCTCTCGCGGGCGCGGTCCAGCCAGGGCCGCGCCCGCTCCCCCTCCTCTCCCCGAGGAGAGCGCACCCGAAGGAGGAGCTCATGACCCCTCATCGCCGCTATCCGTGGAGCCCGTGTGCTCTCCTCCTCTCGCTGCTCGGCTGCAGCCTGCCCTCCTGCGGCTCTGACAGCCGCGTTCAAAACCCCAAAATCTACGTCATCGTCCTCCCCGGGGCCCCATCGGCTCCCCCCGCGGGCGACATCGCGAGCGTCGAACTCACCGTCAGCGACTCCAGCACCCACCGTCCCCTCCTCGCTCCTCTTCCGCTGAGCAAGGACAACGACGGTCACTGGGCCACCCCCCTTCCCAGCCTCCCGGAGGGCATGCCTCTCGCCTTCGAAGCCCACGCCTTCGGCGCCGGCAGTCCGCCCCAGGAGCTGTACACCGGCACCACGTTCCAGACCCTCATTCAAAACCAGACGCACATCGCCATTTCACTCGCTCCCAAAGACAGCACCTTCATCGCGATCCCCCGCATCACGAGAATCATAAAGCCCGGCCTGCTCGACAGTGGTGAGAGCCGCACCGTCAGCGTCGCCCTTGAAGCCACCAGCAACGAACCGCTCACGTTCACGGCCGAAGCCGCAGCCGGCGGCGGCAAACTATCGCCGGCCGGCGGCACCATCACGTTTCCCAGCACCACCGCCACCCTCGTCATTCAATACGAAGCGCCCGACGTCCCCACCAATACCGACTTCATCCATCACATCACCCTCACCAACGCCCGCGGCGTCTCCATCCGCACGAGCTTCACCACCCGCGTGCTCAGACGCGAAGTCACCACACAGTGCACGAGTTGCCTTTTACCCCGAGCCGAATTCCCCCCGGTCATCGACAGCCTCATCGGCCGCCCCGCCCCGCCCTGCAGCCCCACCGAACTTCAGTTGACCGCACAGATGCGCGACGACACCGCCGGCCGCCTTGCCTACCAGTGGGCCTTCACGTCCGATCCTTCCGTCACCCCCGCCCCCTACTTCGCCTATCAGGGGGCCAGCACCGCCATCCTTCGCAATTACAGTTACGGCCTATCGGGCACCCTTCGGCTCGACGTGACCGACGCGGATAGCAACACCACCACACTCAGTGACCCATTCCGCCCCATCCAATACATCGTCGATCCTTGTGGCCCAGGCCAGCCCGGCCTCGTCGGTCTCACCGCCGGCGGCAACCACACCTGCGCTCTCGAGACCAACGGCAACGTGCGCTGCTGGGGCCGCGGCGATCATGGCCAGCTCGGCTACGGCAACCCAAACAACCTCGGCGTCAGCCCGGCGACCCTGCCCAAGATCATCGGCGACGTCCCCCAACTGGTCGACCCTACCGAGCCGTACCCCCAGGTCGCCCAGGTCGCCGCCGGCTACGAGCACACCTGCATCCTCTATCAGAACGGCCAGGTGACCTGCTGGGGCAACAACACCTACGGCCAGCTCGGCTACGGCACCCACCCAGGCTCGGCCCAGAACGTCGGCGATGACGAACCCGCGACCCAGTATGGCTACGCCAACGTCGGCGGCAACGTCCTCCGCATCGCCGCCGGCGGTGACCACACCTGCGTTCTCGTCGACACGGGCGGCGCGACGCCCGGCGTTCGCTGCTGGGGTCGGAACGACTCCGGGCAGCTCGGCTACGGCGCTGCCGTCGCCGCCGCCTTCGGCTCCAACAACGGCGACGACGAGCAGCCCTACCTTGCCGGCGACGTAGAACTCACCAACCTCAACGGCGCCACCGTCACCGACATCCAGGCCGGCCGGGCGCACACCTGCGTCCTCCTGTCCGACGGCAACGTGCGCTGCTGGGGCCAGAACACCGACGGCCAGCTCGGCCTCGGCAGCACCTCCCCCCAGACCACCCCACCCGCCACCAACCTCCCGCTCCCTCCATCCCAGAACGTCCGCCAGCTCGCCGCCGGGGCGTACCACACCTGCGCCCTCCTCTCGAACGGCCAGGTCCGCTGCTGGGGCCGGAACGACAGCGGCCAGCTCGGCTTCGCGACCGGCGACCAGGGCCACTACAGCGGGTGGGGCGACGCCGCCGGTGAGACGCCCGCGACCGCGACCGATGTACCCCTCGGCGGCCTCCAAGCGCTCCAGGTCGTGGCCGGCGCCCATCACAGCTGCGCCATCCTGACCACCGGCGACGTGCGGTGCTGGGGCCAAAACGACGCCGGCCAGCTCGGCAACCCTGCCCAGGCATCCTCGAACTCGGTCACCATCAACCTGCCCACCACGGGCATCAGCATCGGAGCCGGCAGCACCTCCGCCGTGCGCCTGACAGCCGGCTCCGCTCACACCTGCGCCCTGCTGAGCACCGGCTTCGTCACCTGCTGGGGCCTCGGAGCCTACGGCCAGCTCGGCTACGGCAACACCAACGACATCGGCGACAACGAGACCCCCGCCGCCGCCGGCAACGTCCCCCTCCGATGAAACCTCACAGCATCTTCACCCCTCGGGGGGCCGACCTCTCACGCCTGCGCTACGACCGCGCACGCTCAGAGCACCACCGCGCACGCTCAGACCACCACCGCGCACGCTCGGAAGAGACCGCGCACGCTCAGAGCACCACCGCGCACGCTCAGAGCACCACCGCGCACGCCGTTGGTCGAGCCTCGCACGCTCCTGGTCGGACCTCACATCCAAGAAGGGACTGCATTCCGCCCCCAGCCCCAGCCCCCGCACAGGACACCAGCCCCGGACGGCATCGCCTGGGCCCAGACGGCGACGCAGCCCCACCGGCAACCGCAACCTTCGAAGAGGAACGACGATGAAGCCCTCGCTGAAACCCCACCGACGCCTTGCCCTGCTCGCCCTGGCGAGCGCCTGGTTCATGAGTTGCGGCCCCTCGCAGCCGCCGCCGGTGCGCATCGTCGTCACCCTCCCTGAAGCCGCCGCCGCCGCCGCCCTCCGCCAGGACGCATCCCTGGCCCCCGCCGGCCTCACGGCCGCGGCCCAGCCGACCGCCGCCGACGTCACCCGCATCGACCTCCGGATCCTCGACACCGCCAGCGGCCGCCTCCTCTTCGGCAACCTCACCTTCGTACAGCAGGCCGACAAGAGCTGGACCCTCACCCTGCCGTTCCTCCCCCGCGACCGCCAGCTCAGCTTCGAGGCCCACGCCTACGACAAAGACGCCAACGACCTCTTCGACGGCACCACCACCGTCCGGCTGACCCAAGACCACCAGACCGTCGCCATCTCCCTCGCCCCCTACGACGACGGCGCCACCTACACCATCCCCCGCATCACCCGCGTCGCCGTCCCCACCGCCGTCGGCAGCGGCAGCGACAGCGCCATCACCGTGTCCGTCACCGCCACCGCCGGCGAGACCCTCGACTACCAGATCACCGCCGCCCCCGGCGGCGGCCAGTTCAACCCCCCCGCCGGCTCCCTCACCCTCAGCACCCCCAGCAACGACTTCATCTTCCAGTACCAGGCCCCGAGCGTCGCCCAGGACACCGACTTCACCCACACCCTCCTCGTGCGCAACAGCCGCGGCAACGCCGTCCAGACCACCATCGTCGTGCACGTCCTCCCCCAGGGCGCCGGCACCAAGAACACCCAGATCCGGATCCGCTTCAGCCCCATCATCACCCAGGCCCTCGGCCAGCGCCTCCCCGGCACCAGCAACGTCCAGTGGGAAGCCACCGCCACCACCCCGAACGACAGCCAGGCCCTCACCTATCACTGGAGCTTCACCCCCACCGGCAGCGACACCCCCGCGCCCGACTTCATCGACACCGGCCGCGTCAGCACCCTCATCAACTACACCACCGCCGCCCAGGGTCTCATCACCCTCACCGTCGCCGATCCCGCCGCCGGCACCACCACCCTCCACCTCGACCTCAAGCCCGGCGAGTTCCCCGACGCCCCCGTACAGCCCCAGACCGACACCCCCCTCGTCCAGCTCGCCGCCGGCAGCGGCCACACCTGCGCCATCGAGCCCCTCCAGGGCAGCGGCAACACCCAGACCGGCGGCGCCATCCACTGCTGGGGCAAGAACGCCTACGGCCAGCTCGGCTACGGCCACAAGACCCCCATCGGCGACGACGAGGCCCCCTACCTCGCCGGCACCCTCCCCGGCCTCGAGCCCGCCACCCAGCTCGTCTCCGGCGCCGACCACACCTGCTCCCTCCTCAACAACGGCCAGGTCGTGTGCTGGGGCCGAAACGACGACGGCCAGCTCGGCTACCACACCACCCAGCCCCTCGGCGACGACGAGCCCCTCGCCCCCCTCGGCTACGTCGCCGTCGGCGCCAACGTCCTCAAGCTCGCGGCCGGCGCCAGCCACACCTGCGCCCTCCTCGAGAACCACCAAGTGCGCTGCTGGGGTCGCAACGACAACGGCCAGCTCGGCCTCGGCCACAAGCTCCCCATCGGCGACGACGAATACCCCTACGAAGCCCCGACCGTGAACCTCGGCAGCGACCTCGCCACCGACCTGGTAGCCGGCGACGCCCACACCTGCGCCCTCCTCCAAGGCGGCCGCGTGCGCTGCTGGGGCCAGAACAACGCCGGCCAGCTCGGCCTCGGCAACACCACCTCCACCACCCAGCCCGCGACCCAGACCAGCGGCGACATCAACCTCGGCGGCGTCGCCGTCCAGCTCACCGCCGGCAAGGCCCACACCTGCGCCCTCCTCGCCAACGGCGCCGTGCGCTGCTGGGGCCGAAACGAATCCGGCCAACTCGGCTACTCCAGTAACGCCGCCGTCGGCGACAACGAGACCCCCGCCGCGGCCGGCGACGTCAACCTCGGCGGCCTCGCCTTCCAGGTCGTGGCCGGCGGCAGCCACACCTGCGCCCTCCTCTCCACCGGCGACGTCAAGTGCTGGGGCAAGAACGACGAGGGCCAGCTCGGCTACGGTAACACCACGTCGCTCAACGCCCCCGGCGCCGCCGTCGACCTCGGCGGCCCCGCCCTCCGCCTCGCCGCCGGAGAAGCCCACACCTGCGCCATCCACCAGAGCGGCTACGCCTGGTGCTGGGGCCGCAACGGCGACGGCCAGCTCGGCTACGGCGACAAGGGCCCCCTTGGCGACGACGAAGCCCCCGGCGCCGGCGGCCCCCTCGGCGTATTCCCGAGCTGGTGGAGCAACAACTGCCACCGCGGCGACTTCCCGAACAACACCTGGAACACCTGCGTCTACGACGGCCAGAACCTCAACCACTACGCCGGCCCGGCCAGCTCGACCAGCATCGACAACGACTGGGGCACCGGCGGCCCCCTCGGCCGGAGCGACAACTTCTCCATCGTCTCCCGCGGCACCTTCTGCTTCCCCACCGGCGACTACTACTTCTTCATCGACTCCGACGATGGCGCCCGCCTCTGGCTCGACGGCCAGCTCCTCGTCGACACCTGGACCGCCACCCCACCCGTCCAGGCCCACTCCGACCTCACCCACCTCACCGGCTGCCACGCGCTCGAAGCGCGGCACTTCGAGAGCACCGGCAACGCCACGTTCCAAGTCTGGTGGGCCCCCCAGTGCAGCGCCTCCGGCCCGAGCAGCGCCCAGAGCGTGTGCGCCTATGATCCCGGCATCCAGAGTCCCACCGGCCTCACCGGCGACGTCTACAGCCTGACCAGCGTTCCCACCCAGTTCCCGGCGCTCACCGGCACCCCCGCCGAGAGCATCCACCCCTACCAGCTCGACGTCACCAACCGCGCCGGCACGAACAAGTTCCCCGGCGTCCAGGGCAGCTACACCAACTACGCCATCCGGCTCCGCGGCAGCTTCCTCATCACCACCCCCGGCCGCTACCAGTTCCGCCTCAACTCCGACGACGGCGCCCTCCTCTACATCGACGGCCGCCAGGCCGTAAACAACGACGGCCAGCACACCGCGCAGAGCCGCACCGGCGCCATGTGGCTCGCCGCCGGCTCCCACACCGCGCAGATCGATTACTTCCAGACCACCCCCGCCAACCTCGCCCTCGAACTCTACTGGACCCCGCCCGGCGGCACCGAAGCCTACTGGAGCTTCGGCTACCCCGTCTCCTGCGCCGCGATCCTCGCCGCCACCCCTAGCATCGCAAGCGGCGTCTACACCATCGACCCCGACGGCGCCAGCAGCAACGCGCCGATCTCCGTGTACTGCGACATGGTCAACGATGGCGGCGGCTGGACCCGTGTCGTCAACATCAAGGGGAATTCATTCTTCCATGCCGACCAACCCGCCGCCGTGGGGGACGTGTCGATCGCGAGCGCCGCGGCCAAGCTGTCGGACGCCGACATCAACCGACTCAACACCGTCGGCTACTTTCGATACAACTGCGGCAGCGGCTACAACGTCTTCGTTCGTAACACCGCCAACAAATGGACATCGAGTCGAGTCAACGCCTTCAGCTGGTCCATCGACCGGTCGCGTAGCGGCACCAATTTCAGCTGCGCCGCCAATCGCAGCGGCTACGTCTTCAGTGATTGGTCTGCCTGCCCCACGGGACACAGCGATTACGCAGCCTCGGCCGGCCCGAGCGAAGGAAACGGCTGCTACTGGCAGAACGAGGGTTGGAACCGCGACGGCAACCTGTGGGTCAAATAGCCGTCGCCTCGCGGCCGGGCGCCCTCCCATACGTCTTCATGGTCTCGCGGTAGCGCCCACCCCCCAGGAGAAACCTCATGAAACCCTATCGCGCCCTCAAGCGGCTCCCCCATACGCTGCTCTGCAACGGCCAGCAGGTCTCGATCCCCTCATTCGATCCCGGCGCGGTCCCCATATCATTCGCATCGGCGCGCCGACGTCCGTGCGTGCCGGCGCAAGCTGAAAATCCATGCGTCGGTGACGAGCCGCGGCGATGAGGTCCTCACCTATACAAATTTTTGACCCCAACGCTCCTCTGCATACGATGGCTGCATGGGGAAAGAATTCGAAGCCGACACCCTTCCCAGCGCCCATCCCGTCGAGAACAGCGCCGGCCCCCCGCAGCATCCATGCCTGTTCCTCATACTCGCCGCCCACCACCCCCTGACCGAGCCCTCGCGGCATTCGCTCGCCGAGTCGGATCTCGTCACCCTGGCTCGGGGCGAGCGCTCCATCACCCGCCGCACCGAGCAAGGCCGCAGGCGCCTCGAGCTCCAGATCCCGGACCCCTGGATGTCCTCCTCCGTCCACGCCCGCCTCTTCCGCCACCTCGGCAAATGGGCCATCGAAGACACCCAGTCCCGCAACGGCACCTTCGTCAACGGCATGCCCGTCGCGCGGGCCTTCCTGGTCGATGGGGACATCATCGAGCTCGGGCACACCTTCTTCCTCTTCCGCGAGGCCGTGCAGGTCACGTCCGAGGATCCCCTCGATGAGATCGTCCTCCCGCCGATCGACCGGATCCCCGGCCTCACCACGCTGTGGCCCCCGCTCGCCCAGCAGTTTCGCGCCCTCGCCCGCGTCGCCCGCTCGAACGTCTCGGTGGTCATCCGGGGCGAGAGCGGCACCGGCAAAGAACTCATCGCCCGCGCCGTGCACCTCCTGTCCGAGCGCCCCGGCGCCTTCGTGGCCATCAATTGCGGCGCGCTGCCCGAGGCCCTGATCGAGAGCGAGCTCTTCGGCCACCGCAAGGGCGCCTTCTCCGGCGCGATCGAGGAGCGCCCCGGCCTCATCCGGAGCGCCGATCGCGGCACCCTGCTCCTCGACGAGATCGGCGAGCTGCCCGCGCACGCCCAGGTGGCCCTCCTGCGGGTGCTGCAAGAGCGCCAGGTCATGCCGCTCGGCGAGACACGCCCCCTCCCCGTGGATCTCCGCCTGTGCGCCGCCACCCACCGCGATCTCGACCAGCTGACCGCGGACGCCACCTTCCGCGCCGACCTCCTCGCCCGCATCTCGGGGTTCACCCTGGAGCTTCCGCCCTTGCGCGAGCGCCGGCAGGATCTCGGCATCCTCGTCGGGGACCTCCTGCGCCGCAAGATGGGGCCGGCGGCCTCGAAGATCAGCTTCACGAAGGCGGCGATCCGCGTACTCCTCGCCCACCCCTGGCCGCTCAACATCCGCTCGCTCGAGAAGACCCTCGAACGAGCCGTAGTCCTGGGCGGAGAGAACCCGATCGGCCCCGAGCACTTCCCCGATTCGGTGCGCACCCCCACCCCCTCCCTCATGGAGGCCTGGCCCGGAGGGCGCTCGGCGGGATCCGCCATCCCCCTGGTAGAGGCCCAAGAAGACGACCACCGCCGCGCCGAGCTGCTGGCCCTCCTGGCCGAGCACCAGGGCAACATCAGCGCCGTCGCGCGCGCGATGAACAAGGAGCGGATCCAGATCCGCCGCTGGATGCGTCGCTACGCCCTCTCGCCCGAGAGCTACCGCTAAACCTGCCTGGCCTCCTGCAGAGACACGCCCGCACAAGGCCCATCCCCCCCCTGCGCAGAAACCATCCACCCCTGCGCAGAAGCCATCCACCCCTGCGCAGAAACCATCCACCCCTGCACAAGAGCCGTCCCCCCCTGCACAGAAGCCATCCCCCCCTGCACGGAAACCATCCCCCCCTGCACGGGAACCATCCCCCCCTGCACAGAGCCTAGATAGGGTCCTCAAAGGGACTACATAGGGCCTTATAAGGACTTTTTGGGGCCTTATAAGGACTGTAGGGAGCCTCATAAGGACTAGGGGGGGCCTCACAGGGACTCAATAGGGTCTTGCAAGGACCAGAGGGGGCCTCACAAGGACCAGGGGGGGCCTCACAGGGACCCCATAGGCCACTCAAGGGGCGTAGACACATCCTCATCGGGACCCCACCCACCGCATCGTGTACGATCCGCCCCCAAGGAGGCCAAGCCATGACCAAACCGAAGAAACTCCCGGGCCTGACCATCTACGGACTGACCGAGAAGACCGCCATCCACCGGCGCACCATCTACCGCTGGGTCCGCGTCGGCCTCCTGCCCAAGCCGACATCGCGCGGGCGGGGCGTGCGCTACGACGCCGCCTTCATCGAGCGCGCCCTGACCATCCGGCGCCTCCGTCGCGAGGGCCACACCCTCGACCAGATCCGCCGCCAGCTCGCGCCCCCGTCCTCCCCGCCGGCCGCAGCGTCCCCCACCTCCACCGCGCCCCCGACCGACCCCACCAGGCTCCCCTCCGAGCGCTGGGAGCGCCTCACCCTCCTGCCCGGCCTCGAGCTCTCCTACCGCACCGATGGCGGCCCCGTCCTGCAGCGCCTCGCCGCCGAGATCTGGAAGCAATTCGGCGCGCCCCCCGCCGGTTGAGCCCCTCCCCCGCACGCGAGCCGTTTGCACGCCGGACGGCTTCAGCTACACAGTAGGCATGCGTTATCCATCTTCCTTGAGTTCCATCACCGCCCTCACCTTGCTCACTGCAGGTGCCGCCTGCGACCCCCGCGACGACGGGGGCCCCAGATCCAACCTGACCGCCGAGCAAGCCGCCACCGCGCGCACCTCCTGCACCTTCAAATCGGGCACCCTCCCGGGCCTGTCCCTGGCCAAGGACGCGCCGCTCGGCAGCCAGATCCCGATCGACAACATCGTCATCGTGATGCTCGAGAATCGCGCCTTCGATCACCTGTTCAGCCAGCTGTCGCGCGCCGGCCAGAACGACGTCACGGCCGCCGCCGACGACGCCACCAACCCCGATGCGCAGGGGGCGGCCGTGTCCCGCTTCCACCAGACCGAGCTCTGCTTCACCGACACCGACCACGGCTGGACCCCGGCGCACATCCAGTGGAACGGCGGCAAGAACGACGGCTTCGTCACCACCAACGACGGCGCCGTCGACGACGCCACCGGCCGCCGGGCCATGGGCTACTACGACGCGACCGACCTGCCCTACCACTACGGCCTGGCCACCACCTTCGCCATCGCCGACCACTATCACAGCTCGGTGCTCGGCCCGACGTTCCCGAACAGCTTCTACCTCTACTCCGCCACCTCGTTCGGCATGGTCATCAACCTGCCGGCGGCGGGCAAAGTGCCCAACATCTTCGACGCCCTCGACCAGGCGAAGGTGCCCTGGCAGGTGTTCACCAACAGCCTGCCGCGCTCGGGCCTCCTCGTGGAGCAGTACTTCCGGCACCTCGGGAGCACGGGCAATTACGGCAAGTTCGCCGACTTCGTGACCACCGCGCGGCAGGGCAAGCTCGCCCCGGTCGTGTATGTCGATCCCACGTTCCTGCCCGACGACGTGCCGCACGAGGACGAGCATCCCCCGAGCGACATCCAGCTCGGCGAGGGGTTCCTGTCGCAGGTCGTGGACGCGCTCCGGACGAGCCCGCAGTGGCCCCACACCGCCCTCTTCATCACCTGGGACGAAAACGGCGGCCTCTACGACCACGTGGCCCCGCCGCCGGCCTGCCCGCCCGGGGACCTCGCCGCGCAGGTCCCGCCCGGCGAGTCGCAGGCCGACTTCGACCGCTACGGCTTCCGCGTCCCCCTCATCGTCGTCTCCCCCTACGCCAAGCCGCACTACGTGGGGCACCGCGTGTACGACCACTCGTCGATCCTGCGGTTCGTCGAGGCGCGGTTCCGCCTGCCCGCCTTCACCGGGCGCGACGCCAACGCCGAGCCGCCCTTCGACCTCTTCGACTTCTCGCGGCCCCAGCTCCTCAACCCGCCGGCCCTGCCGGCCCCGGCCCTGGACCAGGCCAAGCTCGCCGACTGCGAAGCACGCTACGGATCCACGCAATAAGGGTAGGCGGCGCCCGCTCGCGTCTGCTGCGCCAGCCTGCCCTCCAGGCCCTTGACGGGCCACGGCAGGGGAGGCAAACGTGAGCGATGCACACACGAAGCAGAGCCCGTCCCGCGTCACCCTCTCGCCACCGCCTCCGCCCACGCCTAGGTCCTGGCCTCGTGCTGAGCCTCGTGCTCGGCGTCACCGGCTGCGGCCCCTCGGCGTCGCGGATCCAACCCGGCCTCGTCGGCTCCACGCAGTCGGCCGTCACCGTGACCGGCTTCGCCGAGCTGCACCACCACATGTTCGCCGAGGAGGCGTTCGGGGGCGGCTGGTTCCACGGCAAGACCGTCGGCACCCTCGACCGCTGCGACGGCGGCTTGCCCGAGAGCGACCACGCGCGCGTGCGCCAGGACCTCTCGAGCCTGCTCAACCTCTGCCCGAACGCGGGCGGCGTCGATCTCAGCCAGGTCCCCATCCTCTCCGACCTGTTCGGCCTCGCCGGCGCCGTCGGCTCGGAGTTCATCGGCAAGATGGAGGGGACCCAGGGCGACACCGGCCTCCACCTCGGCCGGCGCGAGGTGCGCACCGAGTGGCCGCGCTGGGACACCATCGCCCACCAGCAGGCCTGGGAGGGCTGGCTCCAGCAGGCCTTCAACGGCGGCCTGCGCCTCGTCGTGGTCTCGGCCGTGAGCAACGAGTTCCTGTGCAAGGCCCTGCCCTACCAGAACATCAAGCGGCCCTGCGACGAGATGGCCGACGTGGAGCTGCAGATCCAGCTCGCCCGCCAGTTCGCCTCCACGCACCCCTGGGTCGAGATCGCGCTCTCGCCCGCGCACGCGCGCCAGATCATCGCCGCCGGCAAGCTCGCCATGGTGCTGTCCATCGAGACCAGCAAGCTGTTTGGCACCCGCGACTGGCGCACCGAGCTCGACCGCTTCTACGACCTCGGCGTGCGCACGCTCCAGCCCGTGCACCAGCTCGACAACCGCTTCAGCGGCGCCGCGCTCCATAACCCCCTCTTCCACGCGGCCCAGTTCCTCGAGAACTGCCACATCGACACCGACTGCGGCCTGACCGGCTCGGGCTTCACCCTCGGCTTCGACGTCGATTCGAGCTGCCGGAACGTCAAGGGCCTGACCGCCGAGGGCCGCGACCTCATCCAGGCGATGATGCAAAAGGGCATGCTCATCGACCTCGCCCACATGTCCGAGCGCGGCGTGGCCGACGCCTTTGCCCTGGCGCAGGCCAACACCTACTACCCGCTCTACATCTCGCACGGCCACTTCCGCGAGGTCATGAACCCGGATCTCGCGCGCGACGAGAAGACCACGCCGGCCTCGATCATCCGCTACCTCCGTCAGACGGGCGGCATGTTCGGCCTGCGCACGGCCCACGACGAGGCGCGCACCTACACCAAGGCCTACATCGCCAACAACTGCCACGGCTCGAGCCGCTCGGTGGCGCAGGCCTACGAGTTCGGCCGTCAGGGGCTCAAGGTGCCGATGGCCTTCGGCGCGGATCTCAATGGCTTCATCCAGCAGACGCGGCCGCGCTTTGGCGAGTACGGCGCGTGCTCGGCCACGTTCCAGGCCGAGGCCGACGCGCAGGCCTACGAGCAGACCCTGAGCGGCCCGGGCCGGCTCGGCACGGATTTCGATATTTACGGTCTCGCGCACATCGGTCTCTTGCCGGACCTCCTGCGCGACCTCGGGCAGCTCGGCGCGAACACCACGGGCCTGGCCAACTCGGCCGAGACCTTCCTGCGCATGTGGGAGCGGGCCCAGGCGCCGCGCACGGGCATGGCGGACGCGGCCACGGACATCGACACGAGCGGCGTCGCGGCCTACGTGCCGAAGTCGACCCGCGAGGGGACGTACCCGACCCAGTGCGGCGCCGCCTACGCGCCCGACTCCAAGGTGCTCGGGCAGGGCTGCCGCTTCGACGGCGAGTGCATCAGCGATCAGTGCACCGCCGTCCTGTGCAACACCATCGGCGGCCGCTGCGTGTGCAACGATGACGGCGACTGTGGCGCGACGAACTACTGCCAGGACGGCATCCCCGCCGACCCGAGCGACAACGCCTGCGTGCCCAAGAAGGGCGAGTACGACTCGTGCAGCCGCGACGGCCAGTGCCAGTCGGGGGCGTGCGGCGGGTGCCTCAACCTGACCGGCTGGTGCTACACGCCGCGCTCGAAGGCGTATGGCCAGGTCTGCCGCTCGGACCGCGAGTGCACGACCGACCGCTGCAGCGCCGATTGCTACATCAACCCGAGCGGCAGCTGCCTATGCCAGAGCGACTCGCACTGCGCCACGAACCAGTACTGCGGCTGGGGCCTCAACTCGGGCAAGTGCCAGAACAAGAAGTCGCGCGGCGCCGTATGCTCGAGCGACCGCGAGTGCCTCTCGAACAACTGCCGCTGGACCTTCACCTGCGGGTAGGCGGGCGTGACCGGCTGACGGGCCCGTCCATCGGGCCCTCGTTGGAGGGGACCTTCGGATCAGCCTGAGGTCCCCGAACCTCCCGCGACACTCTCCTCAGCCGCCGGAACACATCCGTTGTCTTCCTGCTGCGGCGCAGCCAGCGACGGCATCCAACCGATGTTCCGGCTCAGCGATAGCAGGCCGTGGCCTGCGTCGAGCAGACACCGCCGCTACAGCTTGCGTTGCTGCAGGTCCCCTGGATACACGCCACACACGCGGAATTGAAGCCCCCATCGGGTGACTGGCAGATCGAACGACAAGAGCCCTGCCCCGCCTGCGACGCGCAGCTGTAATAGGCATTGGCCACAGTCGTATCGCTCCCGCCGGGAAACGGGGTGGCGCACTGCGGGAAGCACGTCTGGAAATTGCCGCGGCACTCGACGACGCAGAAATCGACCGCGCCACACCCCGGATCGTAGGTGCGGAGCGCATCGGTCCCGAGATCCGAGCCACCGCCGTCGCGGCTGCAGGCCACGAGGGCCAACACGGCGAACACCAGGACGAAAGAGAACCGGGCCAGCGTGCGCTCATCCCTTCGGCTTTGAGTACCCAACCGCATGCTCATGAAATTCAGTATAGGGGATACTCTCCACACAGGCCCATAGGACCCTTCGAGCGAGCTTGGAGGGACGCCTCCCCGCCCTCCATCCCCTGCCCAGCCTCCGCGCCTTTTCCATCGACGCAGCAGCCGAGCAGGCTACACTCTGAGCTGTTCCCTCCACCGTTTCAGGAGACGCCATGAAGGTCGTTTGCAAGTTCAGTCGCATGCGGGTGGCGGCGGACGCGGGGCATGATCTCCACCTGCTCGTGCGACTGCGCGCGCCCGTGCCGCCGAGTGAGGTGGCGCGGCCGGCGCTGTGCATCGTGCCGGTGGTGGACGTCTCCGGATCGATGGCCGGGCGCAAGATCGAGGCGGTGCGCTATGCGCTCGAGCGGTTGATGGTGCACCTCGTGCCCGGCGACCGCGCGGGCCTGGTCACGTTCGACTCCACGGTGCGCACGCCGGTCCCCCTGGTGGAGGTGACGTCGGCGCGCAAGAATGACCTGCGGCGCGCCATCCAGTCGCTGCGCCCCGGGTCCAACACCAACCTCGCCGGCGGCCTCCTCGAGGCGATCCGCATCGTCCGGGGGGCCTCCCTGCCGGCGGGCATGCGCGCGCGCCTCATCGTCCTCACGGACGGCCTCGCGAACGAGGGCCCGGCGACCACGCCGGAGACGCTCATGGCGATGTGCCGCAGCGAGCTGAAGGGGCTCACGCTGTCGGCCTTTGGTTATGGCGACGACTGCGATCAGACGCTCCTCAGCGAGCTGGCGGCCACCGCGGGCGGCAGCTACGCGTACATCCAGAACCACGATCAGGTGCTGACGGCGTTCGGTCGCGAGCTCGGCGGCCTCGTGGCCACGTATGCCGCCGAGGTGAAGCTGCGCGTGGTGCCGCTCGCCGGGGCGCCGATCGAGGAGACCCTCGGTGACCTCCTCTATCACGGCGAGCAGAGCTGCGTGGTGCCGGTGGCCGCGCCGATCAACCGCCGCGCCGACGGCGTGGATCTGGCGGTGGTCGAGCTGACCTGGCGCGATGTGCGCGGCCAGGAGCAGCAGCTCACGGCGCCGGCGCGCGTGGATTATGTCCGTCCGTCCGAGGCCGATGCCGCCGACGATCCGGAGGTGCTCCGCGCGAGCGACGAGCGCAAGCTGCGGCAGGCGCAGGAGCTGGCCGAGGCGCGGGCGCGTCGGGCCAACTATGCCGGGGCCCGCCAGGCCATCCGCGACGTCATCGGTCTTTTGAACGACTCGCAGCTCGCGGCCTTTGCCCGCGACGTGCTCCTGCCCTGCTATCAGGATCAGCTGCAGTACACGATGGGCTCGGGCGTGCGGGCGAGCGCGCTCACGCTCCTCCGGGGCGCGCGCCAGGTCAGCATGGACCACAAGGTGGCGTCCGTCTTCCGGGACAAGGACCACCCGACGCTGTCCGAGCACACGATGGAGCAGTCGTTCCGCAACGACCCCGACCGCAAGGGCAAGCCGTAATTACGGGCCGTCGCCGAGGTTGAGGCCGGTAAGGAGGAGCCGGACGAGCTGGCGCAGGTTGCGCTGGTAGGCTTCGGCCGTCTCCACTTTGTACCCGGCGCCGTGGCCGGCGCAGAGGAGGAGATCGACGACGCCCTTGAGTGAGGGGCCTGTCCAGGTCCGGGGGAGCGCGGCTTCGAGGGCCTGCTCGAGCTGCTGCCGATAGCGCCGGTCGTAACTGGTCACGATGTCCGCGCACAGCCGGCTCTGGGAGTCGAGGAGCTCCGTCGCGTGGGGCGAGCGGTGGACGAGCTCGAAGAGGGCCACGAACTTGGCGCCGAGGGCGGCGCTGAGGCGCTCCTGGAGGTTTCCTTTGCGGGACAGGGCCTCGGCGGCGCGGGTCAGGATCCCTTCGAGGACGTGCCGGCAGACCGCCCGGAAGATGTCGTCCTTGTCGGTGAAGTGGGCGTAGAGCGTGGGCTTGGCGACGCCCGCCTCCTGGGCCAGGAGCTCGATGGACGTGTGCCGGTACCCGTAGCGACTGAACAGGGTGGTCGCGGCCTGCAGGATCTGCTCGCGCTTGCGTGGATCGCCGCCGGTCGCTTCGCCGGACGCGGGCCGGCGGCGCGAGGTCGAAGTCGGGGGTGGTGTCTTCATCGCGGGCGTCGCTTTCGAGGCGAGCTATAACACACTTGACAGATTGAACCAAAATAACTATTTCGGTTCATCATGTCAGCCCTGCTGGTGTATGGCGTGGCCGGTTTCACCGGCGCGCTCGTGTCCCGTGAGCTCGCGCGCCGCGGCGTCGCCCACCTAGCGGCGGGTCGGCGCGCGGAGGCGGTCGATGCCCACGTCCGGTCGGTGGATGCCCTGGGAGATGTGACGGGCAAGGCCGCCGGCCGCGCGTTCGGTCTCGACCATCCGGCGCAGCTCGCCGCAGGGCTCGATGGGGTGCGCGTGGTCCTCAACTGCGCCGGGCCGTTCGGCCGCACGGCGGCGCCCCTGGCCGCCGCCTGCATCGCCCGCGGGATTCACTATCTCGATCTCTCGGGCGAGGTGGCCGAGCATGCCTCGTTGCTCGATTGGGGGGACGCGGCGGCGGCGGCCGGGATGATGCTGCTGCCGGGCGTCGGCTTCGGCGTGGTGCCCA
This sequence comes from Polyangia bacterium, assembly GCA_036263495.1. Classification (GTDB taxonomy): domain Bacteria; phylum Myxococcota_A; class Polyangia; order Palsa-1104; family SHYY01; genus DATAGU01. The sequence continues at coordinate 22,906 of DATAGU010000207.1, read as the reverse complement.
CGGAGGCGGCGGCCGTGCTGGCCGTGGAGCGCCTGGGCGGACACGCGAACAAGATCGTCATCGCGTACGAGACCCGCGGGGGGGCCTCGCGCGGCACGCTCGAGACCGTCCTCCGCGGGATCCACCTCGCCGGCACGGTCCGCCGGAACGGCCGGCTCGAAGCGGCCCTGCCCGGGGCCTGGCGGCATCGCCTGGAGCTCGGCGGGGGCCAGGCGCTCGTCGTCTACAACCCGTGGCGCGCCGATCTCGTGAGCGCGCACGTGAGCACCGGCGTGCCCGAGATCGAGACGTACGCCACGTTCCCGGCGATAGCGCGCTTCCTCATGCGTTCGCCGCGCCTCATGTCGTCGGGCTTTGGACGCTGGCTGGTGGAGCGCATCATCCGCAGCGCGCCTGAGGGCCCCTCGCCCAAGGATCTGGCCCGGGGCGCCACGCGCGTCCTCGCGGTCGCCGAGGGGGACGGCGGGCAGCGCGCCGAGGTGCGCATCCACGGGCCCGAGGCCTATGTCTTCACGGCGCGCAGCGCGGCGGCGATCGCCGAGCGCGTCCTTCACGGCGCGGTCCGCCCCGGCTTCGCCACCCCGGCGCAGGTCCTCGGCGCGGGCTGGATGCGCGAGCTCGAAGGGGTCGAGGTGCAGGCATGAGCTGGGAATTCCGCTGGCCCGAAGACCTCACCCCCGCGCGGGCCTCGCTCCACGCGGTCAACGTCCTCGAGAGCGACGTGAGCGCCGAGGCGGTGTGGGCGTGGCTCGTCCGGGCCGGCCGCTGGAAGGACTTCTACTCCAACTGCTGGGGGCTCGAGCTCCTCGATGCGTCGTCGAGCGGGCCTGACCTTCGGCCGGGGACCCGGTTTCGCTGGTGGACCTTCGGGGTGCGGGTCGAGACCGTGGTGGAGGAGTTCGTGCCCTGCGAGCGCCTCGCCTGGCGAGGGCAAGGCCTCGGCGCCCGGGGCTATCACGCCTGGCTGCTCGAACCCGTGCCCGGCGGCCTGCGGCTGCGCACCGAGGAGGTGCAGCGGGGCGTGGCGCCGCGGCTCTTGAGACCGCTACTTCTTCCCAGCATGCGCCACTATCATCAGCGCTGGCTCGAGGGCCTGGTGCGCGTGGCCCGCCTCGGCCTTCCCGACGACGTCACCCCGGATGTGATCCGCAACGCCCGACAAGGAGCACGACCATGAGCCCACCCGTCACCACCGCCCCCATCTGCGTCACCGGCGCCGCCGGTTTCATCGCCTCGCACATCGTGCGGGAGCTGCTCGCCCGCGGCTATCGCGTGCGCGGCACGGTCCGCAAGCTCGCCAACGCCAAGTCCTACGAGCACCTCCAGAAGCTGCCCGGCGCGGCCGAGCGGCTGGAGCTGGTCGAGGGCGATCTGCTCGACGAGAAGGCCTTCGATCGGGCGGTGGCCGGCTGCACCCACGTCATGCACACGGCGAGCCCGTACGTCCTCGACGCCAAGGATCCACAGAAGGATCTGGTCGACCCGGCGGTGCAGGGCACGCGCGCGGTCCTCGGCGCCTGCAAGCGCGCCGGCACGGTCCAGCGGGTCATCCTGACCTCGTCGATGGCCGCGATCACCGACGAGCCCGAGGGCGAGCACATGCTCACCGAGGAGGACTGGAACACCAAGTCGAGCCTCGAGCGCAACCCCTACTACTATTCGAAGACGCTGGCCGAGCGCGAGGCCTGGAGCATGGTCGAGAAGGACAAGCCGGGCTTCGACCTCGTCGTCATCAACCCCTTCCTCGTGATCGGTCCTTCGCTCTCGCCGAGCGTGAACACGTCCAACCAGGTGTTCGCCGATCTGTTGTCGGGCAAGTACCCCGGGATCATGAGCTTCACCTGGGGCTTCGTCGACGTGCGCGACGTGGCGCTGGCCCATGTGGCGGCCCTGGAGACGCCCGCGGCGCGGGGGCGCTACATCTGCGCGGCCAGCACGATCCCCATGCGCGAGGTCGTCGAGCTCCTGGCCAAGTCCGGCTATGGCGGCTACAAGCTGCCCAAGCTCGGCCTCGACTGCTCGATGGGAGACTACGTGGTCAAGCTGAGCTCGTACTTCCAGCCCAAGGGCGTCGGCTCCTACCTGCGCACGCACGTCGGCCGCGTGCCGCGCTACGACAACTCGAAGATCCAGCGCGAGCTCGGCCTGCACTTCCGGCCCGTCCCGGAGAGCATCCTCCAGACGCTCGACGATATGAAGCAATGGGGGCACCTCTCGGCCGCGGCCTAGCCGGTCCACGCACACATCACGTCAAAAGAGGCGGCCCTGCCGTTCGGGTGTGCGGCCGGGCGAGGGCCAGGCGGGCAGGGTGGGCAGGGCCGGCACGAGCCGCGCGACTTCCTCGTGAAAATCGCGGCACAGGGCGGGGACGAGGAAGTCGTCGGCGTGCTGGATGCAGAAGTAGACGTCCGCGCCGGCCGCGAGCCATTCGGCGACCTGGGGCGCCCACTCGGCGAAGAAGGGCTGGTTGCCGGCAGGGGTGGGGTGGGAGACGAAGCGCACGAGGGCGAACGGCGCGGTGCGCTCGAAGGTCACGGGGACCTCGGGTTTGACTTCGAGGGCCTTCATCGTAAGGGGATCGCGCGGGCCCGGGGCGCGCAGGGGGCGGACGTCGTAGTTGACGCGGGCCCGGCCGCGCGCGCTGAGCTCCTGGGCCAGGGCCGCGGCCGGATGCGCGTGGAACCAGCCGGGGTGGCGTACCTCCACGGCCACCTGGAGATCTGGTGGCAGGCGGTCGAGGTAGGCGGTGAGGGTGGGGAGGTCGGCCGGGCCAAAATCGGGCGGCAGCTGGAGAAAGCTCGGGCCGGCGCGGTCGCCGAGCTGGCGTAGGCGCGCCACCCACTCCGCGCTCTCCTCCTCTATGTGGAGGAGGTGACGGTCGTGGCTGAGGAGGCGCGGGAACTTGCAGCAGAAGCGAAAGCCGAGCGGGGTCTGCTCGCGCCAGCGCTGCACGGTGTGTGGGGCCGGCAGGCTGTAGAAGGTGCTGTGGTTCTCGACCGTGTTCAGGCGTCGGCTGTAGAGCGCCAGGAAATCGGCCGGGCGGGCGCCGGCCGGAAAGAAGTTGCCGACCCAGCGCTTCTGCGTCCAGACCGGTCCCCCGAGATAGAGCGTCGCCATGTGTCAGTTTCCTCCCCCTCCGGGGTGGCGGCGTGGTGGCGGCGCCAGAGGGCCCCGGAGCTGGGCGGTCCCTAGCACGGAACCTGTGCGCTGCTGCTCTCTGCCAGGGGATCGGAGCCCGATGAGGCACGAAACTGGAAGATCACTGAACGTTCGGCGGCTCCATGTACACTCATGGGGGAGCGATGATGAGCACAGGCAAGCGCACACGCACGGACCTCCCGGAGCAAGAGGTGGATGCGCTGGTCGAACGCTGCCGCAAGGGGGACCGGGAGGCGCTCGGGACGCTCTATCGCCAGTACCGCGCGGACGTGGCGCGTACGCTGTTCCGGATCCTCGGGCCGGGGCGCGGCGACCTCGAAGACGTGCTCCAGGAGGTCTTCATCGAGGCGTTCCGTTCCATCCCCCGGTTCCGGGGGGACTCGAAGCTCTCTACCTGGCTCTATCGGATCTGTATCAACGTGGCCATGCAGCGGCTGCGCAAGCTCAAGCGCCTGGCTGAGGTGCAGCCCGAGGTGGCGGCCGACCTGCAGGACGAGGGGACGCCGCATCGCACGCTCGAGGCGCGCGAACGCATGGCGGCGGTCTATCGCATCCTCGATGAACTGTCGCCCAAGAAGCGGCTCGTGTTCGTGCTGCACGAGATCGAGGGGCACGAGGCCAAGGAGATCGCCGAGCTGGTGGGCTCTCCGGTGTTGACGGTGCGCACGCGGCTGCACTACGCGCGCAAGGAGTTCTATGAGCGCGTGAGCCGCGAGCAGGCGTTCGATGGGGGGCTCGTATGAGTCATCTGGACCCCGTTCGGCTGGCCGATTACGCGCTGGGCCGTGTGGCCCCGGCCCGGCGTGAACGGATGGCGCGGCACCTCGCCGAGTGTGAGAGCTGCCGGCAGGTGTTGTCCCGGGTGGGCGGGGCGCAGGCGGCGCTGAAGGCGGTGGCCGAGCAATCGCCCGCGGCGTCGGTGGGGACGGCGCGCATGGAGGCGACGCTGCGCTGGACGTGGTCGGGCAAGGAGCCGAGGGCGGGGCGCTCTCGGCATTGGCCGGCCGCGCTGGCGTTCGGTCTGGCGGCGGCGGCGGCGGTGGGTTTCTGGATCGTGCGGCCGCGGCACGAGGCGCGGGTCGAGGTGCAGGCCCTCCTGCCCAAGGCGCCGCCGTCATCGCCGGCGGCGCCGGCGGCGCTGCCGCTGCGCCCGTTGCAGGCGCTGGTGACGCTCGTGGCAGGGGATGCGGTGCTGCGGCACGAGGGCCGGGAGCTCGATCCGCGCAAGGCGGGTACGCTCACGATGGGCGATCGTCTCGTGACCCGGCAGGGGGGGCGCGTTGGGTTTCAGTGGGGCGAGGGGTCGGGGGCGCTGCTGGAGCCGGACAGCGCGCTCGGGCTGGCGCGCCTCGAGCTGCGGGCGCAGGCGCTCGAGCTCGATCACGGACGCGTGGCGGTGCGCGTGGGGCCTCATCAGCCGGGCGAGTCGCTCCGCGTGGTGACGCCGCATCACGAGGTCAGCGTGCATGGGACGTGGTTCGTGGTGGGGGCGAGCGCGAGCGGGACGACGGTGGAGGTGCTGGAGGGCGTGGTGGCGGTGTCGCTCCCCGGGCAGTCCGAGGGTCATCGCATCGCGGCGCCGATGAAGATGTTCTTTCCGCCCGGGCAGATCGTGGGCGAGCGGGTGCACGAGATGTCGGCGCGGGAGGCGTCGGCGTTGCGGGCCGCGAGCGAGTTCGGGATGTTGCCGTGGAACGGGTCTCTGGACTCGGCGGGCGTGCTGGCGGGGCTCCTGGCGGCCACGAGCTCGTTGCAGCTTCAATCGGAGCCGGCGGGACAGATCGCCGTGGATGGGGTGAGCTTTGGCGCGGCGCCGCTGTGGCTGCGCCGGCCCCATGGCCGGCACCTGGTGGAGTTCACGCGGCCCGGCTTTGCCCCTGAGACCCACTGGATGTTGCTTGAGATGGAGCCCGGGGAGCTTCGGACCTCACTGCGCGTGGACAAGCCGAGTCCTACAATCGCCCCCTCCTCGCCCGAGGAGGTGCGTGAGATGGCGCGGCAGCGGCAGCGGCAGATCGAGGCGTGTCATACCCACGCGCTCAAGCGCGATCCGGACCTCGCAGGGACGATCTCGCTGCGCATCCGCGTGGGCGACGCAGGGCAGGTGGTGAACACGGCGGTGGAGGACGATACGCTGGCGGATCCCACGGTGGCCGAGTGCCTGCGCCGCGAGGTGTCGGGCTGGAAGTGGCCGCGGGCGCGCAATGTGACGCTGGTCTTCCCGTTCGTCTTCCGCACGCCAGGCTGAGCCAGGCTACGTGGCGCGGGCGTCCCGGGCGGAGAGGCCAGGCTCCGCGGGGACGCCCGAGTTGTCGATGGGGATCCCGGCTAGCCGGAGCGCAGGCGCGCCACGGCGATCGGCAGGGCGAAGGGATTGACGTTGATGCCGATGACGAGGAGGTCGCCCTCGGTGTAGACGCGCGTGATGGACACCGCGTCGCTGAGCGCGGCCAGGACCTTGCGCAGGGTCTGGTTCTCGGCGAGCGCGCGGATCTTGAAGAGGTCGAGGACGAAGAGGTCGTCGCGCGCCTCGAGCAGCACGTTGTGGCGCTTCGGCATGAGGTTCATCAGGGTGCCGGGGCGCTTGAGATCGAGCGTCTGCACCATCATCGCCGCGGGGCTCCCCTCGGGCGCCCGCACCGCGAGGTCGCGCACCCGCAGCGACAGCCGTAGCGTGTCGGGCTGGTTCTCGATGGCCTCGATGCCGAGGTTGGCCGACACGTCGATCTTGGTGCCGTAGAGGTCGACGGTCAGGGCCGCGCCGATCGCGGGGGGGGAGGCGTAGAGCTCGATGCGCTCTGGTCCCTTGCCGCGGGGCCGCCGTTCGAGCAGCCAGCGGAACAGATCGAGGGGCACCGAGAGCTGCAGGCGCGCCGCGTTGCGGGCAGCGTCGACCAGGTACATGGGGTGGGTGCGAAGGTACGAAAAACCACTTTGGACGGCGTTGAGCACGGACATGGCGCCTACCCTAATGCTCACGCCGAAAGCTGTCCATAGGGCCCTGGATTGGCGATGCCGCCTCTCCTCCCCAGGGCAACCAGGGCTGCTTCCACCGTTAGGGGGCCTGCTTCCACCGTTACGCGGGTTGCTTCCACCGTTACGCGGGCTGCTTCCACCGTTATGGTGGTTGCTTCCACCGTTATGGTGGTTGCTTCCATCGTTACGGTGGTTGCTTCCACCGTTATGGTGGTTGCTTCGATCGTTACGGTGGTTGCTTCCACCGTTACGGTGGTTGCTTCCACCGTCGTTACGCGGGTTGCTTCCACCGTTACGGTGGCTGCTTCCACCTTTACGCGGGCTGCTTCCACCGTTACGGAGGCTGCTTCCACCGTTACGGAGGCTGCTTCCCCCATTACGGAGGCTGCTTCCACCGCTACGGGGGCTGCTTCCACCGTTACGGAGGCTGCTTCGCTGAATTAATGGGCAGGAGACAGGTCTTTTCGAGGCTCGGTCTCGATGGCGCCGACGGCGCGATAGCCTGCGGCGCCGATGAGCCCGATGACGGCGATGGTGCCCCAGAGCTGGAGCGGATGGCCGGCGGTATGGTCGTAGAGGAGCGCGCCTACGCTCGGGCCGAGCGAGTTGCCGAGCGAAGAGAGCAGCCCGAAGACGCCGATGGCGCGTCCGGGGCGCGCCGGATCACCGAGCGCTACGGCGGCCATCATCTCAGAGGGCTCGGTGAGGAGCTCGCCGCAGGTCACGAGCGCTACGGCGACGCCGAGCGCGCCGTAGGAGCCCGCCAGGCCGATGGCCAGGTAGCCGGTGACGTAGCAGAGGGGGCCGATGAGCAGGATGCGTTCGAGGCCGAGGCGGTTGATCAGGGTCACGCCGAGGCCCTGGAGGAGCACGACCATGGCGCCGTTGATGGTGTAGAGGAGGCCGAAGCGCGCTTCGGGGATGTGCAGCCGGCCCATGGCGTACACGGACAGGGTGGAGAAGAGCTGGGTGGTGAGGATCGACATGAGGAGGGTCGAGCCGAGGAAGATGACGAACGCGCGCGGGCGCGGGACGGCGAGGAGCCGCAGGGGCGCTCGCAAGGGATCCTCTTTGATGCCGGGCACGCCCGGGGGGCCGCCGGTGGGCTCCGCGCTCTCGGTGGGGCGGTCCGGCACGAGGGCGCATCCCGCGGTGGCCATGAGGGTGAGCCAGGCGGCGGCAAAGAACATGGGGGCGAAGGCGCGCGAGGCGAAGAGGCCGCCGAGCGCGGGGCCGAGGGCCCAGCCGAGGTTGATGCCGACACGCTGCAGACCAAAGGCGGCGGCGCGCGAGGCGGGGGCGGTGAGCACGGCGGCCTGGGCGTGCGCGGCAGGCTCGAAGGCGCTGCGGAGCATGCTGTTGATGATGACGAGGAGCGCGATCATGGGCAGGGGCGCGGATCGCAGGAGGGCCAGGCCGAGCGCCGCCATGCCGAAGGCGCGCAGGCCGAGCGTGAGCACCATGACCCGGCGGCGGCCCAGGCGATCCGAGAGTTCCCCTCCGATCAGCTGCGCGGCAGCCCCGAGCACGCCGGCGACGGTGTAGATGCCGCCCACGGTGGTCATGCTCACCCCGGCGTGCGCCGTGAGGTGGAAGGCGAGGTAGGGCATGACCAGGGAGAAACCAAAGGTGTTGACGCAACGCGCCGCCGCCAGCAGGAAGACCGAGGCGGGGAGGCGACCGAAGTCCTCAAGGCCGAGGAGTGCCACGATGCGGACGGTAGCATGAGCGGGGACCGCCGACCGTTCGGGGCGGCTGTCCGCTGGATGTAGAGGATCTAGAAGTAGAGGTGCCCTGCCCGCCCGCCCGAGCGCCATGCGGCTCCCACGCCTTGGTGCATGGGCCTTGTAAGCACTTCGGGAGGGGGCACAAGCGGTCCTGGGGCGGCCCGGCGCTCCCGGCGGGCGAGATGGAACGGGCCCGGGGGGGTTTGCAACGCGCCCGCCTCATGGCTAAAGGTAGTGTAGCGTTCAGAGTGAAGCGATGAGCCGCCGGAAGGACGAGCTGGAACAGGACGAGGAGGGGGATGTCGCGATCTTGACCGAGAAGAAGGTCAAGAAACCGCGCCTCTTCAAGGTGCTACTCCACAACGACCATTACACGACGATGGAGTTCGTGGTGGAGATCTTGCGGACCGTGTTTCATCGATCGGAGTCGGACGCGACGGCCATCATGCTGCACGTGCATCGCAACGGGGTGGGGGTGGCGGGGGTTTATACGAAAGAGATCGCCGAGACCAAGGCCGCCAAGGTCATGGCGCTGGCCCAGGAGGCGGAGTTCCCGCTCCTCTGTACGGTGGAGCCGGAATGAGCGCCCCACAGGCGAGAGCGGGCTTAACGGTGGAGAGAGCGAAGTAAAACGATGCCAGTCACGATTTCCAAAGAGCTGCAGGCCACCATCGGCGATGCCTTCGCGGACGCGAAGCGTCGCCGCCACGAGTTCGTCACGCTCGAGCACGTGCTCGCGGCCATGCTGCGCAACCCGACGTCGCTCGGGATCTTGCGCGCCTGTGGCGCGGACCCGATCCGGCTGACGCGCGATCTCGAGCGCTTCTTTGGCGCGGACATCGAGCCGCTGCCCGAGGGGGTGGAGAAGGATCCGGAGCAGACGGCGGCGTTCTGGCGGGTGATGCAGCGCGCGGCCTTTCATGTGCAAACGTCGGGCAAGGGGGACATCGACAGCGGCGATGTGTTGGTGGCCTTCTTCCGGGAGGCGGACTCGCACGCGGTCTACCTGCTCGAGCAGCAGGGGGTGACCCGGATGGACCTCCTGAGCTTCGTGTCGCACGGCCTCTCGAAGATGCCGGAGGAGGACGACGAGGACTCGATGTCGCGCGCGCTCCAGCCGGCGGGCGATGAGGACGAGGCGGAGAGCGAGGTCCAGGACGAGGACCGCGGGCCGGCGCGCGACCCGCTCAAGATCTTCACGATCAATCTGGTGGAGAAGGCGGCGGCGGGGCAGATCGATCCCCTGATCGGGCGCGCGGAGGAGCTGCAGCGTACGGTCCAGGTGCTGTGCCGCCGTCGCAAGAACAATCCGGTGTTCGTGGGCGAGCCGGGGGTGGGGAAGACGGCGATTGTCGAGGGGCTGGCGCTGGCGATCCACGAGGATCGAGTGCCGCAGCTCTTGTCGGGATCGACGATCTATGCGCTCGACATGGGGGCGCTGTTGGCGGGGACGAAGTTCCGCGGGGAGTTCGAGCAGCGCCTGAAGGGGGTCATCAACGCGGTCAAGAAGAACCCGAAGGCGATCCTGTTCATCGACGAGATCCACACGATCGTGGGGGCGGGGGCGACGTCGGGCGGGTCGATGGACGCGTCGAACCTGCTCAAGCCGGCGCTGGCGGCGGGGGAGCTGCGCTGCATCGGGGCGACGACGTACGCGGAGTACAAGTCGTCCTTCGAGCGCGACCGCGCGCTCGGGCGGCGCTTCCAGATGATCGAGGTGACCGAGCCGAGTATCGAGGAGACGATCCAGATCCTGAAGGGGCTGCGCAGCCGCTACGAGGAGCATCATCAGGTGCGATACAACGATGAGTCGCTCGAGTCGGCGGCCAAGTTGTCGGCGCGCTGGCTCAACGATCGTCACTTGCCGGACAAGGCGATCGACGTGGTGGACGAGGCGGGGGCGGCGAACCGGCTGCGTCCTTCGGACCTGCGGCTGGAGGAGCTCGGGCCCAAGGAGATGGAGGACGCGGTGGCGCGCATCGCGCGGGTGCCGTCGACGTCGGTGTCGGCGTCGGACGAGGTGGCGATCGCCAACGTGGAGCCGGGGCTGAAGCGGGTGATCTTTGGCCAGGAACACGCGATCGAGCAGCTGTCGGCGGCCATCAAGCTGTCCCGCTCGGGGCTGCGCGCGCACGACAAGCCGATCGGGTCGTTCCTGTTCTCGGGGCCGACGGGCGTGGGGAAGACGGAGCTGGCCAAGCAGCTGGCCCAGGTGCTGGGGGTGAACTTCATTCGCTTCGACATGACGGAGTACATGGAGAAGCACACGGTGTCGCGGCTCATCGGCGCGCCGCCGGGGTATGTGGGCTTCGACCAGGGCGGGCTCTTGACGGACGCGGTGCGCAAGACGCCGCACGCGGTGGTGGTGCTCGACGAGATCGAGAAGGCGCACCCGGACCTCTACAACATCCTCCTGCAGGTGATGGATCACGCGACGCTCACGGACAACAACGGTCGCAAGGCGGACTTCCGGCACGTGATCCTGATCCTCACGACGAACGCGGGGGCGCGCGAGATGTCGTCGCGCAAGCTCGGCTTCGGCTCGCCGGAGATGAAGGCCAAGGCGCAGCACACGCGCGAGCAGGCGAAGTCGGCGATCGAGCGCACCTTCAGTCCGGAGTTCCGCAACCGGCTGGATGCCTGGGTGGTGTTCGAGCCGCTGACGCCGCAGGTGATCGTGCAGGTGGTGGACCGTCAGGTGCACGAGCTCGGCCTGCAGCTGGCGGAGAAGAAGATCCAGATCGTGCTCACGGACGAGGCGCGGCTGTGGCTGGCCGAGCATGGGTTCGATGAGCAGTTCGGGGCGCGGCCGATGGCGCGGCTCATCGAGAACGAGATCAAGCGGCCGCTGGCGGACGCGATCCTGTTCGGGGCGCTCAAGAACGGGGGGCAGGTGCGGGTGTCGGCCGAGGGCGGGAAGCTCGAGCTCGGCTTCGAGCCGGCGGGGGCGACGCCGGCGAGCGGGGCGATGTCATGAGCGGTCATGACGATGGTCGGCCGGCGCAGGCGGGATCTGGGGGAGGAGCGCCAGGGGCGGAGGGGCCGCGGGTGCCGGCGCCGAGCCATGCGGAGCGGAGCCGGACGCTGGCGTCGCTCGAGCGGCGGGCGGCGCTCGGCACGGTGGCGCGCGACCCGGCGGGGTATCCCTATACGTCGCTGGTCATCTACGGGCTCGATGAGAAGGGGCATCCGCTCTTTCTCCTGAGCTCGCTGGCGGAGCACACCCGCAATCTCCTGGTGGATCCGCGCGGCTCGCTGCTCGTGACCGAGCCGCTCGTGGCGGGGGGCGATCCGCTGGCGCTCGCGCGGGTGACGCTGCTCGGGCGGCTGGGCGTGGTGCCGGAGGGCGAGCGCGAGGCGGCGGGGCGGTGCTTCTTCGCCGCGCACCCGGGGACGGAGTACTACCTCGGGATGAAGGACTTCGCGTTCTATCGGCTCGAGGTCGAGAGCCTGCGCTACATCGGCGGCTACGGCCGGATGTCGTGGGTGGGGGCGCAGGAGTTCCTGGCGGCCGAGCCGGATCCCCTGGCGCCGGTGGCGGCGGGGATCCTGGGGCACATGAATCAGGATCACGGCGCGGCGCTGCTCGGCTATGCCCGCGCGTTCGCCGGCCATGCCGATGCCACGGCGGCGGTGATGACGGCGATCGATCGCTACGGCTTCGAGATGACGGTCACGACGCCGGCAGGGCCCAAGCCGGCGCGGCTCGGCTTTCCGGCGCCGATCGCGACGAGCGAGGAGGCGCGGCGCGAGCTCGTGCGTCTGGCGCACGAGGCGCGGGCCAAGCTCGGCTGAGGTGAAGTGACGTCGTGCGGGGCCCTGACAGAGGTTCTGGCGATTGGCGTTGGGCCGATGGGGGAAACATAATGAGTTGTATGAAGGCTAGCCTGCGCATCATCCACGCCCTCGGCCCCTCCCTTGGGGCCTTGCTGTGGGGGCCGCTGCTCGCGCTCGTGCTCCTCGGCTGCGGCAATGGGCCTCGTCGGCTCTGGCTCAACTCGCCGACGGACGGCACGCTCACGATCGAGGATCACGAGCCGCCCCCGTATTGACCGCCGATCGTCGAGGCCGTGCGCCCCGTCACCGTCGCTTATCGCTTGTCCGGGCCGATTCCGGCCGGGGCCTATCATCTCATCGCCGACGGCTTCATCTCGGACGAGCCGGTGGTGCGCTTCGAGATCCTCTGGCGTCGCCAGGGGACCAGCGAAGACCTGCCGATCGTCACGTTCGAGCATCGCTATCCCGCGCCGCCGGCGACGTTCGCGCAGTACGAGGAGACGCAGGCCGGGGCGCAGGTGCCGGCGCGCGATGGCGATCTGCTCGTCTTCCAACTGAGCCTCATCGGCGGTACGCCGCAAGATCAGGCGGCCTTCGTGCCGATCGGCGAGATCCGGCAGGCGCCTGCCGGTGCTCGCTTCCTGACCATCGATCTACCGCGCTGACATCGGGGCCCTGCGGGGTGACGGGGTGGTGATAGAGTGCCGCCATGAGCACTCCGACACCGACCCTGGCCCTGTATGTCGACTCCTACTGGATCAGCCCCTATGTGTTCAGCGCGTTCGTGGCGCTGACCGAGAAGGGCGTGCCGTTCGAGACGCGCTCGCTGCACCTGCCGGGGAAGGACCACCATGAGCCGGAGTACCGCGACCGCTCGCTCACGGGGCGTGTGCCCGCGCTCGTCCACGGCGACTTCTGGCTGGCGGAGTCGAGCGCGATCGCCGAGTACCTGGAAGAGATCTTCCCGCCGCCGCGCTACCCGCGCCTCTTTCCCGAGGACGTGCAGAAGCGCGCGCGGGCGCGTCAGGTGATGGCCTGGGTGCGCAGCGATCTCGCCGCGCTGCGCGACGAGCGGCCCACGACGACGATGTTCTTCCAGCGGGCCGAGGCGCCGCTGTCGCCGACGGCGGTGCACGATGTCTCGCGCCTCGAGCGGGCGGCGGGCATCCTGGTCCCGGATGGGGCCACGACGATGTTCGGGGCGTGGAGCCTCGCGGACAGCGATCTCGCGTTCATGCTGCACCGGCTCATCCTCAATGGTCACGACGTCGGGCCCAAGCTGAAGGCGTTCGCCGAGGCGCAGTGGGCGCGGCCTTCGGTGCGCGCGTTCGTCGAGCGGGAGCGCCGGCCCTACCCGGGGTAGCGGCCGGCGCGGGGGATGACGTCGGCGGCGGGACGCGTCTACCGCTGGGGGGGCGGGACGCGCGGCCGGGCCTGCTCCTGAAAGGCGTAAGCCGCCTGGAGGAGCAGGGCCTCCTGGTACTTGCGGGCGAGGAAGATGAGCCCGACGGGAGCGCCGGAGGTGGGCGCGATGCCCATCGGCAGGGTCAGGGAGGGGAGGCCGGTGGGCGAGGACAGTCCCTGGAAGCCGTACCAGCCCGCCGGGGGCTGCCCGATGGGGAAGGGCGGCTGGTTGGCCGCAGGGTAGACGAGCAGGTCGAGGCCCTGTTCGTCCATGAAGGCGGTGACGGCGCTCGCGGCCGCGGCCTTGTCCGTGAGGTACTGCTGGCACACGGCGCTGCTCTGGAGCGTGTCTTGTGTGGCCTCGGCCGCGGTGAGGAAGTCGCTCACGGTGTCGAGGTACTGGTGGGTGGCGATGAGCTCCGTGAGGGATCGGACGGGCGCTCCCGGGCCGAGCGCGCCGAGGTACTGGTTGATGCCCTGCTTGAAGTCGACGGGCATGCACGCGAAGAGGGAGTTGGTGACGGGCAGGAGGGCGGGGAAGAGAGACGCGAGCGCGTTCACCTGCTTCGTCGTCGCACCGGCCTGGCCGATCCGGGCGAGCGCCTGGTTGAACAGCGCGCTGACCTCGGCGCTCGGGACGAGCGGCGGGGCCGGCAGCTCCTGGAGGAGGACCGGATCGAAGCCGATGCGCAGGCCGCGGAGGCCGTCCCGCACGAGGGCCCGGGTGTACTCCTGCGAGCCCTGGGCGGCGTACTGCGGGTCGACGAGCAGCTCGAGGGTGGCCGCGGCGTCTTCGACGGTGCGGGTCATGGGGCCCACGGTGTCCTGGAGCGTCATGAGGGGGAGGACGCCCCGCCCGGGGACGAGGTCCTGGGTCGGGCGGAGCGAGACGAGCCCGGTGGCGCTCGCCGGCTGCACGAGGGAGCCGAAGGTGTCGGTGCCGAGGCCGATGAGGCCCAGGCTGGCCGAGATGGCGGCGGCGGTGCCGCCGCTGCTGCCGTAGACGGTGAGGGACGGGTTGTAAGGGTTGACGGTCTGGCCGCCGGCTGAGCTCAGGGTGTTGATGCCGTCGAGGGCGAAGTCGGGCAGGTTGGCCTTGCCGAGGACGATGGCGCCGGCGTCGAGCAGGCGCTGGGTGACGGCGGCGTGGGCGCCCGGGGTGGAGCCGGAGAGCGCCCGCGCCCCGCCTGTGGTGGGGAGGCCGGCGACGTCGATGTTGTCCTTGACGACGAGCGGCACGCAGTGGAACGGGCCGCGCTGGCCGACGGCGATCCGGTCGAGGCGGTCGGCGTCTTCGAGCAGGCGGTCGTTCCAGGTGACGATGGCGCGGAGCCGGGGGTTGAGGGTGTCGCGCAGCTGCTGGTAGCGGAGGGCGAGGGCGCGGCAAGAGATCGCGCCGGTGCGCACGTCCCGCCGCACGTCTTCGAGCGTGGCTTCGCTGGGCTCGAAGCGGGGGGCGCCGGTGCAGGCGAGCAGGAGGAGGCCGAGGAGCGACGCGAAGAGCAGGGCGCGGACGAAGAGCAGGCGTGGGGCGCAGAGATGATCCGTGAGGTACATGAGGGGTCTCCCTTCGGTGGCGGGGGATACGTTCGTGGGGTCCATGCCCTCCTGGGCCGTGGGCGCGCAGAAACGGCTCACGAAATCGCGCACCGACTCGGGGACCCGGCCCCTCCCCGCAGAATCGGCGGCAAAAAAGTTGACCCCTCCTTCCCCCGGCAGAGAATGGCTTCCACGGAGGAAACGATGGCACTCCTTGAGTTCGACGAAGACCGCATGGCCCACGCCAAGATCAAGGTGATCGGTGTCGGTGGGGGCGGCGGTAATGCGATCAATACGATGATTGAATGCCGTCTGGAGGGGGTGGACTTCATCGCCGCCAACACCGACCTTCAGGCGCTCGAATCCAACCAGGCCACGGTCAAGGTGGGCCTCGGCTCGAGCCTGACCAAGGGGCTCGGGGCGGGGGCCAACCCGGAGATCGGCAAGAACGCGGCGCTCGAGGACGTGGAGCGCATCGCCGAGGTGCTCGAGGGCGCGGACATGGTGTTCGTGACCGCGGGCATGGGCGGCGGCACGGGCACGGGCGCGGCGCCGGTCATCGCCCAGGTGGCCAAGGAGTGCGGCGCGCTCACCGTGGGCGTGGTGACCAAGCCGTTCTCCTTCGAGGGCAAGAAGCGCCGTCGTCAGGCGGAGGAGGGGATCGAGGCGCTGTCGCAGGCGGTGGACACGCTCATCACCATCCCCAACGATCGGCTGCTGTCGATCGCCGGCCAGAAGACGACGATGCTCGACGCCTTCCGCAAGGCCGACGAGGTGCTGCTCAACGCGGTGCAGGGCATCTCGGACCTCATCACCATCCCGGGGCTCATCAACGTCGACTTCGCGGACGTGCGCACCATCATGGCGAGCATGGGGCGGGCGCTGATGGGGACGGGGCGCGCGGTGGGCGAGCGCCGGGCGATCGAGGCGGCGCAGCAGGCGATCAACTCGCCGCTGCTCGAGGACGTGTCGATCAACGGCGCGACCGGCATCCTCATCAACATCACGGGGGGGCCGGACCTGACGCTCTTCGAGGTCAATGAGGCGTCGTCGCTCATCCAGGAGGCGGCGCACGAGGACGCGAACATCATCTTCGGCTCGGTGATCGACGCCAACTTCACGGACGAGGTGCGCATCACGGTGATCGCCACGGGCTTCGACCGTCTGCCGCTGACGGCGGGCGACGTGCCGGTGGTGGTGGCGCCGCCGCCGCGGCGGTCTGCGCAGATGCAGGTGCCGCTCTCGTACGCCGGGGCCACGACGTCGGTCGCGGCCGCGCCGCGGTTGACGGAGAAGCCGCGGGAGTCGGTGCGCCCCGAGGCGCCGCTGCGCGCCGAGCCGCCGCCGCCGCCGCGTCCGGAACGCGTGGCCACCCCGGGCGGGCTGCCGCGCGTGGCGGCTCTGTCGGAGGAGACGGAGATCGACATCCCCACCTTCCTGCGTCGCCAGCCGCCGTTGACCGGTACGGAATAGCGGCGCTCGGCGAACGCCGATCGCTGCGCTGGGCGGGGCCGCGGTGAAAAGACAGCGCGGCCTCGCTCGTCCATGACATATCTCTACCTGGATGCCGCCGGGCACTGGGCCGATCGTCTTCGAGCGCTGGATCCGCGGGCTGCTGGTGTTGCACGCCCTCGGCGCCGCGGCCCTGGTCGGGGCGGCCACGCATCAGCTCCTGTGGTGCCGGGGCTATCTGCGCGGGCAGTATGCGGCGTGCGAGCGGGAGCGCGGCATGGCCAGGGTGTCGGCGGCGCTCTACGTGCTCACGTTCGTCCTCGGGGCGGCGCTCTATCCAACGTACAAGGTGCGGGTGCGCGCGGCGTGGTTCGATGTGCCGCTGCCGGCCGGGGATCTCGGCTGGGTGGGGCGCCTGTTCGATATCAAGGAGCACTGGATGGCGCTCGGCGCCGCGGCGGCGCTGGCGCTGGTCTGGCTCGGGCGCTCGGCCCATCCGGCCCGGTGGCCCGCCTCGGCGCGCCTCTACGTGGGGCTGTCGCTGGTGGTGTGCGCCACGACCTGGACCGGGGCGATCATCGGCCTCGTGGTGGCGTCGTATCGGGCGGTGGGGGCGGTGGGAGGAGGGCCGTGACGGGCGAACGCGCGTATCTCGTGGGCGCGGGCGCGGTGATCGGTTTCGCGCTGGCGTATGCGCTGCCCATCGTGGCCGGCTGGCCCCTCGCGATCTACGAGCCGCTCGCGCATCGCTTTTCGCTGGGGCTGCCGGCGGGCGGCGTCACGCTGGGGTACTTTGGCCAGGTGCTGTGGGGGCTGTCCGGAGGATTGATCGGGGGGGTGCTCGGGGCGAGCGTGGGGCTCGGCGCGGCGTGGCGGCGGAAGCCGGTCACGGAAGGCGCCGCGATCCTGGCCGGGGCGTGGGCGCTCACCGCGCTCGTGCTGGTGGGGGCCTACTTCACCTGGCTCAACTGGCCCTAGTTCGTCTGCCCTCAGGTCCTCCGTCGCGCCCGAGGCTGCGGCGGCATGAGCGCCGGGGAAAGCAGACGACATCCGACGCCACCTGTGGCAATCTCCTATCCATGCAAGTCACTTTCTGGGGTGTACGCGGCTCCGTACCCACGCCCAGCAAGAACACCGTGCGCTATGGCGGCAACACCGTCTGCGTCGAGGTGCGCACGATGGATGGGCAGATCATCCTCCTCGACGCCGGCACGGGCATGCGCGAGCTCGGTGGGCGGCTCATCCAGGGGCCGCTGCCCGGTCCGATCCACGTGTTCATCACGCACCCGCACTGGGATCACATCCTCGGGCTGCCGTTCTTCGCGCCGCTCTGGCGGCCCGATGCCCACATCATCTTCCACGCCCTGTCCAAACGCTCGCGCGTGGTGCTGGCGCGGGCGCTCATGTTCGATGACGAGCACTTCCCGGTGTCGGCCGATGCCCTGCCCGCGCGCGTCGACCGCGCCCCCGACGTGCTCGACACGGTGCGCGTGGGCTCGGCGGTGGTGTCGCACATCGCGCTCAATCACCCGGGCGGCGCCGACGGCTTCCGCATCGACGACGCCGATGGTTCGTCGCTCTGCTACCTCACCGACAACGAGCTGTATCCACCGGGAAAGGTGACCACGAGCCCGGGCGATCTGGCGCGCTTCACCAAGGGCGCGGGGCTCCTCATCCACGACACGCAGTACCTCATCGGGGACATGCCGGCCAAGCGCGGCTGGGGGCACTCGGTGATGGAGGAGGTGCTCGAGCTCGGTCGGGCGGCGGAGGTGCGCCAGCTGGCGATGCACCATCACGATCCGATGCGCAGCGATGCGGCGCTCGACAAGGTGGGCGCCGATGCCACGACCTGGACGCTGTCGCATGCCCCGGCGATGAAGACCTTCGTCGCCGCCGAGGGGATGACCCTCGCGGTGAAGCCCTAGACGAGAGCACCGAACGGGGTTCAACCCGTCCGGTGCCCTGCTCTAACTCGCCTGCCGGATGCGCCCGCTCCCGGGCGGCCTCACCGCCCGTTCAGATAGACGTAGTAGTAGTAGGCGGCGCCCGCCACCGCCATCCCACCGATGATCAGCACGAGGGGCCAGCTCGACCGCTCGCTCGGATCCTGGACCAGATCGCGCTTGTCCTTGACGGCGCCCTCGGGCCAGGCGGGCTCGAACGCGAAGAGCCGTCCCACGCCGCGCGTGATCTTGATGCGCAGGTTGACCGCCCAGCCGCTCGCTTCGAGCACGAGGCTCATGTCGCGGCGGCGCAGCTTGAGCCAGCCGAGGAAGCCGCTCACCAGGATGATGACGGCGAACACGCTGCCGAGCGCGGCGAGCACGTGGAGGGGTTCGACCCGGGACAGGGCCGTGACCAGGTAGGCGAGCGCCGAGCCCACCGCGGCCAGGGCGATGCCGCCGCCGAGCAGGAGATCGCGGGGGGTGATGCTGCCGCTGTCCTTGGACTTCGGGGCGTCCTCGGGCAGCTCCTGGCGCGCCTTCTCCTTGGAGGCGTTCTCGAGCGCCTTGTTGGTCTGGGTCACGCTCTTGTCGATGCGGGCGAGCGTGAGGTCCTCCTGCGCCGCCTGCTGCTTCTGGGTGAGCTCTTCGACCTTCCGCTGGACGAACTGCGCGGCGCGCCGGAACGGCGCCTTGATGGCCTCGAGGAGCGAGATGGGGTTGTCGACGAGGTCCACGATCACCGCGTCCCACTCCTTGCCGGCGGTGTCGATGAAGATGCCGCGCTTGCCGACCCGCAGCCGGCCGCGCTCGCCGCTCGTCACCGGCGCCACCACCTCGTAGGCCGGCGCGGCGCGCTCCTTGTCGATGATCTGCGCGTAGACGAGGAAGAGGAGGCTCTCGTGGGCCACGGCCTTGTGCGCGGCGCGATCCTCGACCGGGACGCAGAACTCGAGCCGCCGGCCGTCGATGACGAGGGAGCCGCGCTCGACGAGGGAGGTCTGGGCGGGATCGTAGATGGCCGAGAAGTTGACGAAGTTGTTGGCCAGATCGAGGAGCCAGCGCTGGAGGAGGATGAGCTTCTCGAGCTCGTCGAGCTTGGCCAGCTCCGCCCCGGCGGCCGCGTCCTGGCGAGACAGCTCGCGGAGCCGCTCGAGCTCGGGGCCCGCGAGCAGGGCCTGCACTCGCGCGGCGCCGAGGGTTTGGAACGGCTCGCTCGGCTTCTCGCGTTGCCAGGCGAAGTAGCCCGCGAACGTGGCCTTGACCTTCTCCCAAGAAGCGTACGTCAGGCTGCGGGTGCCGGGCCCGAGCACGCGCTCGAGCACGCGGGTGCGCAGCTCGGCGAAGCGCTCGCGGTAGACCGGGTTGATGACGGTGTCGAGCGCGAGCTCGGCGCTCGGGAGGGGCATGGCCAGCGCCGCGCGCGTGAAGTGCTCGGTGAGGACCGGGCTGTCCGCGGTGCCGAGCGTGCGCAGATCCGCCTCGGCCAGACGGAGGAGCTCGGGCGGCTGCGCCTCCTTGCGCAGGAGCTCGCAGACCCAGAAGTACTCCTCGATCTTGGCGTCGAGGGCCTGGATGAGGCCGGCCGCCGCCTCGGTGTCCTCGCCGAGGGGCTGGACCGCGGCCGCCTGCCACGCGAGCCAGGCCCGGCCGCGCTCGACGAAGCGGTCGATCTCGGCGAGCCCCACGCCGCCCTTGCCGCTGGCATCGGGGGCCGAGCCGGCCGTCGCCATGACGTCGCGCACCACGGCCGCGAGCGCCTCGTCGCCGACCAGCTCGGCCGGGATGACGCCGTCGCCGTTGGCGAGGAGGTCCTTGTAGCCCTGGCGGAAGGCGCGCAGCTCGGCGAGGGCGATGCACATGGGGTTGGCGAGGCGCAGCTCGGCGACGACCCGCTCCGCGGCCTTGCGCAGCTCCTGGCCGGCGATGCGGGTGGTGTCGAGGTCGGAGAGGAACAGCACCTCGCTCCGTTCGCGCAGCCGGCCGCGGTGGGTGATGCGCTCGAACAGCCACTGGCGCGCGGCGATGAGCTGGGACACGCGGATGCGGCCCGTGCCCTCGGGATCGAGCGCGGCCAGGAAGGCGGGGTCGCAGTGGAGCGTGGTCCGCGGGACGCTGGTCGCGGCCCAGCGGGCGGGGTCGATGCGATCGATGATCTCGAGGTCGGTGTCGTCCTGGACGACGAATTGATAGGTACCGCCGAGTTTTCGCAGGCGCAGGGTCATTCGGGGTCTCCGGGGCCAAGGTCGGCCCGGTGCGGGGCGTGGCCGCGCCTCACTCTAGACCAAGGCGGGCGAGATACCAGCAGGTAACTCACTGATTCTGCTGGCCTGCTCTCGTATCTCCCCCGGGTCCGTGACGCGTGCCTGAAGGCTCCGGGGATGCCTTGCGCGTTCGGCCAGCGGGCCCGGGGCAACGCGTTCGCGCCGGGGGCCGAGACCCCAGATCGGGGCCCGTCCCCCCCGGGAGGCGCTGCGGGAGGGTTCTGGCCCGACCGCCCTACCTCCTTGGGAAACCCAGGACGAACCAGGCTTTCGCTCGCAGGAGGGCGAGCGCCCGGGAGTCACCCGAGCGGTCTCATGACTGGCGCCCTTCCTGCATTTGGAGGCGATGACCCCCGGCCGGCCACCGGCTCGCCGAGCGGGCCCTCACCTCTCACCGAACCTGTCACGAGGAGAAGCCATGCAGTTCAGCAAACTCTTGGGAGCCAGCCTCTGCGCCATCATCCTTGCCGCTTCGGCGGACGCCCAGGCCACCAACTACACCGTCTGGATCCACGGCCGCTCGCCGGGCAACACCTACAACAAGACGACCTACACGGACTTCTCGTACTGGGGTCCGAGCTCCACGGCGGCCGGCGTGAACAAGCGCGCCGCCAACTGGGATGGTGGGAGCAGCATCTCCTCGACCAACGGCAACATCCGCAACGCGCTCGACTGCTACTGCACGGGCAGCAACTTCTGCTACGTCGCCGTGCACAGCGCGGGTGACCTCCAGATCGGCTACGCCCTGTCGCTCTACGGCACGAGCTCGCGCAGCGTGCGCAACGCGGTCCCGAACTCGAGCGGCGTGTGCGGCACGACCGGCGCCACCCAGACCGGCTGGAACATCTACTGGGTCGACGTGGCCTCGGGCGCGAGCGGCGGCAGCGAGCTCGCCAACGTGGGCCAGGTGTTCACCGGCAACGCCATCGACAACGACCTCAAGACCGGCAACGCCCGCGCCCTCTACAACCACAACGTGACCGGCGGCCGCACCTTCTATAACTTCGCCGGCGCCTCGGGCACCCTCTACTCGGGCATCCTCCCCGGCCAGGACGATGAGGCCGTCTCCTATCATACGACGGGCGGCGTGGCCTCCACGGGCTCCTTCTGCAACCCGGGCGATCTCTTCTGTGACGGCACGCTCACCACGGGCTCGGGGGCGACGAGCAACGGCAAGGCCAAGTGGTCCTACCACACGGTCCAGTTCCGCGACGACGGCGAGAACTACAACCACTACACGAACGGCAACTGGGGCGGCATCGTCTCGCAGGCGCGCGCCGACTGCGTCACCTACGCCCTCTAGAGAGTCGTCCAAGCGCCTAGCGACCTCCCCACCGCCGACCTCCTCGTCGCCGGCCCTCCTGTCTCCCCCTCCGCCTCTCCCCCTTCCTCCCTCCAGCAGATGATGTGCGCGCCGGGGGCCGAGGCCCCAGATCGGGGGCCCTCCCCCCGGGAGGCATCGCGGGAGGGCTCCGGTCCGACCGCCCTACCCCCTTTGGAACTCCGGGACGAACGGGGCTTTACCGCATAGGAGAGCGAGCGTCCGGGGGTCGCACGAGGGGTCTTGTGTCTGGCTCCCTTCCTGCATCTGCGGGCCGTAGCCGCCGGCGGGCCACGGCTCGCCGAGTGGGCCCTCACCTCTCACCGAACCTGTCACGAGGAGACGCCATGCAGTTCAGCAAACTCTTGGGAGCCAGCCTCTGCGCCATCATCCTTGCCGCCTCGGCGGACGCCCAGGCCACCAACTACACCATCTGGATCCACGGCCGCTCACCGGGCAACACCTTCAACAAGACGACCTACACCGATTTCTCGTACTGGGGCTCGAGCTCCACGTCGGCCGGCGTGAACAAGCGCGCCGCCAATTGGGACGGCCAGAGCTCCATCTCCTCCACCAACGGCGGCATCCGCAACGCGCTCGACTGCTACTGCACGGGCAGCAACTTCTGCTACATCGCCGTGCACAGCGCCGGCGACCTCCAGATCGGCTATGCCCTGTCGCTCTACGGCACGAGCTCGCGCAGCGTGCGCAACGCGGTCCCGAACTCGAGCGGCGTGTGCGGCACCACCGGCGCCACCCAGACGGGCTGGAACATCCGCTGGGTGGACGTGGCCTCGGGCGCGAGCGGCGGCAGTGAGCTCGCCAACGTGGGCCAGGTGTTCACCGGCTACGCCATCGACAACGACCTCAAGACCGGCAACGCCCGCGCCCTCTACAACCACAACGTGACCGGCGGCCGCACGTTCTACAACTTCGCCGGCGCCAAGGGCACCCTCTACTCGGGCACCCTCCCCGGCCAGGACGACGAGGCCGTGGCGTATCACACGACCGGCGGCGTGGCCTCGACCGGCTCCTTCTGCAACCCGGGCGACCTCTTCTGTGACGGCACGCTCACCACGGGCTCGGGAGCGACGAGCAACGGCAAGGCCAAGTGGTCCTACCACACCGTCCAGTTCCGCGACGACGGCGAGGCCTACAACCACTACACGAACGGCAGCTGGGGCGGCATCGTCTCGCAAGTACGCGCCGACTGCGTCGCCCACGCCCTCTAGAGGTCGCCCTAGGAGCCTGTTGAAGAAATCTTTCTCCCCCTGGGGAAAGACGGCAGCAGCATGCGTCCGGTCTTGCCGGGCACAGACGAATCCATCTCACTGAAGCCTG
>DATAGU010000206.1:0-15214 GCA_036263495.1 Polyangia bacterium | reverse complement strand
CGCCGGTGGAGGCGCTTTCTGCGTGCACAGAGGCGTTCTCAGCGTGCGCAGTGGCGCGATCACTGTGCACAGGGGCGTTTCCACTGCGCGTAGGGGCATTTTCGGTGCGCAGAGGGGTGCTTTCGGTGCGCGCAATGGCGTTTTCGGTGCGCAGAGAGGCCCTTTCAGTGCGCAGAGAGGCTCTTTCAGTGCGCAGAGAGGCTCTTCCAGTGCGTAGAGAGGCTCTCCCAGTGCGTAGAGCCCCCTTTTCAGTGCGCGCAGAGGTCTTTTCAGTGCGCAGAGCCCCCTTTTCAGTGCGCGCAGTCCCCTTTTCAAACTGCGCGAAACGCTCACCAGAGTGCAGGAATGTCGCTGCGTTAGCAGCGATCCGCCAGGCCCCTGCGGGGACGCGTTTGCGCGCCCGCGGGGCGGGATCGGGAGGCCTCTGGGAGGTGCGTTGGGGAGCCGGCGAAGCCGGCGTCAGAGCGCGAGCTGGACCTTGGACGCCGCGCTGATGCGGTAGACGAGCACGAGCTCGGCCGTCTTCTGCGGCCCGACCGTGACCTGGAAGCGGGCGAAGCCGTCGGCGTCCACCTGCGCCCCGCCCGCCGACACCACCTCCACCTCCACGTCGCCGATCTCGCTCACCGGCACGCGCTCCACCACCGTCAGCCGCCGCGGGCTGCCGCTCATGTTGCCGAGGTAGAGCGTCACCGTGCGCTCGATCCGCTGCGTGCCGGTGAGCGCCTGGGTGTCGCGCCGCTCGTCGACCCGCCGGCGAACGCGCAGCCCGTCGTCCACGCCGCAGCCGAGCTCGAAGGACTCACCCGGGGCCACGAAGCCGAGCTTGCCCCGGCCCACGAGCTCGCTGCCGCGCGCCACCGTGACCGGGCCGGCGAGGAGCGGCGTCTTGCCCACGAGGAGCGCGGTGGCGCGCAGGTAGGCCGCGGGGGAGCGCTCGGGATAGGCGGTGAGATCCACCTCGCAGGGCAGCGCCACCTCGGCCACCTCGAGGCGCACGGGCTGCCCGTCGCTCGGGAGCGACACCGGCCGGCCCACCTCGAACACGAGCGGCTCGCCGCCGTCGTCCACCCCGGGCATCTCGTCCACCGCGCGCGCGCCCCGCTCGAGCGCCGCCGCGGCCACCACCTCGTCGCGCGCCTCCACCGTCACCGTGCGCCGCTCCTCCTCGCTCTTGCGCCGGAGGTAGAGCACGTCGTCGGTCAGGAGCGGCGCGGTCGAGCCCTGCGAGGGCCGCGCGGTCGAGCAGCGGCACACGACGTCGCGCCACTCCTCGCCCGTGCGCTGCCACACCGTGGCCAGGGTGCGGATGACGAGGTCGTGCCCCTGGCCCGGGCCCTGGCCCTCCGGCGCGCCCTCGGATCGCGGCACGAGGCGCGCCAGGTGCTCGGGCCGCCACAGGGCGCAGGGTGTGCGGTAGCGGAGCTCGAGCTCCGCCTCGACCGCCTCGGCCGCCTCCACCTGCACCTCGACCGCGGCCTCGTACCGCGGCTCGGCCGTGCGCACCTGGACCAGCCGGAGCTGGGCGCGCCCGAGGTCGTGCTCGGCCCGCTCGAGCTCGGCCCTGCAGGCCCCCTGCTCGTCGAGCGCCCGGGTGTGCGCGCGGGCGATCGCCTGCCACGCCGCGCGCCACTGCGCGCCCTCCTCCCGCACGCCGCGCGGTCCGCGCTCGAGCGCCGCGATCCAGCGCTCGCCGAGCGTGGCGCCGCGCTCCTCGGCGGCTTGGGCGCGCTTGAGCGCCCGCTCCGCCTGATCGCGCCGCCGCTCGGCCGCCTGCACGTCGAGCTCGGCCGCCCGCACCTCCTCGGGCCCGATGGTGACGGCGCGCCGCAGGACGCGCGCGGCCACCACCCGGATCGACTCGGGCCCCTGGCCCGCGCCGCCGCCCGGGCGGCCGCCGGCCACCAAGCTGGCGTCGTCGAGCAGCACCGTGACCCCGCTCACCAGCACCCAGGAGATGCCGGCCGGCAGGCGCGCCCGGGCGCGGCGCACCACTTCGGCGCGATCCTCGTAGAGCGTCACCTGCGCCGCGCGGCTCGTCACCTCGATCGGCGGCCGGCGGCCGGGCACCAGGCTCTCGTCACTCACGGCGGTTTCCTCCCACGATCTCGTTCTTGGATGGCAGCGTCAGGCGATAGCGCAGGACCAGGGTGGTCTTGCCGCCGGGGGGCAAGGTCACCCGCCAGCGCAGCCCGCCGCGCACGGGCGCCCCGCGATCGGCCTGGTCGTACGGCTTGGCGGGCTCGGAGGGCTCGCCCGCGGGCCGCGCCGACAGGAGCTCCACGTGGAGCGCCTTCTCGTCCGTGACCGGCATCCGCTCGAGCACCTCGATGCGCGCCTCGCGGCCGAGCGAGGACACGAGATCGATGCTGATCTCGTGCTCGACCACGGTGGAGCCGCCGAGGAGCCCGGCGCTGTCCTCGCTCGTGCGCGTGTTGCGCGCCACGCGGATGCGCTCCTCCACGCCGAGCCCCACGCGCACGAGGCCGCCGCGATCGACCTGCTCGATCTGGGTGACGCCGAGCAGGCTGCCGTCGACGTAGACGTCGACCGGGCCGGCAAGGAGCGGGGCGTCGAAGGGGTTCTTGAGCTCGGCCTCGCGATAGACGGCGGCGACCTCGCGCGGCACGCTGCGGAAGAGGAGCGTCGGTTCGGCCGGCGCGCTGCCGAGGGTGACGCGGTGGGGCCGGCCATCCGAGGGGACCTCGACCAGGCCCGCGGCCTCGTAGCGGTGATCGAACACGCCGCGGGTCACCTGGGGGTCGCGCACGGGCGCCGGCGGGGCGATGCCCTCGATGGCCATCTGCGCCTGGCCGCGCGCGCCCGCGGCCCCGCCGGTCTCCTGGCGTACGAGGCGGCCGCGGTGGACGCGATCGCCCACCGGCGCCAGGGCGAGGGTGTCGAAGTCGAGCCAGGCGTCGGCGGGTTCGATGTCGGCGGTGGGTTCGCCGGGCCGGGCCGGGCCGGGCCGGACGTTGCCGGTGGGGGTCGGCTCGCCGCGACGCAGCTCCTTGGCGGGGCCGCCACCGCCGCCTGGTGCGCTGACCCGGGCCGCCGCCCGGGGGACTCCGCCCCGCGAGCGGAGTTTGGCCGCGGTGACGGGGGCGGCGGTCATGGGCGGTAGCGACTGGGCCGCGGGCGCCCCGAAGGCGGGCGGGGCCGGCGGGGCCCCGATCCCCTCGGGGATGCTCTCTCGTTCGAGGAGCGCTCCTTCTTCGTCCTGATCCGCGCCCGCATCGTCCGAGAACACTTCGCGGGTGATATCGCGCGGCTGATCCGGGGCCACGCCCGCCGCTGAGAAGGTGCGCAGATCCATCTCCGCGCTGACGTCGCCCCGCCACTGCATGGTCACTTCGTCGTCGCGCGAGAGGGCCTGCCCCACGGTCACGGCGCCGCCAAGGAGAGGCGGCGGCTCCGGGAGGGACAGGGCGGGCAGGGCGCGGTCGTAGCTCGCGAACATCTGCTCGAGGCCGGGCGGGGGCGGCCGGTAGCCGCGCCGCGCCGTGGGCTGGGCGCGCCCGAGGCGGAGCGAGGGCAGCTCGGGGAGGCGCGCGTCGTGGACGAGATCGGAGGTGGACAGCCCGAGCAGGGCCCCGCGCCAGTCCTCGCCGGAGAGCTGGGCCACGAGGGCCTCGAGGTGCCAGGTCGCGCTGCGTCCGCCCTCGGTGAGCCGCAGGGCGTAGAGGGGCCACCAGCGTGCCGCCGGTACGACGTAGGTGACCTCGAGCGCCTCGACCGGCCCTTCGCCGAGGGTGCGCACGACGATGCGGCGCGTGGGGTGGCCCTGGCCCATGCGCTCGGCGCTGCTCGCCTGGACCGCGGCGAGCGCGGCGGCGTCCCGCTCCTCCTCGACGCGGCGGCGCTCGATGGCGAGCTCGCCGAGCCGCGCGTCGATCTCGGCCAGGATCTCGTCGGCCAGCGTGGCGGCGGCGAGGGCGTCGGCGAAGCGGTCGCCGGCCTGGGCGCTGCGAGAGAGGGTGCCGAGGGTCGGGGTCGGGTGCAGCTGGCGCAGGGCCTCGACCTGCTCGGAGAGGCGGGTCTCCTCGGCGCTCAGGCGGGCGAGGTGCTGCTCGAGGGCGCGCACCCGCTCCACGCTCGCGCCCACCAGGGCGGGCGTGGAGGGCACGACCAGGGACGTGTGCAGCGACACCACCTGGCGGGCGCTCCCGGGCAGCGCCGCGCGCACGCTGCCCGGCTCGGCGAGCGGTGTGATCTCCGAGATCACGAGGTCGGCGCCGCCGGGCGGCAGCTCGGTGGGCACGAGGGCGCGCCGGGTGACCAGGGCGCCGCGGGCATGGACCACGACCCGGACGATGGTGCTCGGGCAGGAGTAGGACGAGGGTTGTGCGGTAGAGACCAGCATCGCGCCCAGCATAGCCAATCCCTGTGTCCGCCCGCTACCGTTCTGGCCTCGGGCGCCCGGCGGGGCCGCCCGCCCGCGCTCCTGGCGCCGCGAACCCGCGCGGGAGCGAGGCACCGCGTGATAGAGTGGATCCATGAAGACACCGACCAATCGACGATTACCGGGTCTGTATCGCCTCCTGACCTTGGGCTGCGCATTGGGGCTCGTCGGAGCTGCCTGCGGCGACAAAGGCCCCAAGAACAGCTACATCTATGTGCTCACCAATCCCGACGGGCCGAACGCGGTCGAGGCCTACCGGCGCAACGTCCAGACCGGCCAGCTCGAACGGCTCGGCCGCTATCCCACGGGGGGCACGGGCGACTCCCTCGTGGCGGGCTACCAGCAGCAGGCCCTGGTCACGGACAACAACCGCCTCTACGCGGTGAACCCCGGCAGTGACTCGGTCTCCGCCTTTGCCATCGAGGACAACGGCGCCCTGCGGCTGCTCAACACGCTGCCGAGCGGTGGGCGGCGGCCGGCGAGCCTGACGCTGCGCAACAACCTCCTCTATGTGGCCAACACGGGCCACGCCCCCATCGAGGACTATGCCGCCGCCTCGTACAAGGGCTTTCGCGTCCAGGCGGACGGCTCCCTGGCCGAGCTCTCCTGTCCGGTGGTGGACGCCACCGGCGGCACCCTGGACGGGGGCCCCGTGGCGAGCATCTCGGCGATCGTGCTCAACCAGGACGCCACCATGCTCGCCACGGCGGGCCTCTTGCCGAACCTGATCGAGACGTTCCGGGTGGACAGCGCGGGCTGCCTGCAGGACCGGCTGACCTTCCCGGGCGGCGGCGGACCCTACGGCGCCAACTTCACGCCCACGAGCGCCGGGGAGCAGCGGTTCTACGTGACGATCGGCCGGCCCGAGAACTTCAGCGGCGAGCGGGCGCCGGGCGTGGCCGAGTACCGGGTGGGGCCGGCCAACCAGCTCACTCTGCTCGGCTCCTACACCGACCCCGACACCTCGGACGCGGGGCTGCGGGATCCCTGCTGGGTCATCTTCACGGCCAATGCCCAGCGGTTCTGGACCTCCTCGTTCATCCCGCGCGCGATCAACCTCTTCGAGCGCAACGGCACGGGGGGGATCACCCGGGTGAGCACGTACAACCCGAACGACACGGTGCCCGACCCGAGCAACCCGCCGGGCCCGCCGTTTCCGGTCGGCTCGACGGACATCATGCTCGAGCCGAACGGTCGGTTCTTCTACCAGCTGCGGGTCCTGCAGTCGCCCGATGGCCTGATCCCGGTGGTGCCGTTCCTCGTGGCCTTCGAGGTCACGGGCAACTGGACGACCAACGCCGGCCTGCGCGAGATCCAGCGGCTCGAGATGCCCTCGGATCTGGCCGGCGCGGGCGTGACCGGCCTGGCGCTCGCCAACCGCTGAAGCAAGCTCCTCTCGACAGATAGAAGGCCCGGCCTCCGTCTTGGCGACGGGGCCGGGCCTCGGCCATCACTCACACGCGATCTGGATGCACACGCCGCCGGGCGGGGTGCAGATGCCGCAGCTCGCGTTGCAGCACACCTGGCCGGCCGGGCAGGTGTTCTTGCCGCAGGGCACGCCGCCGACGCCCGGGTTGTCGGGCACGCAGCTGCACACGGCCGGGGAGCTGTCGAAGCGATAGCCGGCGGCGCACTTGGCCAGGGCGTCGCACACGCACATGCCGCCGCAGTCCGGGTGGAGACTGTACTCGCAGCTGTCGGTGGGGTCGTCGACGCACCGGCCGGCGCCGGCACAGGCGAGGCCGCGCAGGCCGCCGCAAGAGGCGATGGGGACGCAGCGGGCTTCGCCGCCCGCCTCGATGCATTGCGTCCCGACGAGGCAGAGCACCGCGGCGCAGGAGGTGGCGGTGCCGTTGTCGCACGAGCGGACCTCCTCGCGATGGGAGAAACGGACGTGTCGCAGCGGGACGGTGGGACGCTCGAACGCGACCGTCACGTGCGGTTTGGTGAGGGCTTCGGTGACGATACAGTTGTCACCGGGACGTATCAGTAACGTCACCACCTGGAGGACGCGGCCGGTGACGTAGATGCGTTCGATCTGCGCCTGGTAGCCGCCGGTGGGCTGGACGCCGGCGCTGTAGAAGACCACCCACTGCCGCGACCAGTCGATGTCGCTCGGGGCGGGGTGGCCGAAGTATCTCTCGTAGTCGGCCGGGGAGGTGATGAGGACCTGGGTCTCCCGCTCCCCGGCCGCGCCGATGTCGTCGGTGACGGTGCGGAATCCGATGAGCGAGGAGGTGTCGGCGGCGGCGCGCGCGGTGCCTCCCAGGCCGAGAGTGACGGCGCACAGGAGCAGGCAGATCCGGCCGAGGCCGGGCGTGAGCTTCGACGAGGGGACGAGTTGGGACATGGCTCTCTCTCCGGTTGTGATGAAGGGGCGCCCGCACCATGCCGAATGCAGGACACGAGCCGGAGAGAGGTGAAGTCAGCGGCCGTCAGGGGAAACCCGACCTCTCGTGTTGCGACGTGAGAGGGGTGGGTCTGCTCTATTTCGAGGGAGGCTGCTCGCGCGGCCCGAGGAGGAAGGTGAGCGCGCCGGGGAGACGGAGCGACCAGTAGTACTCGTTGTGCTGATGGCCGAGGGCCACGAGGAAGTGGAAGTCGTTGCCCTCGACGTAGCCCACGTCGCGATACGACTGGCCGAGCACCCGGGTATCCTCCACGTCGTCGTTCGAGGGGCCGGAGTCGCCGCTGTCGACATAGACGCGCAGCCCGCGCTGGGGCCGGGTCGGGATGGAGGCGACCTCGGTGAGGATGACGCGGTTGTCCCACCAGGTGGAGGGCGAGAACACGCCGATGAGGCCGAAGACGTCGGAGTCGCGGACGCCGCCGTAGGCCGAGATGAGGCCGCCGAGGGAGGAGCCGGCCAGGCCGGTGTGGGCCCGCTCGGGGCGTGTGCGGAGCATGTTGTCGACGACCGGCTTGATCTCCTCGATGAGCATCTGGAGGTAGAGATCGCCTCCGCCGCCGCTGCCGACGTCCGGGTCGACGGTGGGGGTGTACTCGTAGATGCGCTGGCTGGTGTTCTCGGGGCCGATGATGATGGCTTCGCGGAAGGTCTCGCAGCGGAGGCCGCCGCAGTCCTCGTCGTCCTGGCAGGTCTCGCCGGTGGGGCAGACGCCGCTCTCGGCCGCGGCGTCGATGGCCTCGTCGGCCCGCCACTCGACGCCGAAGGCGGCCTTGCTGGCGTCGAAGAGGTTCTGGCCGTCGTGCATGTAGATGACGGGGAAGCGGGCGGCGGTGTTCTCGGCGTAGCTCGGCGGGAGGTAGGCCCAGACGTTGCGGTAGTTCTTCAGGCGGTTCGAGTAGAAGCCGGGCAGGAGGTTCATGACCTGGCCCCGGGTCGCCTGGAAGTGGGGATAGACGTCGAGGATCTCGCCGGGGGCGACGTGGTAGTTGGGGCCGTGCGACCAGGTGGCGTCGCCGAGGAGGGCCTTCCACTCGATGGGCGAGGTGATGGCGCGGGTGGTGAAGGTCCAGGTGTTGTCGGGGCCGGGGGTGGCCGCGAGCCCGCTCTGCCAGTTGAAGGGGCCGCCGGAGCCCCGCAGGGTCACGGTCTGGTTACCGGCCGGGTAGTGGATTCGCAGGACCGTCGTCTGGGTCTCGGAGCCGCAGCCGCCGAGGAGTAGGACCACCAGGAGGCACATCGCTCGCCGCATGCCCCCCGCTTAGCACAGGGCGGAGGCGGCCATCAACGGAGGGTGTCTTGGTGGTCTTGGTGTTCCGGGCGGAGGGGAGGCCGTCAGCGCGTCGGATCGTCGCCTGGGCCTGGGCCTGCTGGGCCTGGGCCTGGCCCGGGCCGGGGTTGGAACAGGGAGCAGCGCATCACGGGCTGCGGCGGGTACTTCACCGGGAGGAGCGGGCAGAGGATGAACGTGCTCGTCGCGGTTTGGACGTAGCGTGGCGGCGCGGCGCACCGGTGGCAGAGGCTGTCCGGGAACGGCAGGGGCGGCGAGGGCGGCGTCTCGGGCATCGGCGCGAGCGAGGATCTTGGGGATGTCTAAGGAGCGGCCTCGGCGGCGAGGCGCGCGCCCGAGAGCTCGGTCGTGGTCTTGCGGAGACGCTCGCTCAGCACCTGGAGGAAGGACCAGAGGAGCTTGGTGGCGAGCGGCGGCTCGTTGGTGACGATGTCGTAGAAGTCCTTGCTGTGGAGGAGGAGCATCTTGGTGGGCTCCACCGCCACGGCGGTGGCCGAGCGGAGGGGAGAGCTGTCGATGAGCGCCATCTCGCCGAAGTGGGCGCCGCGTTCGAGGTTGGTGAGGAACGCGTTGCCCTTGTGCAGGCTCACCTTGCCGCCGAGGATGACGTACAGCTCCTCGCCCGGCTCGCCCTCCCGGATGATGGTCTCGCCCGGCTCGTAGCGGCGCACCTCGGTGCAGTTGAGGATGCGGATGATCTCCTTGTAGGAGAGGTTCTTGAAGAGCGTGAGCGACTCGAGGACCTCAACGCGGTTGGTGAGGTCGGTGACGCGCTCGATCTCCTCCTGGGAAGCCTCCTCGAGGATGCGCACGACCATGGCGGTGATGTTGTCGTGGCCGCCGCCGGCGTTGGCCATTCCCACGAGATCGCGGGGCGATTGGCTGAGGTCCTCGCGCGCCAGCACCTCGGCGATGACGGTGTTGTCGAGGTAGAAGTAGAGCCCGTCGGAGCAGAGCATGAAGCAGTCGCCGGGCAGGAGTTCGAAGTCGAGGGTATCGACCTCGACCGACTCGTTGGCGCCGACCGCGCGGGTGACGGCGTTGCGGTAGCGGGCATAGGGGGAGGCGTCGAACTCCTCGCGTTTGATCTTGCCGCGTTTGACGAGCTCGTTGATGAGCGAGTGGTCCTCGGTGATTTGGTGCAGCTCGTTCTGGCGGAGGAGGTAGATGCGGGAGTCGCCGACGTGGGCGATGAAGCCGCGGTCGCCAACGAGGAGGAGGGCGCAGGTGGTGGTGCCCATGCCGCGGCGGGAGGCGTCCTCCTGGCCGGCGCGGTAGACCGCCATGCAGGCGGCCTGGACGGCGTGTTCGACCAGGGCGAGGATCTCGTGACGGGCCTGGGCCACGTTGTCGATCTTGCCCGTGCGGTAGCGCTCGATGAGATCGCGGTTCTGGCGCAGGGCGCGGGAGACCGCGTGGACCGCGATCTGGGAAGCGACCTCACCGGCAGCATGTCCTCCCATGCCGTCGGCCACCACGAACAGACGTAGCTCGGGGTCAATGAGGTAGTTGTCCTCATTGTGCTTGCGCTGCCGGCCCACGTCTGTGGCCACAAAGAACTGAATTTCCACAGCAGTTCAGTCTAGCACTGAGGCACGGCGGAAACAGCTTGACACGCGATGGTTTCTCCAGTAGAAACGCGCTCGTCGATTCCGCGGGAGTAACTCAGTGGTAGAGTGCCACCTTGCCAAGGTGGACGTCGCGGGTTCAAGTCCCGTCTCCCGCTCCAGATTCAGCAAGGATTACGGCCGGTTAGGAGGACGCCTCCAGCCGGCCGTTCCTGTTTTTGCCTGTTTCGGGCCGACGATGCCTGTCCGAATGCCTGTTTTCGGGGGCCCGGTGCTAGTTGCCAGGCGCCGATGCCTATTTCCAGGTGGGTCGGTGCCTGTTGCCAGGTGCCGATGCCTGTTGCCCGGCATCTGATGCCTGCCCCGATGCCTGTTTCCCGGTATCCGATGCCTGCTCGGATGCCTGTTTCAGGCTCCGATGCCTGCCGCTGGGCCACCGGGATAGGTGCCTGCTGCGTACGCCTGTCTCTCGGCATCGGCGACATCCCTACTTCCCAGGCGACTCCGCGGGCCCGGTCTGGACCAGCCGCAGCATCCGCTCCACCGCCACCTTCTTCTCCCCAGTGTCCACGTGCGAGTAGTGCTCTGTCATCGCGGCCGTCATGTGGCCAGTGATCGCCCGCGTCACCTCGCCGCTTGCCACCCGTCGCAAGAGATCGTTGGCCGTTCGCCGCAGCCCATGCGAGGAGAAGCGCCGCTCAAGACCCATCTCCCGCAGGCATTCGACGAACGCCTTTTGCATGCAGGAGGCGTTCTGGTGCGGTTTGCCGACCCGGGAGGGGAAGATCCACCCGGAGTCAATGTGCCGGTGCTGCGATCGCAGCAGCTCCTGCCGCCAGTCCTGGAGCACCTTCCGCAGCTCCTCTGTCAGGGGCACATGGACGACTCGACCCGTCTTGGGCGTGTCGACCACGCCCCGCCAGTGAGCGCGCCGGATCTTGATGACACCGCGGACTTCGTCGATGTCCTCCCATCGGAGTGCGCTCACTTCGCCGAAGCGACGCGCAGTGGCGAACTGCACGAAGACCATCGCGTACCACTGCGGCCAGCGTTCCTTGAGGAGCACGAGCAAACGCCCCATCTCCTCCCCCGAGAGCAGGTTGACGGGCTCATCGCTCTCCATCTCGTCGCGGCGGCGCTCGGGGGCTGCGCGGATGCGGCTGGCTGGGTCGAGCGGCAGCCGGTGCTGTACCGTGGCATCGGCCAGGATGGTCTTGAGTAGCCGCAGGTACCTGATGCGTTCGTGATGCGGATGCACCGCTGCCCCGTCACCACTTCGGCTTCACCTACCCCTTCGAGCGCCTCCGCCATCTCGACGGCACGCCGCGCGAGCAGTTCGTGCCCCGCGTGCTCGTCGACGAGTTGACGGCGCCCGATGGCGAGGCAGATCCCGTGTTGGCCGCTGGGCTGCAGGTCCTGGAGGAGCAGCTGCGCAAGGAGCGGTCGGCGCTATCCCGGTGAAGGGACGCGCTTAGAGGTACGCGCAGGGGGACGGGTGCGTGCGCGGGGAGCGCCGGTGGTTCGGCGGCAAGGTCGGTGGCAAGCAGAGCGCAACCACCTCGGCCCCCGCCGCGCGAAAGGCTCCGACGTGCATGAGGCCCAGTGGATGCCGATGATCCCGATGCGCATGCCGCTCCTCGAGGGCCGAGGTCCTCCCATAGCTACCACAATGCAGGGACGGTCCTCGCAGCTGGCGAGCCGCGCCCCGTGTCCTCATCGCAGGATGAGTTGAAGTCAAAGGCCGGGTCTGTGATACGTGCCGATAATGGACATGGGGGGCCCGGCCGAACCAGCCCACCATCGAGATGCTGTTCCTCATCGGCGAGGCCGCGCGCCTGATCGACGGCAGCTGCGCGGCCTACGTGGATTTCGGCGTGGTCTTGAAGCGCGACGCGACCCCACAACGACGCCAACGACCGGATTAGACGGACCGGCCCGGTGGAAACCAGGAGCCAAGAGGGACGCCGAGCGCCAAACTCGGGGCGTCCCTCTCACCTTGTTTGGGGGGGAGATTTGCCGCTCCTGCCTCTTATCGCTCCCCTCTACGACACCCCCATTCCCCCTCGACCAGCTGGCTCCCCACTGCATCGCCTCCCTCCCGCACCACTATCGACGACCATCCGTTACCTGCGCGATCGGTTCCTGGCCGGACGCAGCGGGGTTGCGATCAGCATTTTGTTCGTTCTAGGTTCCAACTCATGCTGCGGCCAGGGATCCAGATCCTTTTGGGCGTCGTCTTCTTTCTCTTCAGCAGCTTCTTCGTCATCGTCTTCGATGGAGACATCCCGGCAGACGTCGCCATCTCGCTCCTCGGCAGCACCGTCGAGGGGCGGGTGCAGTCCAGCGAGTTGAACGTGCACATAGAGCTCGGCGATCGCTGCCCGACCACCATCCGGTTCGAGTACGAGCTCGGCGGGAGAATCCACGTCGCATCGTCGAGCACACTCGACGACAGCATCATCTCGTCGGCGCGCTCCGGCTCCACCGTGCGCGTTGAGGTCTGGCCTTCGCACCCCGACTTGGCGCGTATCGCTGGCACCACGCGCTCCACCTCCGGCTGGATCGGGTCGTTCATAAGCGTCGTCTTCCTCCTCATCGGCCCCGGCCTCATCCTCGCCGCCTTCTTTGGCAAACGGACGCGATCGCTGCGAGCCCTGAAGAAGGTGGTCGCTACTTCCATCCGCGATGTCCAGGTCGGGCAGCGCGTCAAGATCGTCGGGCGTCTCGTCCACGGTGAGAACGCCCTCACCGCGCCGCTGAGCGGGCGGAGCTGCGCCTGCTACCGCGTGACCGTCACGGAAGCGGGCGACGATTGCGATCACCAGGTGCTCGACGAGATCAGAAGCGCCGATTTCTTCGTCGAGGACGGGAGCGGCAAGGCGCTCGTCCGCCTCTCCGGCCGGGCGCAGCTCATCATCGTAGAGGACGTGCATCGCAGCTCAGGCACCTTCAACGACCCTACGCCCGAACTCAAGGCATTCCTTGAGCGCCACGGGCAATCGAGCCGCGGCGTCCTCGGTGTCTTCAACCGTTCGCTCAAATACGTGGAGGGCGTGCTCGAGCAGGGGGAGCAGGTCGCCGTGGTTGGCGTCGCTCGTCTAGAGTCCGACCCCGATCCCCATGCCGCGCATGGTTATCGTGAACCAGCGTCTCGCCTGGTCCTGGTCCCGCCCGGCGATGGGGACCTCATCGTGACCGATGAGCCGGACGCCTGCACGGAGAGCGCCACGAAGGCCGCCTGAAAACTGATAGGCGTTTGCAGGAGCCGTGCGAGCGAGGGAGTGAAGGCGGACTCGGGGCTCCATCGAGCATGGGTCGTGCAAACGTTGCGGTTGAACGGAGCCGCGGCCCCGCCCGCACGCTATGGGGATCTTGGCGGGGGAGTGGTGCTGAATCGGCGCGCGAAGGTTTCAAGGATGCCCATCGATCAGGCGACGCGCGAGCGAGTGGGCGGGATCGTGAGGCTGCTGGATCCGCGGGCGGCGCAGGCTGAGGCCCTGGCCCCGTCGGCCTTTCACCTGTGTGCGCCCCGCCGCAGAGTGTCTACTGCGCGGGGGTATGAGGCGACGCCAGTAGAGATGGGCATCAATGGGGAGTACGGAGGTACGTGGGGACGATGGGTATCGGGCGCAGACAGCGAGGAACCGTCGGGCGATGAGCATCGGAGATGTACCCGCCGCCGTCTGGGCGATGGGGGGGCCGATTTACGCGGCTTGGGCCTTGATGAGGTCGCGGACAAGGACCGATCGACCAGATGCTCTTTGGTCTGCGCGGCTTGTTCGAGCTACTGCGACGCACACTCGCTGAGTCCAGCGACCGGGCCGCCGCGCTCACCATATCGCCTTACGCCATGAGGGACGCGGGGCTCGTACTCGGTGAGGACGGCATCAGGGCGCCTGCAAGCCGAGGATTACGGGGCCCATCGATACGCCGACTGCACTTGGAAGATCCACCGAGCCGGGAAACAGACCGGGATCGGCTGTGGTTTATACCGCCACTGAAAGATAGCCTTGCGGATTGCGTCGTCTGCCCCAGGGATCCCCTGAAGCACATCGACCCTAAAAACGTTACCACTCTGAGCAATGCAGACCTTGGCGAAGAAGATGGCCTCCCCGCAGGTCGGGGTCCAAAGTGGGCCTCCTTTGTCGACGCACAAGTGGGAGACGAGGGGAGCCTCCACCTTCTTTCGCGATACGAGATCGGCCGTCACGTTGTCGGGCAGATGTGGATCGACGTGATAGAGCACCTCCGCCGGGTCGAGTTCATGAGGCACGTTCTTGGGCCGCGCATCGGAGGGGGCATCGGATGGTGGCTGTGCCGACGCAAGGTCGATGCGCATGAGGAAACAGCTGCGGACGGCGATCGACTCAAATCGCCACTGCTTCAAGGTCGCGGTCACGTCTGCCAGCGACTTGGCTAGGGGCGAGGGCGAGGGAAATTCCACCTGCGAGACCTCCCCCGTGGGCTCGACGCATAGCATGGCACGCAGCTGTTTCTCGTGCTGGAGATCATCGCTCAGTTGTGGCAGCGGGTGAGCGATCGGGCGCAGATCCACAGGGGGATCCTGGGCCCCCAGAGGCTCGAGATCGATCGCCATCGAGACCACCCGCTTGGGCGCCCCCTGTGCCCGGTTCTCGAGCGCCCCCCATACGAACGTCGAGGCCGCCATCGCCGCTACTGTGATCGCGTGACCCCGGATCCGTACCGAGCGCATGGGGGGAGCGTAACATGGGTCGGCCGTTGCACGAACGCCTGGCCGCCCGCCAGCACGAGGATCGGCCGTGGTTGCATACCGATGGCAGTAGCAAGTCCTGCAAGTGCTTCATCGACGGCGCTTGGTATGTTGGTACAGTCGATCTTCACGGGGACTCGGTCTGGCTCATCTTCACGGGGACTCGGTCTGGCTCATCCGGCTGCCGCGCCCCCTCCCCCAGTCCTTGATTTTGCTCGCTGCCATGCACGAGGACTCACGCTCGCTCACCTCGGGCGACGCTTTCAAGCCCCGTCTCCCGCTCAAAAACCAACGGCCCGCGGCGGACTTACGCGAGCGGGCCGTTGTCGTTTGATGCGTCCGCATACGTGATGCGTTCGTGATGCGGATGCGCCGCTGCCCACCTCACTCGGGTTCACAGGGCGGGTCTTGAGGCTCAAGGATAGAACGTTTGCAGCGTCGTGTATGCCTTGCACGGCGTGCGCGCGACGTCGACCAGCCCCCACCACCCTCGGTGGCGTGGCGGTTCATGTAGATGGCCCCGGCAAAGCCATCGGTGTCGTGCTGCGATGGGTTGCCGGACTTCCACCACTCGTCGTTCCAAGCGAACGGCGTGCCGCCGAGGCACACCTTGGCGGGATCCTGGGCGCTCAGGTTGGCCCGCACCTGCCGCGTGAGCACGTCGAGCGCATAGGCCTGGCTGTCCTGGTCCTCGTGCCCTGGGGCCCCGGGGTTCCCCACTACAGGAGTTCACCGCTCGGAGGCCCGCTGGGTACCTCTCCAGGGGAGAAGGCCGGCTACAATGGCTGGGGAGGTACATCATGACGCGAAGGAT
>DATAGU010000205.1:0-47496 GCA_036263495.1 Polyangia bacterium | reverse complement strand
ACTCGCGCGGCCCCGAGACGCTCGCCGCGCTGGTCCAAGAGCTCGGCCCCCACGCTTGCGCGGCCACGCCGGCCGAGGCCGCGACCGCCGGCGATCTGATCGTGGTGACCGTCCCCCTGCGCGCCTACCGCAGCGTGCCCGTGGAGCCGCTCGCCGGGAAGGTCGTCATCGACACCAACAATTACTACCCGGATCGCGACGGTCACATCGCCGCGCTCGACAGCGGCGCCGCCACGGTCAGCGGGCTCCTCCAGCAGCACCTGCCCACGTCCAGGGTCGTCAAGGCGTTCAACAACATCTACTACAAGCACCTCCTGTCCCTCGTGCGGCCGGCGGGGGCCCCGGATCGGAGCGCCCTGCCCATCGCCGGTGACGACGCGGCGGCCAAGGCCACGGTCACCGCCTTCCTGGACGCCCTCGGCTACGACGTCGTCGACGCCGGCGCCCTCGCCGAGGGCTGGCGGTTCGAGCGCGACATGCCGGCCTACGGCTTCATCTATTTCTCGAAGAGCCCGGGCGCCGGGGGTGGGCCCCCCGAGGGTG
Source organism: Polyangia bacterium (assembly GCA_036263495.1). GTDB lineage: Bacteria > Myxococcota_A > Polyangia > Palsa-1104 > SHYY01 > DATAGU01. The sequence continues at coordinate 46,953 of DATAGU010000205.1, read as the reverse complement.
CGCCAGCCGACGCCGCCACGGTCCGCGCCGCCCTCGCAGCCGCCCGTCCGCACACCGCGTCCTAGCTCGCGAGCCATCCGAGGAGCGGCGCATATCCCTTGCGCCTCTCGCCGGGGCCAGCATAGGATCTGGATCGAGGTGCGGTCCCGTACGATCCAGTTCTTGGCGAGCGTGCTGCTCGGCGCTGCCGTCATCGCCCTCCTCGGCCTGGGCGAGGCGCGCATCGCCGCGGTACCGGTGAGTGCGCCCTCGGGTCCGGACGCGGCCCTCCTCGCCGACAGCCCCACGGTCGCCGTGGCGCCGGCGCGGCCGGTGCACCAGGACGCGCTGCTCCCGGTCGCCGTCGTCACCCCCGCCGCGCTCCCTGCGCCGCGGGCTACACCGCGGGTCCTGGCGTTCCTCGACCAGGCGCCGCAACCCCAAGCGCCGCTGTATCTCCGCGAGCGGGTCCTGCTGTTGTGAGCGCTCGCCGCGCCGATGCCCTGCATCGAGCGCGGTCGGCGCACAGTTCACCAACAGCGAACCACTCGAACCAGGAGATATCCATGCGTATACGCACGATCCTGCTCACGTTCCTGCTCGTCCTCGTCGGCGCGGTGGCCCGCGCCGATCACGCCGCCATCGACCTCCGCCTCGTCGTGTCCGACGGGGGCACGCCCTACGCCACGCGCGAGGGGGACACGCTGCGGCTCGGTCCGTCGCTGCTCACGGCGCCCTTCGAGATCGAAGGGGCCAGCGTCTCCGGCGCCTCGGTCCAGCTCACGCTCGCCCCGGCCACGGCCCGGTCGTTCGCCACGCTGACCGCGGCGCACCGCGGGGAGCGGCTCGCCATCGTGGTCGGCCACGTGGTGCAGGGCGCGCCCGTCATCCGCGCTCCCATCACGGGCGGCAAGGTGTCGATCACGTTGGGCTCGCCCGAGGAGGCGGCGGCGCTCGCACGCGCGCTGACGCAGTAACAGGACGCAGTGCGGGGCTCGCGCGCTTTAGCCGCGAGCCCCGCGCCGGAATCCAGCCCTCCCCCACCCCATCCTCCCCGCCGTCGCAGCGGTAGATCCTCCGGCGCGTCCGTGCGTTTCACGACCCGAGGAGGAAATCGCCATGAAGCGTGTCGTGATCGCAGTGTTCTGTCTGGCCACCACGGGGAATGCGCTGGCGCAAAAGAAGGAGGCGAAGCAGCCGTCGACCCAGGCTGCGCCCGCCGAAGGGACGCCGGCCCGGCCGACCTACTATGACTTCGACGGGGACGAGGTGGAGGGGCGGCTGGTGGGGCCGGATCAGACGCCGATCGACAGCCTGATCAAGAAGCAGCGCAAGTCGCTGGTGATGCCGCGCTCGAGCTTCGTCAACGAGATGATCCGCTCGGCGGAGTCGGTGTAGCCGCCCGCCGCGCGCGGTCGGGCGATGATCGACTCGGGGGCGGCGCCGGATCCCCCGCGCTCACGAGCGTAAAGCCCCCCCGAGTCGAGGCTGATCATGAAACCTGCGGGGCGCTGCCCTCAGAAGCGCGCGGCCGTGCCGGGCCTTGGTCGGGCGTGCCGATCGTGCTCATGGCTCCCCGAACTTCTTCTCCACCGCCACCCCTGCCTCGCGCAGAAACTCGGCCGGCAGTACACCGCCGGTAAAGACGAACACGAAGTCGTTGGGCAAGGTGAGCGCGCCCGCGGGTGTGTCGAGGTCCACCTCGGTCTCCCGGATCGTGGTCGGCTGGCTGCCGAGGAGCAGCCGCACCGACCGCGCGGCCACAGCCGCCTCGAGCGCTGCGCGGTTCTTCTCCACCACGCGCGCAAAGGCCTGCCCACGGTATGACAGCGTGACCTCCGTCCCTGGCTCCTTGGCCAGCATCACGGCCGCCTCCACGGCGCTGTTGCCACCCCCCACGACGAGCACGTGCCGCCCGCGGTAAGGCTCGGGTTCGAGCAGACTGTAGGCCACCTTGGCCAGCTCCTCCCCCGAGACGCCGAGCTTGCGTGGCATCCCGCGCCGGCCGATGGCCAGCACCACCTTGCGCGATCGCACCTCTTCGCCATCTCGTAGCCGCAGGCGGAAGAGGCGCGCCGCGCCCTCGCCCTCGGCCCGCAGCCCCGCCACCTCGCGACCCAGCTCCACGCGGACCCCCGCCCGTTCGAGCGCCGTCTCCAGGATCTCGAGGAGCTGCTCCTTGGGGATCTCGCGCAGCTTGATCCGGCCGTAGCCGGGCATGGTCATGGGCTCGGAGAGCACCAGCTTGTGCCGCGGGAAGTGGAGGATGGCGCCGCCAAAGCGCGGCTCCCGCTCGAACAGCCGCACCGTCAGCCGGGCTTGGTGCGCGGTCACCGCCGCGGCCACGCCGGCGGGTCCGGCCCCCACCACGGCCACGTCGAGCACGTCCCCGGAGCCCGAGCGCGCACGGTCCTCGCGCAGGATGTGACGCACGGCCGTCGTGCCCTGATGGACGGCGTTGCGCACGAGCCCCATGCCCCCGAGCTCGCCGACCGCGTAGAGCCCGGGCACGTTGCTCTCGTACTCGGCGCTCGTGTGCGGGATGTCCACGCCGCGCTCCGAGGTGCCGAAGACCAGGCGGATGGCTCCGACCGGACACTCACTCAGGCAGCGGCCATGCCCCACGCAATGGCTGCCCATCACCAGCGTGGCCCGCCCATCAACGACGCCGAGCACCTTGCCCTCGGGGCAAGCGGCCACGCAGGCCGCCGAGCCGATGCAGATGTCGGGATCGATGATCGGGTGCAGGCTGGGCGGCTCGTTGAGCCCGGCGGCCTCGGAGCGCAGCTTGATCAGGCCGTGCGCCACCTCGGTGTGCCGTCGGCGCGCCTCGAGCAACAAGGCCAGGGCTATGGCCAGCACCACGGCCCCCGGGATCACTAGACTGCTCATCATCAGGCTCCTCGGGCCGCTGCCTGCAGAGGTGGGCGCGGTCTCCCTCCTTTCACACGCCGTTCCAGCCTCGGGCCAGGGAGATCCCGGTCGCCCTCGCGAAAAGATTGCGCGCCGGCGCCGGCCCTCCCGCGGGCCCCCCGCAAAGTTTGCTCCGTCTCGAAGAGGATCCGTCGGGCTGCTCGCTGGCGCCTCGCTTGCACGAGGAGAGAGCATCATGCTCGGACCCCGCGCCGGCACGCTGCGCCTCCTCGGACAGAGGATGGCTCTCGGGCTCGGGCTCGGGCTCGCGCTCGCGTGCATCGCCAGGGTGGCTGAGGCGCAGCTCTTCAGCCCGGGGCCGCTCAGCGCGGCGCATGCCCGCCTCGATGGCGACACCGGTTGCGACCGCTGCCACGGCGACGGCCGCAAGGTAGTCGAGGAGCGCTGCCTCGCCTGTCACCCCGCGGTGCAGGAAGGGCTCCGCAGCGGCCACGGCTACCACGCCCAGCAGGTGCGCTCGACGGGCAAGACCTGCGGCAGCTGTCACCCCGAGCACCACGGCCGGGACTTCCCGCTCATTCGCTGGGACCCGCGCAAGGTCGGCTTCCGGCACGAGGAGACCGGCTGGCCCCTCGCGGGCGCGCACCAGGCGATCGATTGTCAGCGCTGCCATCGCGCGCCGCAGCACCGTTACATGGGCCTCTCGCGCGAGTGCCGCTCGTGCCACGCTGACCCTCATCAGCCCTCCCTCGGCCCGAGCTGCGCCACCTGCCACGACGAGCGCGCCTTCCGGCCCGCGCCTCGCTTCGACCATGCCCGCGCCCGCTTCCCGCTCGAAGGCCGGCACGCGCAGGTCGCCTGCAACGGCTGCCACCCGCCCGCGTCGCCGGCGGCCCAGGCGACGGGGACCACGGCCATGCCCAAGCTGCGCTTCCGCGGCCTCGAGTTCGGCGGCTGCGAGGCCTGCCACCGCGATCCCCATCAGGGGCAGATGGGCCAGCGGCCGTGCGCCAGCTGCCACACGCCGCGCGACTTTCACGAGATCCTCGGCGGCCTACGCGAGCGCCACGCCCCTGGGGTCTTCCCGCTGCGCGGGGCGCACCTCACGGTCGCCTGCGACCGCTGCCACCCCTCGGGCCAGGCGCCGCGCAGCGCCCCCACGCGCTGCGATGGCTGCCATCAGAGCCCGCACAGGAGCGACCTCGGCGCGCGCTGCGACGCCTGCCACAGCGAGCGTGGCTGGCACGCCAGCGCGGGCGAGCGGTTCCCGCACGAACGCACCCGCTTTCCCCTGCGGGGACGGCACGCCGCGGTGGCGTGCGGGTCCTGTCACGGCGCCACGGGCTCGCGAGGGACCTTCGCCGCCCGCTTCCTCGACCGGCACTTCGAGCGCTGTAGCGACTGCCACGGCGATCCGCACCGCACCGAGTATCGCACCGTGGCGAGCGCCACCGCCTGCGAGAGCTGCCACGGCGAGGAGGGCTTTGCCCCGAGCCGGTTCGCGAGCGCGCGCCACGGCGCCCCCCTCTTCCCCCTGGAAGGGGCGCACCGCGCCGTGCCCTGCGCCGATTGCCATCGCCGCGCCGCCGGCGCGGCCGGGGACCTCACGCCGCGAACGCCAGCGGCCGGGGCCGCCGCACGGACGCGCCCCCCAGCGTGGGCCATGCACCCCGCCGCCGGAGACTGCGCCGATTGCCACCAGAACCCTCATGGCGACGCCTTCCAGAGCGAGCTCCGCGAACGGGGCTGCCGCGGCTGCCACACGCCCCAGGGCTGGCACTCCGCGCGCATCGATCATGATCGCACCGGCTTCCCCCTCACGGGCCGCCACGCCCAGATCGACTGTGCCTGGTGCCATACCCGTCTCGGGCCGGGCGGAGAGCGGGACTATCGCAGCCTGGCCCCGGTGTGCGGCGGTTGCCACGGCGATCCTCACCTCGGCCAGTTCGCCGCCACCGAGCCGCGCAAGGACTGCGCCGCCTGCCACGCCACCACACGCTGGAGCGAGCTCGGCTTCGTGCACGACCGCGACAGCCGCTTCCCGTTGGCCGGCCGCCACGCCGAGCAGGGCTGCCCCGCCTGCCACGAGACCCGCAAGACGCCGGCGGGCCAGGTCACGGTCTATCGCCACGGTCGGGTGCGCTGCCAAGACTGCCACGACAATCACCATCAGCGCCGTCCCTGGCAGGACGGCGCCGGCTCTGGAGGTGCGCGGTGACGTCTCCTGTCCGCCTCACGCTCGGGCTCGCCCTCTTCCTGCTGCTCCCCCCCACGGCACACGGCAGCGGCGACGGCGGTCACGGCGATCTCGGCGCCGAGTTCAGTGACTGCGGACGCTGCCACGTCCCGAGCAGCTGGCGCGAGCTGCGCGCCATCGGCGGCCACGCGATCGATCACGCGCGCACCGGCTTCCGCCTCACTGGACGGCACGCCGGCCTGGGCTGCACCGCCTGCCACCGCCCCGATCGCCGCCTCGACGAGCCGTGGCCCGGCGCCTGCGTCACCTGTCACCCCGACCGGCTCCACCGGGGCGCCCTCGGCAACGACTGCGCCCGCTGCCATACCGATCGCATGTGGCGCTTGCCGCAGGGACGCGAGGTGCACGCGCGGAGCCGCTTCCCCCTGACCGGCGCCCACCTGGCGGCGGACTGCACCTCCTGCCACCTGCGCGCCGATCACGGCGTCTACGATGACACGCCGGTGGCGTGTGTGGCCTGCCATCAGGCGGCCTATGGACGTGACGACATCCACCCCCAACACGTGCGCGCCGGCTTCAGCACCGACTGCTCGCTGTGCCATCGCACATCGACCTTCCGTCCTGCCCGCTTCCTGCACGCGAATTTCTTCCCGCTCGCGGGCGCACACGCGAGCGTGCCCTGCGAGCGCTGCCACCCGAACGAACGCTTCGGCGGTACCCCGCGCGACTGCGCGGCCTGCCACCTCGCCGACTACCAGAGCACCACCAACCCGAACCACGCGCAGGCGAACTTCCCGCGCGACTGCACCCGCTGCCACACCCCGGTGGCCTGGCGACCGGCGCGGCCCGACTGGCACGACACCATCTTCCCCATCACCCGCGGCCCCCATCGCGGCATCGCCTGCAGCCAGTGCCACACCGTGCCAGGCGACTTCGCCATCTTCCGCTGCACGCAGTGCCACACCGCCGGCGACACCGTGCCCGCGCACCGCGAGGTGAGCGGCTTCGTCTTCGAGGATCACGCATGCTACCAGTGCCATCCACGCGGCGTTCATTAGGCCGTTGGCTGCTCGGCCTGGTCCTCGGCGCCGGGGCCTGCAGCGCCTGGTCCACGGCGCCGAGCGATGCGCCCGACCACGACCCGGCCGTACTCGCGACCCTGCTACGCGAGGGCTGCGTGCGCTGTCACCGCCCGAACTACGACGCCACGACCCTGCCGCCGCACACGGTCAACCGCTTTGGCGAACGCTGCGTCGACTGCCATCGCTCGGTCCTGCGCTGGGGCGAGGTGCGCATCGACGTGCACCCCGGCTTCGCGCTGACCGGGCGGCACGCCGACAGCCGCTGCACCGCCTGCCACGGGACAAACGGCGTGGCCGGCACGTCCTGCTACGACTGCCACGCCGCCGAGTACCAGGCGACCACCGCGCCGCCGCATGGGGCCCTGCTCCTGCCGCACGATTGCACGCCCTGCCACGTCGCCACGGGCTGGCGGCCCTCCACCTTCGTGCACGATCGGTTCCCCATCAACGGCGGCGCCCATGCCGCCTTCGCCGCGAGCTGCATGAGCTGCCACCGCACGCCCGGCAACTTCGGCGTCTTCACCTGCACGGCCGAGTGCCACCTGGCCCAGAACATCAATCCGCTCCACACCGAGGTGCCCAACTACGTGTTCGGGGATGCGCCCTGCTACAGCTGCCACCCGAATGGACGGGCCGGAGGAGGCAATTGAGCATGCGCCGGTGCCCCTCTCTCTCTCCTCTCGTCCTCCTCCTCGGGGCCTGGCCGATCGGGCGGGCCTGGCCGTCTCCGCCGGCAGGAGTCGAGGCGTCCGGTCCGGGGGCCTCCACGGCCTCTACGGACCTGGCCATCGCGGGGGAGATCCAGGCGCGGGTGGTCGCGCTCGCCGCCGACCGCGTGTATCTATCGCCCGGCGCGCGGGCCGGCGTGCTCTCCGGCGCGCGCGTGCGCATCCATGGCCGGGACGGCGTCTTCTCCGCCGTGGTCGATGCCGTCACCGCCAGCCGCGCCGCCGTCCTGCTCGACGACGCCGCAGCGCGCGTGGCGCTCGGCGATCCCGCCGTCATCGAGCAGGGCGCGGCGGCGCCGGCGGGCGCCCCGCCGAATGTCCGCGTCGGCCCCCGCGGAGCGCCCGAGGAGCTCTACCGCGACACGCTCGCGACGTCCGGTCCGACGCCCCCGCTCATCGTGGCCGCGGTGGATCGCGAGCGGGCCTCGTCCGGTGGGACCGCCGCCGACCGACCGACCGGCTGGCACGGTCTCCTCGGCCTGTCCGCCCTGGCCCTCCACGACGGCACCGCCAGCCGCCTCGACTTCTACCAGGTGCGCCTCGACAGCCGCCTCACCGGCAGCGAGCTCCTCGGCGGCCACCTGCGCTACGACCACCGCATCTCGGTGCAGGGCGAGTTCGGGCCCGGACTGAGCCAGCGCCCGGGCTACGCGAGCCGGCGCTGGGTTCGCGCCGACTGGCTCTATGCCACGTACCTGCCGATCGCCGGCGGCCCCTACAGCATCTCCGCCGGGCGCATGCTGCCCGCCGGTCCGGCGCTGCTCGGCCCGAGCGACGGCATACGCCTGGGCTATCAGCGCCGGGGCATGGGCGTGAGCCTGGGCGCCGGCCTGGCGGCGCGGCCGAGCAACCTGTTCGTGGACCCGCGCAGCCTACGCGCCGACGTGAGCGGCTACTTCACCGGACACGTGCACGGCGTCGAGCTCCGCGGCGATGTCAGCGCCTACGCCGCCTACTCCGACGGCAGGCCCGACCGGGCCGCCTTCGTCCTGGCCTTCACCGCCCGCATGCCCCGCCGCTTCGACTTCTACGGCTACGGCGAGCTCGGTTGGCTGCCGGCGGACCTGCGCAGCCCGGCTCGCGGCGGGTTCGGCCTCGACCGTCTCCACGCCTTCGGCTCCATCCACCTGCGCAAGGGCATCGATCTCAGCGTGCGGTACTCGCTCGATCGTCCCGTGATCGATCGTTTCCTGGCCCTGGTGCTGCCGAGCGAATACCTGCGCCAGGACCTGCGCCAGGTGACCGGCGCATCGCTGCGGCTGCGCTTCGGCATGGCCACGGTCGAGCCGTATGGCGACCTCGACGTATCGAGCGGCTACGGCCTGCGCTGGCGCGCCGGGGCCCGCGCCATGATCGACGGCCTGCCGCGCCTCGGCACGCGCCTGTCGTTCCATGCCCAGCATGGCCAGGGCGCCTTCCAGCGCACGAGCTCCCTCGGCGCGCGCCTGGGCCAGCAGCTCACCGATCGGGTGGACGTGTGGGCCGCCTACACCATCACGCTGGTCGACGAGGCCAAGCTCCAAGAGGTGTACCTCCTCCACTCCGCCGTGGCGGGCGTGCAATGGCTCATCACCCGGCGCCTGTCCGCCTCGCTCGAGGCCGCCTATGACCGCGGCACGTACGAGAACCTGTGGACCGGCTTCGTCCAACTTCATTGGTGGTTCTGATGCGCCGCTCGAAGGTCTCCGGCTTGGGGCTGTGGGGGCTCATCGGCCTGCTCTTCTTGGGCGTCATGCTCGCGCTCTGGCTCCACGGGCGGTCCTATTACGCCCTCGATCCCATCGAGCGCGTGGATCACGCCGCGCACGCCAGCCTGCGTGCGAGCGGCACGCTCGGCCACTTGTATGGCATCGCAGGCACCGTGCTCATGCTGCTCAACTTGCTCTACTTCGTGCGCAAGCGCGCGCGGCTCCTGCGCGGCAGGGGCAGCCTGCGCGCCTGGATGAACCTCCACGTCCTGGCCGGTCTGGGCGGCGCTTCGTTGATCCTGCTCCACTCGGCGTTCCTGGCCCGCAATCAGGTCGCCCGCCTGGCCGCCTGGTCGCTCGTCACGCTGATCGTCACAGGCCTGGCCGGCCGCTATCTCTATGGCCTCCTGCCGCACCTGCCGAGCGGCGATGAGGAGAGCGAGTCTGCGCTGCGCCTGCGCCTCGGTGAGGCGCGACGGAACCTGGGGCTGCGCATCGCCGGGCGGCCGTGCGCGCGGCCCTGGATGAAAGCGCTCCCCGCCTGGTCGGCGGCGCGGACGCCGGGCCCGCTCCTTGCCTTGCTCCAGCTACCGCTCCTGCCGCTCGGGCATCTGCGCGCGCAGCGTGCGCTCGCCGGCATCGAAGATCGCTTCGGGCATGAGCTCGGCGCCGAGACGCCGGGCCTCCTCGCCATCAGCCGCGACATTCTGCGGCTCGAGCAGGCCCTGCGCAGCGCCGTCGTCTACCGCAACCTGTTCCTCTGGTGGCGCGCCCTCCACCGCGCCTTTGCCATCCTCATGGTCCTCGCCATGCTGTTCCATGTCGGCGTGGCCCTCTACTACGGCTATCGCTGGCTCGGCTGAGTCGTGTAGCCGCCGGCCGCTCGGGGCCGGCCGCCCGGCACGGGCCTGGTCGGGCGATCTCCATCGTATCTATTGCCGGTACATCACGTCGGTCCGCAGCACGTACTTGAGCCCGGAGCGGACGGGGCAACCCTCGTGCACCAAGCGGTGCTGGAACAGCAGCGCATGGCCGGTCCGCGGCACGATCGCTCGCTCCCAGTCGAGGAACGCCGTCTGGCCTCCCTCGAACCCCTCGTTGAGATAGACCATGAACGTCAGCTGGCTGCACTCGCTCGCGTTCCGCTTGAATGCGCCGTCCAGGTGAGGCGCGAACCGCTGCTGGGCCGCGTAGCGGTAGCGGCGGAAGCGTTCGTTGACGCCGGCCTTGGTCATCCCACAGACCGTGGGCGGCAGCACCGCCTCGATGCGTTCGTAGAGGGCGCGAGCCAGCCCGGGATCGTCGAACATCACGCGCTGGTTGTTCCGGACGTCGGGCATCATCACGAAGCCGCGCGCGGTCGTGACCGGCGCGTCCGCGGGGCCGAGCTCCTCGATCCGCTCGATCAGGGCCGCGCACTCGGCTCCGCTCATGACGTCGGGCACGGTGATGGCGAGCGGGGCGCCGTAATCGACGTTGTCCCCTTCGACATAGGGCCGTCCGTGTCCCGGAATCACGATCTCGTGCAGCATGGCTCGAATGTAGCATTTTCAGTCGGCAGTAGACCTGGAGGCCCTGCTCCCTTCAATGCAGCCGTTGCAGCCATCGTGACCGTCCTGTGAAGCCGATCGATCCGGTGTGCGCGGGCAGCTAGACTGATCCCTGCGAACGCCCATGCCGCCCAAGATGCCGCAGCTCGTCTCGAACCCGCCCAACCCGTGGGACAGCGCTCACGTCGAGTGGCTCGGCGAACCGCCGCCGGCCGAACTCAAGGTCTACGAGGAGGAGGCGCGCTCCATCCTGTCGGAGAACGACAGCCCGGACATCGGCTTTCGCTGGAGCCTCAACCCCTACCGCGGCTGCTACCACGGCTGCGCCTACTGCTACGCCCGCCCCTCGCATCAGTACCTCGGCTTTGGCGCCGGCACCGACTTCGAGCGCAAGCTCGTGGTCAAGACGAACGCGCCGGAGCTCTTACGGAAGACCTTCGAGCGGCCGGGCTGGCAGGGGGAGTTCATCGCCTTCTCGGGCAACACCGATTGTTACCAGCCGCTCGAGGCCGCCTACCAGCTCACCCGGCGCTGCCTCGCGGTGTGCCTCGAGTACCAGAACCCGCTCGGGATCATCACCAAGGGCCCGCTCGTGCGCCGCGACATCGATCTCCTGGCCGAGCTGGGACGGCGGACCCGCGTCCACGTCACCCTCAGCATCCCCTTCGCGGACGACGAGATGGGGCGGCGCATCGAACCCTTCGTCGGTAAGAGCTCGGAGCGCTTCGCCGCCCTGGAGGCGCTCTCGCAGGCCGGCATCGCCACGGGCATCAACATCGCGCCCCTCATCCCCGGCCTCAACGACAGCGACATCCCCGAGCTCCTCGAACGCGCCCACGCGGCCGGGGCGCGCCACGCCGGCCTCATCCCGCTGCGGCTCGCGGCCGAGGTCCTGCCCGTGTTCGAGGAGCGCATCGCCCAGGCGCTCCCGCCCGAGCGCGTGCGCAAGGTGCAGCACGGCATCCGCGAGATGCGCGGCGGCAAGATGAACGAGACCGCGTTCGGCTCGCGCTTCGACGGTCAGGGGCCGCGCTGGGCGATGATCCGCACCCTCTTCGAGACCCACGTGCGCCGCCTCGGCCTGAACCAGGATCCGCGGGGCGCCGGGGCGCCGCCCACCTTCCGCCGCCCCTCGCCGCAGCAGGACCTGTTCGACCGCGCGGCCTCCTATGAGCCGCCCGCGGCGCTGACCGAGCCCGTGGTCCCGATCGGCTGGAAGAAGGGCACGCGGCGCGGCGAGCGCTGACCGCGCCGCATCGTCCTGTAGAAGATCTTCGAGGGAGGGGGAGGACAGAGAGGGGGAGGCTTACTGCACTACTGCACGGCCTGTTCCTGCTCGGTCTCGGGCGGCAGGGAGGCGACGGGCCGGCCGCTCGTCTTGGCCAGGTGCTCCTCCCACTTGCGGATGGTGAGCTGCTGGAACAGCGACACCGCCGGATTGAGCTCGGCGATGGGGGCGTCATGATGCTGCTCGTAGCCGCGCTGCTCGGCCTCCACGGCCACGCCGTCCTGCTCGAGGAGCGGGCGGATGTGCAGGATGTTCGCCGCGGTGAGGAACGCCTTCATCATCCGGCGCGGGATGCGCAGCGGCAGGAACGGCACCTTGAAGTGATCGAAGTAGAAGAGGAAGAAGCTGCGCGTCGTGCGCTCGTCGATCGGCAGGACGAAGCACCAGTGCTTGATCTTGTTGTCGGTGTTCGACCACTGGTAGGGGTACTCGTAGCAGAGGGCCATCGCGTCGGTGTCGATGCCCTTGCGGTCGATGAACAGCGACGAGATCTTCCCGCGCCCCACCTTGGTGTCGTAGCTCACGTAGACCTTGTCGCCCTGGGCCTCGAGCCGCGTGAGCCTGGCGTCCGAGAACGGCTTGTACCTGCGGTGCAGGTAGGCGTGCGTGAAGTCGCTCACGTTGTCGATGATCATCGAGTGGTGCGCCCGCCAGGTGGCGTCGATGGGCACGCACTCCCAGGCGTTGGGCCCCTCGAGCTCGGGGATGTCGGGGATGCGCCGCACCTCGGCGAGCGCCGGGTCGCCGGGGAAGATCCAGATGAGGCCGTAGCGCACCTTGAGCGGGAAGCTCTGCACCTTGAAGTTCGGCATGTCGCGGCCGAACAGCTCGTGCGGGATCTGCACCACGCGCCCGCTGCCGTCGTAGCACCAGCCGTGGTAGGGGCACGCCAGGTTGCAGCCGTCCACGTTGCCGAGCGAGAGCTTGAGCTGGCGGTGCGCGCAGCGGTCCTCGATGGCGCGCAGGACGCCGTCGTTGCCGCGGAACACCGCGATCGAGCGCTTCCAGAACTTCACCTCGATGACCTGGCCCGGCTTGACCGCCCGGTCGTACTCGACCGGGTACCAGTAATCGGGGTTCATGCCGGCCGCCCGCACCTTCTGGCGGCGCGTGCGCGCCTCCGCGAAGGTCGGCGGCGGGGTCCTCTCCACGTCGTAGCTGATGCTCTTGTCCATCGTTCCCTCTACCTTCTGGCTGCGGCCTCGGCCCCAGCGGGTGCCGCGCCGCGGGATCAGGCCTCGGCGCTGCTCACGTGGCTGTCGCGCCCGTTCGCGCCATTGCTGCCGTTCGTGCTCGAGGACTTGTAGGACACGGCCGGCATGGACACCACGGTGCTCGGCCGGCGGATGAGGCCCCGGCGCACGAAGTCCTCGTAGGCCGCGCGCACCGCGTCCTCGATCGAGGTCGGCTGGTAGCCGAGCTCGGTGCGCGCCCGGGTGCAGTCCGCGCGGCGCCCCATCGAGAGGAGACGCACGGCCGCGGGCGTGAGCCGCTGATCCACGTGGGGGAAGAAGTGCGTCAAGACCGGGCTCGTGACCTTGGCGATCCCCATCATGAGGGGCGGCGGCAGGCGCAGCCGCGGCTTGGGCTGGCCGGTCACCCGCTCGAAGATGTTCATGAGCTCGTCGACCGAGGTGTAGCCGCTGCCGAAGATGTACTTCTGCCCCTTGCGCCCCTTCTCCATGGCCAGGACGTGGCCGGCCGCGATGTCGCGCGCGGCCACGAACTCGAAGCCGCCCGGGATGTAGGCCCGGAGCTGCCGGTGGGCGAACGCGAGCAGGGTCTTGCCCATGCGCGAGGGATAGTAATCATTCGGGCCGATGATGGCGCACGAGGTGGCCACCACCACGTCGAGCCCATCGACCGCGGCGCGCAGGCACTCGTGCTCGACCAGCACCTTGGTGTGCGAGTACGGCAGGTCGCCCGCGAAGGGATAGAACGGCACCGTCTCGTCCGCCGGCCGATCCGGCAGGTGGCCGACGGCGCTGAACGACCCCGAGACCACCACGCGCCGCACCTGCTCCGCGCGCGCCGCGTCGAGCAGGTGGCGCGTGCCGAGCACGTTGCAGTCGAAGATCTCGCGCTCGCCCCCGCCCACGGTCGAGAGCTTGGCGGCGCAGTGATACACGAGCTCGCAGCCCTTCACCGCCCCGCGCGTGGCGATGGGGTCGCGCAGGTCCCCGTAGTAGCGCTCCACGTCGAGGCCATCGACCCCGGCGTTGTTGCTCCCCGGCTGGAGGAGCACCCGGACCGTCTGCTTCTCTTCGAGCAGGCGGCGCACCAGGTTGGCCCCCAGGTGACCGCTCGCCCCCGTCACAAGCACCTTCTGCATCGTCGACTCCCTGCTGTGTCTCGTCCCGATCGCGCCGGCGAGAGGATTCGTTCATCCCGGCGTGGATCTTCGCCGGCCGGTCGGCGGGCAAGCCCATAGCATGGCCCTCGGCCATGATTCAAGAAGCAAGTCGCGGAATTGGGGCCTCGCGGGCAGAGGGAGCGACGGACCCGAGGACGACCGGGGCGGCCGGGGCCCTCCATCCCCGGCAACCCAGCGGATCATCCTATTTGCCGCGGCAAGAGCACGATTGCGGTATCTTGGGCCCCAGCCACCTGCACGGGAGACCCGATCATGGCGAGTCCGATACCGATCCCCTTCACGCTTCTCTATGGCGGCGCCAACGCCTTCCTGACCGCGCTGCTCGGCTTCAACGTCAGCCGCATGCGCGGTCGTGACAAGGTGTTCCTGGGCGATGCCCCCTCGGCCGAGATGACCCGCGCCATCCGCGCGCACGGCAACAACACCGAATGGGTCCCGCTGGCCATCGTGCTCCTGCTCCTGCTCGAGTTGTCGGGCGCGTCCGCGACCCTCCTGCACGTCTTTGGCGGCGGCCTCCTCTTTGCGCGCCTCGCCCACGCCCACGGCGCCCTTGCCAAGGCCCCGACCACCGTGGTCGGCGCCCTGCTCACCTACCTCATCACCTTCGGCATGGCCGGCTACTCCATCTATCTCCACTTCGTCCAGTGACCGCCGGGCGGCCGTAGGTTCCGGCTCGGCTCAGCTCAGGTCCCGCCGCCCTGGAGAAGCGCCTGCCAGGCCGCGTGGTCGCCTTGGAAGACATTCAGGTCCACCGGCCCGCGGATGCCGGCGATGCGACCGCGATTGGCGAACTGCCACAGCCGCCAGCGCGGCAGCCGGGGCGAGGTGAAGATGTCGCGGATCCACACCTCGCCCGGCGGGGACATGTCCTGGAGATACGCCTCCACGAACTCGTACGTGACGTAGAGCAGCGGCCGGCGACCGAAGCGCGCCGTGACCCGCTCCTGCCAGTCCCCGATCTCGCGCCGCACCTCGTCCGTCGAAGGACGCCGCCGGCAGTTGCCCCCGAACTCGAGATCCAGCACCGGCGGCAGCGCGTCGCTCTCCACGGGCACGACACGGATGAAGTTGGCGGCTTGCTCCTCGGCGCTGCGGCAGAACGTGAAGAAGTGATAGGCCCCCACCGTGAACCCCGCGGCCCGCGCCCGCGTCCAGTTCATGGAAAAGCGCGGATCCACCCAGTCCCCCCCCTCGGTCGCCTTGATGTAGACGAACGTCACCTCCCCCGTGCGCCGGACCGCCGGCCAGTCGATCGTGCCCTGGTGGTGTGAGACATCGAGGCCCCAGATGGGGTAGCGGGAGCGGCTCGGATAGTTGAAGCGCACGAGCCCCCGGGCGTAGAGCGCCGAGCCGCCAAACCCTGCGGCCGTGAGGAGCAAGACGGCTGCCGCGAGCGCGTACCAGCGCTTCATATACCCGTCATAGCACGGGTTTCAGCCCTTCGAGGGGGGATCGAGATCGACGTCCAGGACGGGCCTGGGCAGGTCGAACCGCTCGACGTGCGCGCAGCTCATCATGAGCGGCAGGACCGCGGCCTGGTCCGCGGCCGACATGCTCCACAGCCGCCCGCGCCCCTTGAGCTTGAACTGGTAGGGCTTGCCGGCGAGGACCATGACGCCCTCGTACGCGTCGTCCTTGGCCCGGAGGTTGTAGAGGCGGACCCCGATGCGGCCGCGCAGGATGGTCTGGCTCAGCGTGAAGTCGACGACCGGGCTGCGGTTGGTGAGATCGTCCGCCCCCTCGGCCGTCCGCCCCACGGAGCCGGTGAAGTCGCGCATGCCGCCATCGAGGCTCCAGCGATCCTGGATGCGGATGTTGGCGATCAGACTTCTCGCCTGGCTGCCGCGCTCGATCTCGTCGGCCGAGGCCACGAAGCCGAGCACATCGAGGTGCCGGCCGCGGTGATAGGCCTCATAGACCACGTCCACGCCACAGATGCGGCCGGCGATGGCGCCGCCATAGGTGCGCAGGCCGCTCGAGGGGCCGCGCTGCTCCGGGGGGGCGTTGTTGTGCTGGACCGCGAAGTAGTTGCGGTCCGTGTAGCCGAGGCGGACGCGCGGCACGACCTTGCCGTCGACGATGTACGGCTGGGGGGCGCAGGCGACGAGCGAGAAGAGGCAGAGGGTCGAGAGCAGTGTGCGGTACATGGCCATCTCCTTCGGGTGGAGGGGGAGCGTGATGGGGGCGGCGGATCAGCTCTTGGCCGCGGGATCCAGATCGACGGTCAGGATGGGCTTTCCGGCGTTCGGGTTGGAGATGTCGACGCAGGTCATCATGAGCGGCAGGACCGCCGCCTGATCCGCCGCCGGCATGCTCCAGAGCCGGCTGCGGCCCTTGAGCTCGAACGCATAGACGCCGCTGAAGAGGCTGACCTGGCCGACGTAGCTGTCGCCATTGGCCCGGAGGTTGAAGTAGCGACGGCCGATGCGGCCGCGCAGGAGGCCCGGGCTCAGGGTGAAGTCCACCACCGTGCTGGTCGGGTCCAGGCCTACCTGCGTTCGTCCCACCGCTCCGGTGAAGTCGCGCATGCCGCCATCGAGGCTCCAGCGATCCCGAACCTGAAGGTAGGCGATGAGGTTGGTCGTGCTGATGGTATCGATCGGACTGGCTCGGCCCACGAAGCCGACCACGTTCAAGTGCCGGCCCTGGTGATAGGTGTCGTAGACCACGTCCACGCCACAGATCCGGCCACCGATGGAGCCCCCGTAGGCGCGCAGGCCGCTCGAGGGGCCGCGGTGCTCGGGATAGGCGCTCTTGTGGTTGATCGCGAAGTAGTTGTGGTCCGTGTAGCCGAGCTGGGCGCGCGGCACGGCCTTGCCGTCGATGACGACGTACGGTTTGACACACCCGGCGAGCGAGACGAGGAACAGGGCACAGGACGCGATTCGGTACATGGGAGACTCCTTCGAGCCAAGGCACGACGGCCGGTTCCAGGCCGGCGCTGCACTCGGAAGTGATGCGCTCGCCGGCACGCTGGGAGGCAAAGCACGCGGTATGCCAACCGGCGCCCTGCTCCAAACCCCTTGATTTGTCTGGCTTTGCCCAGGAGCGGAGGGGCCCCTGTAACAGGTCCTGAGGTGTGACACTGTTACAGGGAGGGGTTGTTACGCCCCCCGGCGCCGTGTCTCCCGATCGATCAGGGCGCGGATCCTGCGGTCAGGGGGGGGGCTGCGGGCTGCAGAGGTCGCCCTTCGGGCCGCTGAGGTCCTGCTCCGGGCTGCTGAGGTCCTGCTCCGGACCGCTGAGGTCCCGCTCCGGGCTGCTGAGGTCCTGCTCCGGGCCGCTGAGGACCGTCCTTCGGCCGCTGAGGACCGCCTTTTTGCTGCTGAGGACCGTCCTTCGGCTGCTGAGGACCGTCCTTCGGCTGCTGAGATCTACCTTCGGGCTGCGCGGTCCAGGTTTTGGCTGGTGAAGGCCCGGTTATAGACGGTGCGGTGCCCTGTCACGTCAGCTTTGACATTGATCCACGAAAGAAGCGCTGCGTCCCGCGTGGCAGGCGCCGACCTCCCTGCACCGCAGGCCGAATACCACTTTCTTGCTGCACCAATGCAAATGGTCGCAACACAAACCTTCGGTCGCGGAAGTCACACTTCGCGCTGGTATTCACTCGGCCCTTTGGATATCTTGGCGCACCACCAGCACGGGATGGACAGGCTGCTCTCCCCTGTGTGGTGCGTCGGAGCGGTAGCTAAGATTCCATCCTAAAACTCAAGGAGACGCCATGGTCACCAGCAAAGGGCCTTCCTCGGCCAGCACCGAGCTGGCCAAACGCCTGCAGCACGGCATGGATGCCGAATCCCTCAAGGAGAGTTTCCTCAATCACCTCGAGTTCACGCTGGGCGAACTCCCCAAGCACGTCGACAGCGAGTGGGAGCCCTACCTCGCCGTCGCGCTGGCCGTGCGTGACCGCCTCATGGAGCGCTGGATCCGCACCCATGACGCCTACTACGAGCAGGACGCCAAGCGCGTCTATTACATGTCGCTCGAGTTCCTCATGGGTCGCACCCTCGGCAACAGCCTCGTCAACCTCGGCCTGCTGGGCGAGTGCCAGAAGGCCGCCCACGACTTCGGCTACGACCTCGAGACCCTGCGCGAGTCCGAGTGGGACGCCGGCCTCGGCAACGGCGGCCTCGGCCGCCTCGCCGCCTGCTTCCTCGACTCCCTCGCCAGCCTCGAGCTGCCCGCCTACGGCTACGGCATCCGCTACGACTACGGCATCTTCCACCAGCGCATCGTGGACGGCGCCCAGGTCGAGACCCCGGACGCCTGGCTGCGCTACGGCAACCCCTGGGAGATTCCGCGCGCCGGCGACCTCTTCCGCGTCCAGTTCTACGGCCGCGTGAACCAGTACATCAACCAGAAGGGCCGCCTCACGACCGAGTGGATCGAGACCGACGACGTGATGGCGATGCCCTATGACACGCCCATCCCCGGCTACAAGAACCAGACGGTGAACACGCTGCGCCTCTGGTCGGCCAAGGCCACCGAGGAGTTCAACCTCAGGTACTTCAACGAGGGCGACTACCAGCGCGCCGTCGAGGACAAGGCCGAGTCCGAGAACATCTCCAAGGTCCTCTACCCGAACGACAACATCTTCGAGGGCAAGGAGCTGCGGCTCAAGCAGGAGTACTTCTTCGTCTCCGCCACGCTGCAGGACGTCATCCGGCGCTACAAGAAGCACTACCGGATGTGGGACGAGAAGAAGGGCCTCAAGACCTTCGACCGCTTCGCCGAGCGCAACGCCATCCAGCTCAACGACACCCACCCGGCGCTCGCCATCTCCGAGCTCATGCGCATCCTCGTCGACGTCGAGGAGCTCGACTGGGACGAGGCCTGGAAGGTCACCACCAACACCTTCGGCTACACGAACCACACGGTCATGCCCGAGGCCCTCGAGCGCTGGCCGCTTGAGCTCCTCGGCCGCGTGCTGCCGCGGAACCTCCAGGTCATCTTCGAGATCAACCACCGCTTCCTGCAGAAGGTGCGCGAGCGGTTCCCCGGTGATGACGACCGCTGCCGCCGCATGTCGATCGTCGAGGAGGGCGGCGAGAAGCGCGTGCGCATGGCCAACCTGGCCATCGTCGGGGCCCACGCCGTCAACGGCGTCGCCGCGCTCCACACCGAGATCTTGAAGAAGGAAGTCTTCAAGGACTTCTACGAGATGTGGCCGGAGAAGTTCAACAACAAGACCAACGGCATCACCCAGCGCCGCTGGCTGCTCAAGGCCAACCCCAAGCTCTCCGAGCTCATCACCAGCGTGGTCGGCGACAAGTGGGTCAACGACCTCTACGACCTCAAGCGCCTCGAGCCGCACGTCCAGGACTCGGGCTTCCTCGAGAAGTGGCAGCAGGTCAAGCGCGCCAACAAGGAGCGCCTCGGCAAGATCATCACCGAGCAGTACTTCCGCCGCGGCATCAACCTGACGGTCAACCCGGACTCGATGTTCGACTGCCAGGTCAAGCGCATCCACGAGTACAAGCGGCAGCTGCTCAACGTGCTGCACGCCATCACGCTCTACAACCGCATCAAGGACAACCCGAACGGCAACCACGTGCCGCGCACGATCCTCTTCGGCGGCAAGGCGGCCCCGGGGTACTTCACGGCCAAGCTCATCATCCGGCTCATCAACTCGGTGGGTCAGGTGGTGAACAACGATCCGGCGGTCAAGGACCTGCTCAAGGTCGTCTTCCTCGCCGACTACCGCGTGTCGCTGGCCGAGAAGATCTTCCCGGCGTCCGAGCTGTCGGAGCAGATCTCGACGGCCGGCACCGAGGCCTCGGGCACGGGCAACATGAAGTTCGCCCTCAACGGCGCGCTCACCGTCGGCACGATGGACGGCGCCAACATCGAGATCGCCGAGGAGGTGGGGCAGGACAACATCTTCATCTTCGGCCTGCTCGCGGATCAGGTCTCGGCGCTCAAGGGGCACTACAACCCGTGGGAGTACTACAACAACAATCCGGAGCTGCGCCGGGTGCTCGATCAGGTCGGCAACGGCACCTTCAGCCCGCAGCAGCCGGACCTGTTCCAGCCCCTGTTCCGCTCGCTCCTGCACAACGGCGACCACTACCTGCTGCTGGCCGACTACGCCTCGTACATCGAGTGCCAGCAGCGCGTGTCGGCGACGTACCGTGACGCGCGGCAGTGGACGCAGAAGTCGATCCTCAACGTGGCGCGGATGGGCAAGTTCTCCACCGACCGCACGATCAAGCAGTACGCCGACGAAATCTGGGGCGTCAAACCGGTTCGGCCCGGCCAGTAAGAGGCCGCCCTCGGTCTGACGTGACCGGTCGTTTCAAGGGTTGACGAGGAGCGATGGGAGGGCATCCCCATCGCTCCTCGTTTTTGTAAGTGCTGAGTTTCGAGCAGGAGGTACCTGCATGAGCAACGTGACAGTACAGACGGTCAAGACCACTCCGTTCCAGGGACAGCGTCCCGGCACCTCGGGCGTGCGCAAGAAGACGCGCGTGTTCATGGAGTCGCGCTACCTCGAGAACTTCGTGCAGTCTGTCTTCAACGCCGTGCGCGAGGACGTGAAGGAGGGCTTCGGCGACAAGCTCCTCGTCGTGGGCGGCGACGGCCGCTACTACAACCGCCCGGCGATCCAGCTCATCGTGCGCATGGCCGTGGCCAACGGCTTTGGCCGCGTGTGGGTGGGGCGTGGCGGCATCCTGTCGACGCCGGCCATGTCGGCGGTCATCCGCCGCAACGGCGCGCTCGGCGGGCTGGTGCTGTCGGCCAGCCACAACCCGGGCGGCATCAACGAGGACTTCGGCATCAAGTACAACATCAGCAACGGCGGCCCGGCGCCGGAGAAGGTGACCGAGCGCATCTACAAGCACACGCTCGAGCTGAGCGAGTACCAGACGATCGACCATCCGGACATCGATCTCGACCGCGAGGGCTCGCAGCGCATCGGCGGGACCGAGGTGACGATCTTCGATCCCATCACCGACTATGCGGCGGTGATGGAGCAGCTCTTCGACTTCGCGGCGCTGCGCGCGCTGTTCCAGCGCGGCTTCCGCCTGCGCTTCGACGCCATGCACGGGGTGACCGGCCCGTACGCGCATCACCTGTTCGAGAAGGTGCTCGGCGCGCCCGCGGGCAGCGTGGTGAATGGCACGCCGCTCGAGGACTTCGGCGGCGGGCACGCGGACCCGAACCTGGTGCACGCGCACGTCCTGGTCGAGCACATGGCGCGGCCCGACGCCCCGGATCTCGGCGCGGCGAGCGACGGCGACGGCGACCGCAACCTCATCCTGGGCAAGAACTTCTTCGTCACGCCCGGCGACTCGCTGGCGGTCATCGCCGAGCACGCGGCGGCGAGCATCCCCGGCTATGGCAAGGGGCTGGCCGGCGTGGCGCGCTCCATGCCGACGAGCGCGGCGGTGGACCGGGTGGCCAAGGCGCTCGGCATCGCCTGCTACGAGACGCCCACGGGCTGGAAGTTCTTCGGCAACCTGATGGACGCGGGCAAGTGCACGATCTGCGGCGAGGAGAGCTTCGGCACGGGCTCGAACCACATCCGCGAGAAGGACGGGGTGTGGGCGGTGCTGGCCTGGCTGTCGATCCTGGCCAAGACGGGCAAGCCCGTGACCGAGGTGGTCGGCGACCACTGGAAGCGCTTTGGCCGCAGCTACTATCAGCGGCACGATTACGAGGGGCTCGAGGCCAAGCCGGCGCAGGCGATGATCGATGCGGTGCGGGCGAAGCTGCCGGGCCTGGTGGGCAAGCCGTTCGCGGGCAGCACCGTGGCGACGGCGGACGACTTCAGCTACACCGACCCGGTGGACGGCAGCGTGAGCGCGCACCAGGGGCTCCGGATCCTGCTCGCCGACGGCTCGCGGGTGATAGCGCGGCTGTCGGGCACGGGCACCGAGGGCGCGACGCTGCGCCTCTACCTCGAGCGCTATCGCAACGATGGCGGGCAGGCCAAGATCGAGGAGGTGCTGACGCCGCTGGTGCAAGCCGCGGGTGAGGTGCTGGAGCTGCAGGCGCGCTGCGGGCGCGACAAGCCGACCATCATCACCTGATGCTCCCCTCCCGCTGAGGGTACGGGCCCATCCCCTGTTGGGGTGACGCCCCCGCTCCCGCTCCCGCTCACGCCCCGCTCCCGCTCACGCCCCGCTCACGCTCACGCCCCGCTCACGCTCACGCTCACGCTCCCGGTCACGGGGGGCGCTCTTCGGGACTGCACGCTTGCGTGTTAAGACTGAGGCATGACGGTCTCGGCAGCGGATCCACGCTCCCCGCAGCGGCGCTGGCGCAACGGCAGGAACCTGCTGCTCGTGCTGCTCACGCTCATCCTCGGGGGTGGGGCGATCGGGGCGGCGTGCGATCCCCTGGCCGTGCACCGCGCGCTCGTGCGGCGCAATGCGGCGCGGGCAGGGCTCGTGGAGCGGCAGCTGCAACTCGGGGCGGGGCGGCTGCACTTCTATGAGGGAGGGCACCGGGGACGGGGAGCGGCCTCGCCGGTGCTCCTCATCCACGGCTTTGGCGCGGCGGCGCTCGAGACCTGGGAGCGGCAGATCCCGATGCTGGCCGAGCATCACTGGGTGATCGCGCCGGACCTCTTCTGGTTCGGTGAGAGCGTGCCGGATCGGATGGTGGAGTCGGCGGCGGACCAGGCGGATGCGCTGGCCGAGCTGCTCGGGCAGCTGGGGGCGAGGCAGACGGCGGTGGTGGGGGTCTCGTACGGGGGCTTCGTGGCGATCGAGCTGGCGCGGCGCCACCCCGAGCAGGTGGGGCGGCTCGTGCTGGTGGACGCGGCCGGACTGGAGCCGACGGCCGAGGAGCGGGCCCGGATCGAGGCGCGCTTTGCGCCGGCGCGATCGGTGGAGCAGATCCTGATGCCGGCCGACGAGGTGCAGCTGCGGGCGCTGCTCGATCGGTTGATCTACCGGCCGCGCTATCTGCCGGGCTTCTTCCTGCGCCACATGCTGCGGGACGACTTCGAGAAGAACAAGCCGGCCAAGCTCCGGATCTGCCGGCGGCTCGATGAGGGGATGCTGGCGGAGGAGGCACTGCGGGGGCTCACGATGCCGGCGCTGCTCATCTGGGGACGGCACGATCCGCTCGTGCTGCCGTCGATGGGGGAGCGGATGGCGCGGGCCCTGCCGCACGCGCGGCTCGTGTGGTTCGAGGAGTCGGCGCACGTGCCGCCGGCCGAGGAGCCGCATCGCTTCAATCGCGATGTGCTCGATTTCCTGGCCGCGGCCGCGCCATGAGCCCGGGGTGATGGAGCGGACGGCAGGGGCCACGTCGGGGGTGCTGGGGCTGCCGGCGCTGGCGCTCGGGCTCGGGGCGCTCGCGCTCGGGCAGGCGCTGCAGGTGAGCAATGGCCACGTCGACCCGGTGGCGATCCGCTGGCTCTCGCTGGCGCTCGCGCTCGCGCTGGTGGGTGTGGTGCGGCCTCGTCTGCCGTGGCGGGGGTCGCAGGGACCCCGCGGAGGGTGGGAGCGGCTCGTGGATCTGGCGCTCACCGGCGGGGCGCTGTGGCAGCTGTGGCAACTCGGGCAGGGGCCGCCGGCCGTGGCGCTGACGCATGTGTCGGCGGCGCGGCTGCACTTCTTCTACGGGGGCTTTGTGGTGGCGGCGGCCCTGGTGTGCCTCGTGTGGGTGCCGCGGCTTCAGTGGGCGGCGGGGGTGGGGCTCTTGCTGGTGCACTTCGGGCTCGGGGCGGTGCTCATCGGGAGCGGGGTGGATCCCCACATCGACGTCTATATGATCCACCGCGAGAGCCTGGCGGCGCTCCTCGATGGACGGAACCCCTACACGCTGACCTTCCCCAACATCTATTCAAGCACGGTGATGTATGGGCCGGAGCAGCTCGCCGGGGGGCGGCTGAACTTCGGCTATTGCTACCCGCCGCTGTCGCTCTTCCTCGGGCTGCCGGGGCACCTCCTCGGGGATTATCGCTACTCGCTCCTCGGCGCCATGACGCTGAGCGGGGCGATGCTGATGGATCTCGGCCGCGGCCGCGGCTCCGTGGGGACGGCGCGCACGATGCGGACCGGGACACTGGCGGCGGCGGCGCTCCTCTACACGCCGCGTATCTTCTATGTGCTCGAGCACGGCTGGACGGATTCGCTCGTGGCCTGCCTCCTGGTGGCGACGATCTGGACGGCGGTGCGGGCGAAGCGGCTGCTGCCGGTGGTGCTCGGCCTGTTCGTGGCCGCCAAGCAGTACACGTTCCTGGGGTTGCCGGCGCTCGGGCTGCTCCTGCCCGGGCGGCGCCCGGCGGCGGAGCAGTGGCGCCTCGTCGTGGTCGCGGTGCTGGTGGCGGCCGGGGTGACGCTGCCGCTCATGCTGTGGGACGTGCGCCGCTTTGTGTGGGACGTGCTGGTGCTGCAGTTCTATTCGCCCTTCCGGGCGGACGCGCTGAGCTACCTGGCGTGGGTGGCGCGCACGAGCGGGCACCGCTTGCCGTCGCTCGTGGGGTTCCTGGCGCTGGTGCCGGTGCTCGGGCTCGGCCTCTGGCGGGGGGCGCGCACGCCGGCGGGCGGGGCGGCGGTGGTGGGGTGCACGTACCTCGTGTTCTTCGCCTTCAACAAGCAGGCGTTCGCGAACTACTACTTCTTCTGTCTCACGGCGCTGCTCGCGGCGGTGAGCGCGGCGGCGGTGGAGCGGGACGAGAGTTAGCCGGGCTTCTCGGCCTCCGCGGCCGGTGCGACGGCCGGGGAGGCGAGCACGGACTCGAACGGGGGGACGTGCAGCACGCCGCTCGTGAGGCGCGCGTCGAAGAACACCGGCCGCATGAGGCCGGGGGAGTAGTCGAAGTCGTAGAACATGGCGCCGAGCGAGCGCTCGAGGCCGGGCTCGATGGGCGGCGGGGCCTCGTCGCCGGGCAGCACCTCGCCTGGAAACTCCCGGCAGCCGAGGTAGGGGGCGTGGAAGTATTGCTTGAGGTGGAGGCGGCGCTCGAAGATGTCTCCGAAGCGGCGCACGTCGTCACCCGGGCCGGCGCGGTCGAGGCGCACGTGCATGCGCGCCTGGATGAGGTAGTCAACGTCGCGCAGGGCCTTGATGTCGTTCTCGTGATCTTCGTCGGCGAAGACGTCGCGCCGGGCGGTGATGCGGCCGTTCTCGCGGGTATGAAGGGTCACCCAGACGATGGGCGAGAGGGCGGCGATGGACTCGATCTGCCAACGGAGCGCCGGCTTCCAGAGCACGCACTCGAGGAGGACGCGGGCCGACGCGGGGTTCATCACTTCATAGCTGACCCGCTCTTTGCCGAGCGTGGGACGGACGAAACAGGCCAGCGGGCCGCGCGCTCGCACTCGAAACGATGGGCTGGTCGTCGCGTCCCTGTCCATGTTGCCTCCTGGGCCTCTCCGTCCACGCGCGCGCCGCGACCGGGGTGCCGTGCGTCCCTCCCTCTCCAGTGGGGCGCCGCCTTCTCTATCTGCCTAGAGTAATCGTCCGGGCACAAAAAAGCAGCGAGGCTTTTGACCGGTGGCTCGCCGGGGGCTTGGCGAAGCGCCGGCGCGAGGGCCGCGGGATCAGTGAGCGGCAGGCTGGACGGGCTGGGCGGCGGCGGGCGGGGCGCCGTGCTCGGCGGGCGCGACCTCTGGTTTGGGCAGGGCAAACGCGAAGAAGGCCAGCGCGATGAGGGCCAGGAAGATGACGCCGACGACCAACTGCGGGACCGGGATGCCGGAGGCGGCAGCGGGCGCGGGCGCCGGGGGCGCATCGGGGTTGTCCCGACCCTGGAAGTAGCGGCGGGAGTCGTAGAAGCCTTTCTGTGCGTCGGGCAGTGCCATCGTGGCGACTTCTATATCAGATCCCTCGGGACGGGCCAAGCGGGGCCAGCTGGTGTGCGAAGGCAAATTGACACTCGGGGACACGGCCGCTAAGTTCCGAGCGTGCCGGCGGACATGCTCTTCGACAAGAGGCTCCTGGTCGTCGCTGGCAAGGGAGGGGTGGGACGGACGACGGTGGCGGCGGCGCTGGCGCTGGCGGCGTCGCGGCGGGGCAAGCGGGTGTTGCTCGCGCAGACCAAGTCCAAGGATCGGCTCGGCAAACTATTCCAGGTGCCGCCGGTGGGGACGGACATCGCTCGCCTCCGCGAGCGCCTGTGGGCGGTCAACATGACGCCGGAGGCGGCGCTGCGGGAGTACGGGCTCATGGTGCTGCGGTCGCAGATCGTCTACCGCGCCGTGTTCGAGAACAAGGTGGCCCGGGCGTTCATCCGCGCGATCCCCGGGGTCGAGGATTACTCGATGCTGGGGAAGGTCTGGTACCACACGACCGAGCTCGAGCACGCCCGGCCGCGCTTCGATCTCGTGGTCCTCGATGCGCCGGCGACGGGGCACGTGATCACGCTGCTCCAGATCCCGCAGTCGATCCTGGAGGCGGTGCCCGAGGGGCCGCTCGTGCGCGACGCGCGCCTCGTGCATGAGCTCCTCAACGATCCGCGGCGGGCGGCGGCGGTGCTGGTCACGCTGGCCGAGGATCTGCCGGTCAACGAGACGCTGGAGCTGACGGAGAAGCTGCGCCGTCGCATTGGCATGCGGGTGGGGCCGCTGGTGATCAACCAGCTGTATCCGCCGCGCTTCGTGGCGGGGCCGGCGGCGCAGGCGCTGGCGGAGCTGCCGCAGGAGACCGGGGATGGGGTGCTGGATCCCCTGCTCTCGCGGGCTCGCATTGCGCAGGGGCAGCGGGCGATGAATGATCGATACATCGAGCGGCTGCGCGAGGCGCTCGACGTGCCGCAGCTGCAACTGCCCTATCTGTTTGCGCCTGATTTCGGGGCCGAGGCGCTCGACGATCTGTCGCGCCGCCTGGAGGCCCAGGTGGTGAATCTGTAATGAAGGAACGCCGTCGCCTGTCCCAATCGATGTGGAGGTACGGGGTGCTGGCCGCGGGCGTGTGGCTCTCGGGGTGCGGGCCGGACGAGACGGGGACGGCGGATGGCGGGGGCCCCGACCTGGGGGCGGCGGGGGATCTGGGGTTGGCCGGGGATCTCGGTGGCGGAGGCGGTCAGGGGCTGCGGCTGGTGGTGCTGGATGACGAGAGCGGGGCGCCGATCCCGGCGCGGGCGATCATCACGGCGGTGCCGCCCACGCCGGCGGTGAACTTCGACAACCCGGCGAGCACGCACGGGGTCGGGGCCGATGGGTACGGGATCGCGCCCGGGGTGCTGGGGGCGCCCGAGGGGGTGCTCTTGCTGACGGGGGATGGGACGGTGCCGCTGCGTCCTGGGACCTATGATGTGATGCTCACGCACGGGCCGGAGTGGGAGGCGGTGACGGAGCGGGTGACGGTGCCGGCCGAGGGGCTGGCGATGCTGCAGGGGAGACTCTGGCGCAGCGTGGACACGCGCGGCTGGCTGGCGGCGGACCTGCACGTGCACACGGGACGTTCATACGACTCGTTCATGGGCCTCGCGAGCCGGGTGGTCTCGGAGGTGTCGGTGGGGGTAGAGCTCATCGTCACGACCGATCACAACATCGCGAGCGATCTGCAGCCCGAGGTGGAGGCGCTCGGCTATGGGCCGCTGGCGCGCGCCATCGTCGGCGACGAGTTCAACTTCGCGGAGGGGCACGGGGGCGTGTACCCGGTGCCGTACGACCCGGCGGCGGCGGACGGGGGGCTGACGGCGCTCGCGCTGAACTACGACACGGTGCGTTTCATCCGCGGGGGGCCGATGTTCGACCGGCTGCACCAGCTGCCGACGTCCCCGGCGGTGACGGTGAACCACCCGCGGCTGCCGCCGGATCTCGGGTACTACCTCAACATCGGATGGGCGCCGCCGGCGACGCTGCCCACGGCGGGGCAGTTCGATGCGTTCGAGCTGCTCAACGGCTACATGAGCGAGCCGGCGCAGGTAGCCGTGCTCCTGCGGGACTGGTTCTTCCTGCTCTCGAGCGGGACGCGGGTGGCGGCGCTCGGGAGCTCGGACACGCACCGGCTCTACGACGTGAAGGCGGGCTTCCCCCGGACCTGGTTGCGGGTGCCGACCGAGGATCCGACGGTGTTTGCCGATGGAGAGCTGGCGGCGGCGGTCAAGACCGGTCGGGCCGTGGCCTCGAATGGGCCGTTCGTGCAGTTGATGGTGGACGGGGCGCAGGTGGGGGATCTGGTGCGCAACGGGACCGGCGTGGCGACGCTCGATCTGCTGGTGGACGCGCCGGGCTGGATCGACGTGAACACGGTGCGGCTGTACATCAACGGGGAGAAGGTGGAGGAGTATCCGGTGTCGCGGGAGACGCGGCCGTTGTCCCATCGGCGCTGGCGGCGGGCGCTGCCGGGCGGGGACGCCTGGATCGTCGCCACGGCGAGCGGGTCGCAGCCGCTGCCGGCGGCGCTCATCGGCGAGCATCAGGCGGGGCAGGTGCTGCCGCTGGCGGTTACCAATCCAGTGTACATCGATGGGGACGGGGATGGGGTGTGGCGGCCGCAGATCGCGCAGCCGGATCCGGGGCCGCTCGGCCCTGCGCTGCAGCTGCCCGAGGAGCCGTCGGCGCACGAGCGAACGCTCGAGTCGTGTGAGCCACCGCTGTGGACCGACCCGTCGACCTGGGGCACGCCCTAAGCTCAGCTCAGAATCGCTGCGGCGGCAGCTCCTGGCCCTCGCTGCGCGGCACGTTGGTCACGCCGAGCACCTTGACCACCTCCGTGATGACCTTTTGCAGTTTGACGGCGCGCTTGTCGCCGGCGCAGGTGAGGTCGCCCGAGAACTGTCCGTGGTACTGGAGCGTGGTCGTGGTCGCGGAGGCGGCCGGCTTGGGGCACGGCGTCCGCACCGCCATCTGCTCGAGCGACCCCACGGCGGCGAGGTCCTTGTGGAGCTTCTTGAGGAGCTTGGCCGGCAGCTGCTTTTGGCCCGGGCCCTTGCCGGTGACGAAGAAGGCTTCGCCCGACGGGGGGATGACGATGCGGTAGCCGATGGTGTCGGTCGTGCCGGTGTTGAGGATGACGAGCGCGTTCGTGGGCGGCAACGCCTTCGCATGGCGGCCGGCCCCGAGCAAGAGACCGAAGGCCACGAGGCCGAGCGCCACGGTTCCGCGCGCAGGATGAAGCTGTCGCATGAGGGCTCCTTTCGTTGAGAAGTCGGCGGAAGCTACATGGCCCCATCGGCGGGGTCAACGCGCGGCCGGAGGCGAATGAAGAGCACCGCAGGGAAGGAGACGCAGGCACCGTCCCCAATAGATTGAAAGCAGGAGGGAGGGACGCCGTAAGCGGGACGGGCCGCGGACACATTGACATCCTCTCGGGGCGCCTCTAAGGTCCCGCCGCATGCAAGGAGCCCCGTCCGACAGCACGCCCCGCCAGACGGACGATGCGCAGGCCACGCGGCCGGTCATCGCCATCGATGGACCGGCCGGCGCGGGCAAGTCGACGGCGGCGCGCATGCTGGCGCGGCGGCTCGGCTTCCTCCTCCTCGACACGGGCGCCATCTACCGCAGCCTCGCGCTCCTCGCCGACGAGCGCGGCATCGCCCCGGACGATGCCCCGGCCCTCGCCGCGCTCGCCGCCTCGCTCGACATCTCCTTTGCCCCGGCTCCCTCGGGCGAGGGCCAGATCGTGCGCCTCGCCGGACGCGACGTGAGCGAGGTCATCCGCACCCCCCCCATCTCCGATATCGCCTCGCAGGTGTCCTCGCTCCCCGAGGTGCGGCAGGCGCTGCTCGCGCTCCAGCGCGACCTCGGCAAGCGCGGCGGCTACGTGGTCGAGGGACGGGACATCGGCTCGGTGGTGCTGCCCTGGGCTCCGCTGAAGTTCTTCCTCACCGCCTCTCCCGCGGAGCGGGCGCGACGACGCCACGAAGAACTGACGGCGCGCGGTGTGCATTCTGATCTCGAGGCCACGCTGGCCGAGATCATCGAACGCGACCGGCGCGACGAGACGCGCGCCGTGGCGCCGCTGATCCGGGCGCCGGACGCCTTGCTCATCGATACCTCACACCTATCACTGGATGAGGTCGTAGATAGAATGGAATCCATCGCCCGGGAGAGGCTTGGGGCAGCGTTTTTGCTTGACGCCCCCAAGGACAGTGTATAAGGTTCGCCCCTATTCCCGGACCCGGGGCATTGGTCTATCATCTGCCCTCGCTTCGAGAAAATCCGCACAGCGAGAATCGTAGGGAGTTCAAAACACGCATGGTTCAGGAAAACACCCACGCGGCCGAAGAGTCCTTCGCCGCCCTATTCGAAGAGAGTCTCAAGCGCGAGGACATCAAAGAAGGTGAGATCGTTCATGGACGCGTGATCCAGGTCACCAAGGATTACGTCGTCGTCGACATCGGCTACAAATCCGAGGGCCAGGTCAACATCAACGAGTTCCCCTCCATCGATGGCCAGGTGCCGGTGAAGGAGGGCGATGAGATCGAGGTCCTTCTCGAGAGCCGAGAGAACGACAATGGCCTCTGCGTGCTCTCCAAGGAGAAGGCGGACCGGCTGAAGGTGTGGGATGAGATCTCGGCCGCCTGCGAGCGCGACGAGCTCATCGACGGGACCATCGCCCAGCGCGTCAAGGGCGGTCTCTCGGTCACTATCCGCGGCGGCGTGAAGGCCTTCTTGCCGGGGTCGCAGGTGGACCTCCGCCCGGTCCGCAACCTCGATGCCTTCATCGGTAAGACCTACAAGTTCAAGGTCATCAAGTTCAACAAGAAGCGCGGCAACATCGTCCTCTCCCGCCGCGTGCTCCTCGAGAAGGAGCGGGCCGAGCTGAAGGAGCAGACGCTCGAGAAGCTCAAGGAAGGCCAGCTGGTCGAGGGTATCGTCAAGAACCTCACCGAGTACGGCGCCTTCATCGATCTCGGCGGCATCGACGGCCTCCTCCACATCACCGACATGAGCTGGGGGCGGGTCAATCACCCCTCGGAGATGTTCCAGGTCGGCGATCACGTCCGCGTCAAGGTCCTCAAGTTCAACCCCGAGTCCGAGCGCGTGAGCCTCGGCCTCAAGCAGATCAGTGAGGATCCCTGGACCAAGGCCGAGCAGATCTACAAGCCCGGCACGGTGGTCAAGGGCAAGGTGGTCTCGCTCAAGGACTACGGCGCCTTCATCGAACTCGAGGAGGGCATCGAGGGCCTCATCCACATCAGCGAGATGTCCTGGACCCGGCGGGTCAAGCACCCCTCGAAGGTGGTGGCGGTCAACGACATCGTCGAGGCGGTGGTGCTCGACATCGACGCCAAGGCCAACCGCATCTCGCTCGGCATGAAGCAGCTCGAGCCGAACCCGTACGAGGCGCTCACCCAGAAGTACCCGCCCGGCACGGTGGTCAAGGGCAAGGTCCGCAACATCGCCGACTTCGGTATCTTCGTCGAGATCGAGGAGGGCATCGACGGCCTGGTGCACATCAGCGACATGAGCTGGACGCAGCGGGTCAAGCACCCCTCGGAGCTGTACCAGAAGGGCGACGAGGTCGAGGCGGTGGTGCTGCACATCGACACGACCGACGGCGACAAGCCCAAGATCTCGCTCGGCATCAAGCAGCTCATCGGCGACCCGTGGGATCGCATCCCGTTCGACTACCCGGTGGGCAAGATCGTGAACGCCAAGGTCCAGAAGGTGCTCGACTTCGGCGCGTTCGTGGAACTCGAGAAGGGCATCGAGGGCCTGGTGCACGTCTCCGAGATCTCGGACGACCGCGTAGAGGACCCGCGCGACGTGCTCAAGCCGGGTCAGGACGTGAAGGTCGAGATCATCAACGTCGACACGGCCGAGCGCAAGATCGGTCTGTCGATGAAGGCGGCGCACCGCGCCGAGGAGCTGGCCGACGTGCAGGGCTACTCGGCCGGGACCTCGGGCGCCACCCTGGGCGACGTGATGCGTGGCAAGCTCAAGGGCTTCGCCACCAAGAACCAGGACCGCGAATAACCTCCCCCCGACGTCTCGAGATGGGATGAGCAGGACCGCTGTGCTTCCTTCACCAGCCCCCGTTCATCCCTCCCTCTTTCTTCTCCCCCCTAGCTCCACAAGAAGACCATGAATCGCATCTGGGCGCCCTGGCGGATGACCTACATCCTCGCCGCGGACGAGGTTCCCGACGCCTGTATCTTCTGCCAGTACCCTGCCGAGGAGCCGTCGCATCATCGGGATCGGCTCATCCTCTGTGCGGACGAGCGGGCGTTCGTCATCATGAACAAGTATCCGTACAGCGGGGGGCATCTCCTGGTGGTGCCACGCGCACATGTGTCCAATCCCGCCGATCTGTCGACCGAGGACTACCACGCCACCATGGACCTCCTGCGCGTGGCCACTGAGAGGGTGCGCCAGGCGCTCTCGCCGCACGGCTTCAACCTGGGGATGAACCTGGGACGGGTGGCGGGCGCGGGCATCGACAAGCACTGCCACTGGCACATCGTGCCGCGCTGGAACGGCGACACCAACTTCATGCCCGTGATCGGCGACGCCAAGGTGGTCTCGGACCATTTGCAGACCACGTACGATCGGCTGCTGCCCTACTTCGCCGCGTCGGAGGCCGTGTCGGGTTGAGTCCATCCGGCCGGGCCCCTCGCGTTGCATTCTATCGAGCGCGAGCGTAGATGTGAGCCTGAGTTCAAGCGGGATGGACAGCGACAAGAGGCCCGTGTGAGCACGTTGTGGCAGAGCGTACGGCGACTATGGGCCCTGTGGGGGTTCGCGGCCTTCTGTGTGGTCGTCGTCATCCTGTTCCATCAGGTGGTCCTGCCGTTCATCCTGGCGCTCCTACTCGCGTACGTGCTCGAGCCCGTGGTGACGCGCCTCTCGCGCGTGAAGGTGCGCGGGTTCACCCTCTCCCGCGGGGTGGGGGTGATCATCTGTTACCTCGGGATCGTGGGGGTGCTCGGTATCTTCTTCGGCGCCTTCTTGCCGCGGCTGTCGGGGGACTTCGCACGCCTGTTCCGCGAGGCGCCGCAGTTCTTCACCAAGGTGAAGGCCGATTACGTGCCGCGGCTGTCGTCCTGGATCGAGGCGCACTTCCCGGCCGATGAGGAAGACGCGCGCATCGAGGGGCCGCGGCCCGAGCGCAAGCTCACGGTGAGCCGCGTGAGCGAGGGGAGGTACGAGGTCTCGCTCGAGAACGTGGACCTGCAGGTAGAGACGACGGGCAAGGGGCGCTGGGTGATCGGGCCGCATCGCGAGGGGGAGGGGCCGGGTCGGTTGGAGGATTTGATCGAGCGCCTGGCGAGCGCGGGGCAGAGCGAGGCCATGGAGCTGCTCAAGCTCGGCCAGCGCTTTGTCAGCGGGGTGGTGGCGGTGCTGGCCAAGCTCATCCTCGTGCTCATGCTGACGGCCTTCATCCTGATCGACATCGAGCGGCTGCACAGCTTTTTGCGCGGCCTCGTGCCGCCGGTCTACAACAAGGACTTCGACGAGGTGTGGCAGGAGATGGACCGCGGCCTGTCGGGGGTCATCCGCGGGCAGCTGCTCATCTGCCTGGTCAACGGCATGCTGACCTACATCGGGCTCCTCATCTTCAGCGTGAAGTATTCGCTCCTCCTCGGTATGCTGGCCGGCGGCATGAGCCTCATCCCGGTGTTCGGATCCATCCTGTCATCGATCCCCATCGTGGCCATCGCCCTGGTCTCGGGCGGCGGCGGGGTGACGATCACGCGCGGCCTCCTCGTGCTCGGCTGGATCCTGCTCATCCACCTCATCGAGGCCAACTTCCTCAACCCCAAGATCATCGGCGGGTCGGCCAAGATCCATCCGGTGCTGGTGGTCTTCGCGCTGCTCGCCGGGGAGCACACGGGCGGCCTGGTGGGGGCGCTCCTGGCCGTGCCGATCGCGTCCATGGTGCAGACCTTGTTCGTCTATTTCCGCCGTCGGACGGACACGCCGACGCTCGAGGTGGCGTGATGCCGCGGATGAAGGTCGGTTCGTGGGCCCTGGGGGTGGCGCTGCTCGCGCTCGCGGCGTGCAACGACACGCCGGAGCGGGTGGCGGATCACTTCGTGGACTTCTATTTCGTCGAGATCGACCAGGCGCGGGCGCGGCCCCTCACGACCGGGCTGGCCTCGCGCAAGCTCGACGACGAGCTGCGCCTGGTGGAGTCGATCCGGCAGACGTACGAACCCGACCAGGCCAAGCCGAGCATCTTCTACGTGCGCCAGGACCTGACCGAGCGCGGCGAGCGGGCGCGCGCCACCTATGAGCTCACCATCCGCCGCGGCGGGGATGAGAGCCACCGTCAGGTGCTGGTGTCGCTCGAACGGGTGGAGGGGCGCTGGAAGGTGGGCAACTTCCTCATTTTCGAGGGGAAGGGGGAAGGGCAGCCCCTTCCCGGCGCAGCACCTGCGCCTTCGGCCGCTCCGCCGTCTCCTTCGCCGGCTGCGGCTGCGCCGCCTGCGGGGCCTGGGGCGCCTCCACCGTCCGCGCCGCCGGCCCCGAAGCCCGCGACCCGCTAAGCGGGATCTCGAGCGCGGGGGGCGAGCCGGTCTTGGCGCGCCGATCGCGGATGCGGATCGACTCGGCTCCCTCGGGGAGCGGTACGCGGACGACGCCCACGGTAGTCATCTTGGTGCGCATGGTCTCGGCCAGCTTCTCTTCGATCCCGGAGTCCACTTCGCCGAGGAGCGGCAGGTCGAACCGCAGGGTCTCGAGCACGGCGCCGTGGCCGCTCACTTCGGCCTCGAAGCGTCCGACATAGTGCCGCAGCGGCGTCGGGGTGGGGAAGCGGCCGAGCGTCAGGTGTTCGAGCGTGAGGACGCCGCCGCTCCAGCGCAGGTCGAGGTCGGCAAACGCGCTCACGGCCGGTGGAGGTTGGTTCGGCGCGGCCCCTGGCAAGGGGGGCGCGGCGTGTGCGGAGAGCCAGGAGAAGAGGAGGTGTGTCAGGACAGTGACCAGACCCGTGGCCCCAGCGGGCGGTCGTACGATGCGAGCTGTCGAGCGACTCGCCTTTGCCATCGCCTTCAACATGGAGGGTGATCATAGCGCATCGCCGCGGGTCGAATGAGGGGCTGAACGGGGCGAGACGAGCCCGGATCCGGGAGAGCGCTCGACAGGGGGAATTGCTGCCGGGCCATCCCGTGTTACAAACAACACGTGATTCTTTGCCCTCGCTGTCGCGGCTCCTATGAGGCGGGGACCCGTTTCTGTCCACGGGACGGCACGCCTCTGTCGCAGCTCGTGCCCGTGGATCCGCTGCTCGGGAAAGTGCTGATGGGGCACATCGAGCTCACGGCCGTGGCGGGGCGCGGCGCGATGGGCACGGTCTACCGCGCGGTGCAGACCAACATGGGCCGCCCGGTCGCGGTCAAGGTCCTGCGGGCAGATCTCCTGGACGCGCCCGGGGCAGTGGCGCGGTTTTTACGCGAGGCGCGCGCCGCGGCCCGCCTGTCGCACCCCAACATCGTCACCGTGCACCTCGTGGGCGAGACGGATCAAGGGGTGCCCTACATCGTCATGGAGTTCGTCGACGGTGAGTCGCTCGACACGCTGTGCCAGCGCGAGGGGAAGCTGGTGCCCAAGCGGGCGCTCAAGCTGGCGCGACAGATCGCCTCGGCGCTCGGTGAGGCGCACAGCCAGGGCATCATCCACCGCGACCTCAAGCCCGAGAACATCCTCGTCCTCGACCGCCGCCGCGAGACCGACTTCGTCAAGGTGCTCGACTTCGGCATCGCCAAGATCCTGCGCGATGAGAACCAGAGCGCGCTCAGCCGGGATGGCTCGATCTTCGGCACGCCCCACTACATCGCACCCGAGCAGGCCTCGGGCGCGGAGATCGACGCGCGCGCCGATCTCTATTCCCTGGGCGTGATCCTGTTCCGCATGGTGACCGGCCGCCTCCCCTTCGAGGGGGCCTCGGGCATGGAGGTTCTCATGCGCCATGTCCGCGAGAAGCCGCCCTCGCCACGCACGTTCGTCCCCGGGCTATCGCGTGCTATCGAGGCGCTGATCCTGCGGGCGCTGGAGAAGGAGCGCGGCGAACGCTGGCAGGACGCCGAGGCGTTCCTCGCCGCGCTCGATGCCATCACCGATGAGGTCGAGGACGATCCCGGACGTACGATCCACGGTGTGGCGCCGTTCGGTCTGACGCGGTCCGCGCCATCACCGGGACCGGCACCGGCGGCGGCGGTGCCGGCACAGGCGCCCCCGCCCGTGGTGCGCACTCCGGCGCCGGCAGCCGCGCTGTCCGCACCGGCGCCGGCAGTCCTGTCCGCACCAGTGCCAGTGGCCGCACCTGCGCCGTCGCCCATAGCCGTGCCTGCGGCAACAGCCGCTGCGCCTGCAGCCGCGCCTGCGCCTGCCCCCGTGGTACCGATGCCAGCCGCTGCGCCTGCGCCTGCACCGGCAGCGGTGGTGCCTGCGCCAGCGGTCGTGCCTGTGCCAGCGCCAGCTGCCGTGGTGCCCGCGTCTCAGACGGGGCCCACGGCCACTACGACAGCCACGGCGGCCACGCACCTGCCCCGAGTCATTGTCGAAGACGCGGCCATGGCGCGCCAGAGCACCTCGACGGGGTCCGTGGAGCCGGTGCCTCGGCCCGAGCCTGCCAAGGCCGTGGCGCCGACACCAGCACCTGAACCCCCAAGACCCGCCGAACCCGCTCCAGCACCTGGCGGGCGATCCGGAGAGCCGGATCCCTTCGACGAGTTCATCGCCAACGGAAAAGACGGCGATCGGACCCCGGTGCGGCTCCCCTCCTCTAGCGGGGTCGATGACCTCGATGAGGAGTTCCTGCCACCACAGCGCCGCTCGCGCACGGTCCTGTGGGTCGCCCTCGGTGCAGTCGCCATGGGGGCCGTGGTCGGCGTGCTCTATGCGGCACGTGCAGGCGGCCCGCGGCGCGCATCAGTCCAGGCCGGAAATGCCACGGGTCAGGCCCCAAGTACGCCGGCAGCAGTGCCGCAGCCGACGCTTTACCAGGAGAAAACCCTTACGACGGGCGGCTACACCCTGCGCGCCGGCCTCGGCGCCGCGCCGGCCCAGGACGAGCCCAATGTCCTGCGGGTGATCCTGCGCGATGCTCAGGGCCCCGTGGCCGGCGCTCGCATCCAGGCGGCGCTGCGAGACGGCGGCGGTCAAGAGACCCCTCTTGCGGTGCGGGAATGGGCCGGGGCCTACCTGGCCAACATGGACTTCCGCATCGCCGGCCGGCATCAGATCAAGCTGCTCGTCGAGCCGCGCCAGGGCGGGCGCCTCGAGACCGTGCTCGATCTCGATGTTGCAGCCCCGGCCCCGGCCGCCCAGGCGCAGAAAACCGCGCCTCCGCCCCGCACCGCCGAGCCTTCCCACACGCACAAGCGGCCCGGCGACAAGAACGACAAGCCGGCGGTCGACGTGAATTCGCTGCCGGTGACGGTGATCCCCCCGGATCCGGTCAAGGCGCCACCACGTCAGCCCGGGCCTTCTACGGGTACGAGGCCTTCTGCGGGCCCCCCTGCTGCCGCACCGGCCCCCGTGCCTGCGGCTTCAGGGCCGACACGCGCGCCAACCCCTGCCGCCGCGCCGTCTCCAGCGGCCAGCGCGCCCGCGGCCTCTCCCCCGCCGGCGGCGACTCCGCCGTCCGAGCGAGCCCCCCAGCCCTCACAGCCTGCGGGCGAAGAGCAGGATCCCTACCGCATCCTCAACAATCAGTAGCCGATCAATGCCGCTTGCTCGGAAGCGCGTTCTTGACCTCGCCCGCTAGCGAGGTGCGCTCGCCGCGCTCGTTGTAACGCGCTGCGTATGCCGCTCCGGCCAATGCCGACATAATCAACACCACACCGTACAGGGGAGCGACGAGGAACAGGGGCAGGACAGAGCGAAGGAACGAGCCCAAGAAGAGGTAAATCACCGCTGCTGGAATCGCCTCACGTAGCGGTGCGGCATAGAGCCAGCCGATGGGCCCCAAGACGAGCGACAGGGCCGTCGATGCCAGCACGGATTTCTCATCGCCTCCATGCCCACGCCCCGCCCTGCCGAATGTCAGGCCGCTCGCCCGGGTGGCCAGGGTCAGGGCCGTGCGGGTGTGACCGAGTTCGGCGCGCAGCGACGACAGCTTCTCGAGCTCCGCCATGCTGGTCGGTCCGCTCGTCGGCCGCACGGCGCCTCGCACGGTCCACACCATCTCCCCTTCGTCGTCGCTGTCGAACTCGACCACGCCCTCGGCGACCATCTCATCGAGCCAGCGCGTCATGCGCTTGCGCGGGGCCTTGGTGTAGGCCATCAGATTGGCGCGCGTGAGCGGAATCCGCGTGTTCATCCACATCTCGAGCACGCGGGCTTCGAATTCCTGCTGGCTCATGAACAGTCAACCTTGCATTGGCTTGGCGAACTGTCAACCGCGCCCGGGCCGGGATGAGCCGGGTTTCGCAGCGGCCGAACGCGGCCGTGAACCTTGTCTCTGACAGTGTATAGACTCTGGGCATGCTGGATCGCTTTGCCATTGCCCGCGCGCTGCGCGAGATCGCCTCACTGCTCGAACTCAAGGGGGAGAACCCCTTCCGCGCCCGCGCCTACGACAACGGCGCCCGCTCGCTGGAGAAGCTGACCGACGAGGAGCTCGCCCGGCTGGTAGACGAGAAGCGCCTCACCGAGGTGAAGGGCATCGGCACCGCGTTGGCGGCGCTCATCGCCGAGCTGTTCCTCACCGGCCACAGCGCGTTCCTGGACGAGCTGCGGGCCGCGCTCCCGCCCGGACTCATCGAGCTCGCGCAGGTGCCGGACCTCGGGCCGCGCAAGATCCAGGCGCTCCACGAGGCGCTCGGCATCACCAGCGTGGCCGCGCTCAAGGCCGCGTGCGAGGCGGGGCAGGTGCGCGGGCTCAAGGGGTTTGGCGAGAAGTCGGAGGAGAAGATCCTGGAGGGGATCCAGCGCTACGAGACGCGCGAGGAGCGCATGCTGCTCGTGCACGCGCTCGAGCTCGGTGAGCCGCTGCTCGCGCACGTGCGCGCCTGCCCCGCGGTCCACTGCGCCGACCTCGCCGGCTCGGCGCGGCGCTGGAAGGAGACGGTGGCGGACCTCGACATCGTGGCGGGCAGCCTGGCCCCGACCGACGTCATGGACCACTTCGCCTCGCACCCTTCTATCGAGCGGGTCGAGGCGCGCGGCGACACCAAGTGCACGGTGCGGCTCGGGACGGGCTTCCAGGTCGATCTGCGGGTGGTCCCGCCCGTGGACTACGGCACGGCGCTGCATCACTTCACGGGGTCCAAGGATCATCACGTGCGGCTGCGGGGTCTGGCGCGCGAGCGCGGGCTGACGGTGAGCGAGTGGGGCGTCGTGCGGCTCGAGAGCGGCGACAAGCTCGAGGTGCCGAGCGAGGAGGCGCTCTACCAGCAGCTCGGCCTCCCCTACATCCCGCCCGAGCTGCGCGAGAACGAGGGCGAGATCGAGGCCGCGCTCGCGGGCGAGCGGTTCGACGACCTCGTGCGCCTCGAGGACATCCAGGGCATGGTGCACTGCCACACCACCTTCTCGGACGGCAAGAACAGCATCGAGGAGATGGCGCGGGCGGCGGAGGCGATGGGCATGAAGTACCTCACCATCACCGATCATTCGCCCACCGCCGCCTATGCCGGCGGGGTGAAGTTCGACGATCTCCTGCGGCAGTGGGACGAGATCGCGCGGGTGCAGGAGAAGGTCAAGGTACGGCTCCTCCGCGGCACGGAGTCGGACATCCTCGAGGACGGCGCGCTCGACTACCCCGACGCGGTGTTAGAGAAGTTCGACGTCATCATCGCCAGCATCCACTCGCGCATGCGGATGGACGAGGACCAGATGACGCGGCGTCTGATCGGCGCCATGCGGCAGCCGTGGTTCAAGATCTGGGGCCATGCGCTCGGCCGCCTCATCCAGAAGCGCGACCCGTTTGCCTGCCGGGTCGAGGAGGTGCTCGACGTGGTGGCAGATTCGCGGGCGGCCGTGGAGATCAACGGCGATCCCTACCGGCTCGACATGGAGCCCCGATGGATCCGCGAGGCGCGGCGGCGCGGCATCCGCTTCGTCATCTCGACCGATGCTCATTCGGTCGATGCGCTACGCAACCTGCGCTTTGGCGTGGGCATCGCGCGGCGCGGCGGCGTGCGCCGGAGCGAGGTGATCAACGTGAAAGACGCCGAGGGATTCCGCCGCGAGGTGCGGCCGAGCTGAGACCGCCCCACAACCCCATAGCGGGGGGTTCAGCGACGAAGCCTTGCGAGTTCCGCTTCCAGCTCTCGCACCCTTGCCTCGGCCTTGCGCTGCGCCTCCTCGGCTGTCGGCACCAGCTCCTGGCCCGCGACATCGCGAGCGATGCGCAACATCATCGCCCCCTCCTCCCGCCGGACCACCAGGTGAGCGTCGAGCTCGGTGCTCTGCACCGGCCCCGGGCCGGCATAGACCCTCAAGAACGCGCCAGCCCCATTGCGGCGATAGAGCTGAAGCGGGATCCGCTGCGGCTGTTCGGGGCCGGACACCACGCCGGGGTCGAAGACGACCAGCTCCCTCGTGCCGAGCTGCGCGTACTTGAAGGGACTCACCTCGTAGTCCTTCCTCCGGTCCCGCGACACCACCTCGACCGCGAAACGCGGAGGCCGGTACCCCGGCAACCAGGTCTGCCAGCTCGATGGAAACGGCCGACGCGGCGGGTCGTCGAGCAGATAGACGTCGGGCGGCACCCGCACCAGCGGTTCGTTCGGCACCCAGGCGAAGAACTGATCCCCTCCTATGTAGAGGTTCGTCCAGCCGCGCTCCTTGGCGAACTGCTTGAGAGCCGAGAGCATCGCGCGGATGATCTCCCCCTGCTCGGCACTTTCCCCCATGTCCTCCTCATCCGTGAGGTACCAGCTGGACCAGTCAATCGGTCGGTCGGCTTCCTCGGGCCGGAGACCCCGCTGGACGAGGTCTTGCGGCTGCCAGACGCGCAGACGCTGCGGCTCGAAGGGGGACTGATGAATCTCCATGGAGGACGAAGATAGCATCTGCATGGACCCCCTGGCAAAACAAACGCCCCTGGGCCCTGGACACACGACTGTCGAGGAGCTGAAATGAGGCCCCGCAGGAGAGATGCACGCCATGCCCCACGCTGACCCCTTCGTCCCATCGACCCCGCTTCACACGCTGGCGAGCCTCGCCGGCTCTCTCCCCGAGAGGAGGCGCTGCTCATGAGCGAACGACGCGCCTTCTCGGTGGCGGTCTATCCACGTCACCGCGGGCGGGTGCTGCTCATCCGGCACCGCCGCCTCGGCCTGTGGCTGCCGCCAGGCGGTGAGCTCCTCCCGGGCGAGACCCCGCTCGAAGCTGCGGCCCGCGAGCTGCGCGAAGAGACCGGGCTCGAGGGACGCTTCCCCGTGGTCTCGGACATCGACGGCACCCCGCCCGGCCTCCTCGGCTACGAGGAGCACCCCGCCGGCAGCAAGGGCCAGCACCTCAACTTCGTGTTCGTCGCCGATGTGGACACGGACGCGGTCGAACCCAACGACGAGTTCGAGGAGTGGCGCTGGGTGGATGGGTTCGACGATCTCGAGGGGCCGCCCAACGTGGAGCAGTTCGGCCGCCTGGCGCTCGCCGCGGCGCCGCGCTTCAACCATCAGCCGTAGGAGCTCAGAAGCGCCCCCTGGCGACCAGCCCACCGCCCGTATAGGTGGCGTAGGGCGTGAGCTGCAGGCGTTCGGAGTAGACCGGGAACTGCCGCTTGAGCTTGGCGCCGAGGACGATCATGGTCAATCCACCTGCCTGGATGAACCCGTCGATGACCAGGAACGCCCGTCCCGCCGCGACCGCGGCCGGGTTACCCTGCACATAGGCGGTCTCGATGAAGGGGCCGATCACCGGGACATAGAGCGGCCAGAGCCCGGTCCTGCAGTTGATCGAAGCCGGATCGGTCGCGCAGCTGCCGACGGACACGCCCACTCCGACCAGCGCCGTGATGAGGTAGGACGAGCCCAGCATCGAGATGCCGCCCGCGATGAGACCCCACCGCGGCCGCAGCTCGTAGCGCACGGGCACCCGCGGCTGCGCGTACGGCGGTGGATACGAAGGCGGCGGCGGCGGCGTGTATTGCGGATACGGCGGCGGATACCCCTGCGGCGGCGGATAGGCCTGCTGATTCCCCGGCGGCGGTGGCGGCGGGTAGGCCTGCTGCGACGGCGGTGGGTATTCTTGCGACGGCGGTGGATAGACCTGCTGCGTCGAGGTCGGCTTCGTTCCCGGGGGCTGCTGCGCCCAGCTCGGTGCCCCGTACCCCAGCACCCAACTCATCAGAGTAAGGGTGGCCATGCCCGACAGCGTCTGCGTCCGTATGCTCATCGTAAGCCTCCTCAGGCCCATGCTTGCAAGATCGGCAGCGTCTTGCTCGGTGAGTATACGCTGCCAGCCCTCGCGCCGGCTCAGCTCAGGGCGCCCGCAGGCCGAGCGCGAAGGCGAACGCCACCACCACCAGCGCATGGCTGATCTCGCCGCGCGCCACCAGGGCCGGGATATCGCCGTACGGCACGGTCACCACCTCGATGTCCTCGCCCGGATCCAGCGCCATCTCCGCCACCCGACGCACGCCACGAGCCAGGAAGCTGTGGCAACGATTCGATAGGATCGCAGGATTCGGCGCGATGACACCGATCGGCTCGATCGTCGCCGCCTCGTAGCCGGTCTCCTCGAACAGCTCGCGCGCCGCGGC
Source organism: Polyangia bacterium (assembly GCA_036263495.1). Taxonomy (GTDB): domain Bacteria; phylum Myxococcota_A; class Polyangia; order Palsa-1104; family SHYY01; genus DATAGU01. The sequence goes on along the minus strand of DATAGU010000205.1, from coordinate 4,684 downwards.
GAGGAGCGGGCTCGGGTCCTCGGGGTCGACCATGCCCCCGGGCAGCTCGAGCGTCACCTCTCCGGTACCATGGCGGTGCTGGCGTACCATCACCACCTGACCATCGTCGGTGAGCGGCACGATGTTGCACCAATCGGGACAGTCGAGCACGTAGATGTCGTGCTCGGCGCCGGTGCGGGGCGACAGCAGACGCTGGTGATCGATGCCGAAGATGCGCGTCTCGAGGAGGCGCCGCGCGGCGACGCGTTGCCAGGAGCGAGGGCCGGAAGAAGACATACGCTGAGTTTAATGCAGCTCCCACCAGACAGCGTCCAGCGTGTGCGAGGCTCCGGATTTCGGCCGTAAGACAGTCATCCCGGCCGTAAGACAGTCATCGCCGGCCGCAAGACAGTCATCCCGGCCGCAAGACAGCCATCGCCGGCCGCAAGACAGGGCGTCCTTGGCGCAAGACAGCGCGTCCTGGGCGTAAGACAGGCCGTCTTGGGCATAAGACAGCGCGTCTTGGGCATAAGACAGCGCGTCTTGGGCACAAGACAGCGCGTCTTGGGCGCAAGACATCCGGTTTGCGGCCTACGGAGGGCAGGCGAGTGCGAGCGGTGTCGAAGCGCGCAGTCGTGATGTGGGCTTCGGCGAAGTGGGCCTGACTGTCGCGGTCGCTCGGATGGCGACAGAGATCGAGGACCGTCACGACGCCCGGTCCCTCCGTCGTGATCCGCTGCTGCTGACGGTCTCGACCGCCCCCCTTGTGTGAGCGCCAGCGGCCGGCCAGAGTGAGCGTGATGATGATCGCGTTCGACAACACCTATGCGCGCCTCCCCGAGCACTTCTATTCGCGGACAAAGCCCACGCCGGTCGCGAGCCCCCGGCTCGTGAAGCTCAACCGCGCGCTCGCGGAGCTGCTCGGGCTCGACGTCGCCCTCCTCTCGTCCGAGATGGGCGCCCGCATCCTCGCCGGCAACGCGATCCCGGAGGGCGCCGACCCGATGGCGCTCGCTTATGCCGGTCACCAGTTCGGTTCCTTCGTGCCGCAGCTCGGTGATGGACGCGCGATCTTGCTCGGCGAGGTGGTGGGCAGAGACGGGAGGCGACGCGACATCCAGCTCAAGGGCTCCGGGCCGACACGGTTCTCGCGGCGCGGCGACGGTCGTGCGGCGCTCGGCCCGGTGCTCCGCGAGTACATCGTGAGCGAGGCCATGGCCGCGATGGGGATCCCGACGACCCGCGCGCTCGCCGCCGTCACGACGGGAGAGCCGGTCTACCGCGAGGACGTCGTGCTGGGCGCGGTGCTCACGCGGGTCGCGGCGAGCCACATCCGCGTCGGCACGTTCGAATACTTCGCGGCGCGGGAGGATCGCGACGCGATCGCGACGCTGACACGCTATGCGATCGAGAGGCACTATCCAGGCGCGGTCGATGCGCCAAACCCGGCGCTCGCTCTGCTCGAGCACGTCGTCGACGCGCAGGCCTGGCTCGTCGCGAAGTGGCTCGGGGTCGGCTTCGTGCACGGCGTGATGAACACCGACAACACGGCGATCTCCGGCGAGACGATCGACTACGGTCCGTGCGCGTTCCTCGACGAGTACCACCCGCAGAAGAAATTCAGCTCCATCGATCATGCGGGGCGATACGCCTTCATGAGCCAGCCGCGGATCGCGCAGTGGAACCTCGCGCGGCTCGCCGAGTGCCTCCTTCCGCTCCTCGGCGACGACAACGACGAGGCGATCCGGATCGCGACGGACCGCGTGAACGCGTTCCCCGCTCGCTTCGAGACCGCGTTCGCCGCGACGCTCCGCGCGAAGCTGGGCCTCGCCGATGGGCACGACGACGATCTCCCGCTCGCGTTCGACCTCCTCGGGAGGATGGCGACGCACGAGGTCGACTACACGCTCTTTTTTCGCCGTCTCTGCGACGCCGCGGAGGGGCCGTCGGGGGACGAGCGCTGCGCGGCGATGTTCGGAGACCCGGGCGCGTTTCATGAGTGGGCGGAGCGTTGGCATGCGCGCCGGCCGAACGCTTCGCTCATGCGGGCGGCGAACCCCGCATTCATCCCGCGCAACCATCGCATCGAAGAGGCCATCCGCGCGGCGACGTCGCGGGACGACTTCGGTCCGTTCGAGAGGCTCGTGGAGGTCCTTGCGAGACCGTTCGAGGAACAGGTCGGAGCCGAGGACCTCGCGGAGCCGCCCGCGCCGGAACAGCGCGTGCGCCAGACGTTCTGCGGGACCTGACGAACGAGCTCGAGCCCGCTTCGGTCCGGCTCTCGGAGCCCGGCGGTGGCACCGATGGCTCCGGGCTAGCCGCAATGCCGATCCGTTAGCCCTAATTGGATCGATAGATAGCCGCCCGCTCGCAGCTCCACCATCGGGGCGCCGCTTGACGCTGGCGTTCTATAGAGGCTACCGGGATACTGGAGCACCATCTTTGGGAGGCCCTCATGATCCGTAAGACCTGTCTGCTCCTCGCCCTGTTCTGGGTCGGCTGTGCATCCTCCTCACGCCAGGTCAAGAGCGGCGCGGGGTCCAAGTCCCTGTTCGAGCGCCTGGGGGGCCAGGCTGCCATCACCGCCGTGGCCGAGGACATCACCGCCCGCATCGTGGCCGACAACCGCATCAACCAGCGCTTCGCCAACACCGACATCCCCCACTTCAAACAGGAACTGGCGGATCAGCTGTGCGAGATCAGCGGCGGCCCCTGCAAGTACACCGGCAAGGACATGCGCACCGGTCACGCCGGCATGAACATCGCCGACGATGAGTTCAAGTTCCTGGTAGAGGATATCAAGGCCACGCTCGACAAGTTCAAAGTGGGTGCGCGTGAGCAAAAGGAGCTCCTCGGCCTGCTCGGGGGCATGCAAAAAGACGTCGTCGGCCTCTGATTCGCGGTTCGCCCCGGGCTCCGGCCCTGACCGAGGGACCGGGGGGCAGGCTGTACAGGGTGTTCTGTGAGGCTCCGCAAGTGAGCATTCACGCGGCCGGACACTCTTTTGAGGCGGTAGACCTCGGGGCAGGATTGTGTAGGATGGCCGGATCGCTGGCCTGGAGTCCTTCATGCTTCGCTGCCGCCCCTGGCGTTTCACCTTCGCCCTGTCCCTTCTGCTCGCCTTGTCCGCCTGCCGGCGGCAGAGCGCCACCCCCCCTCGGCCGCTGGTCATCTCAGCGATCCCGGATCAGGATCCCGCACGCCTGCAGCGGCTCTACGGCGGCATCGCAGCCTACCTGTCGAGTGAGCTCGGCGTCCCCGTCGTCTACAAGCCGGTCACCGACTACACCGCCTCGGTGACCGCGTTCAAGGTCGGCGATCTCGACCTGGTCTGGTATGGCGGGCTCACCGGCGTGCAGGCGCGCCTCCAGGTGCCCGGCGCACATGCCATCGTGCAGCGCGACATCGACGACCAGTTCCACAGCGTGTTCATCGCCCATCAAGGCAGCGGGATCCACGACCTCGCCGGCCTCAAGGGGCGCACCTTCACGTTCGGCAGCGAGTCGTCGACGTCGGGGCGGCTCATGCCGCAATACTTCCTGCAGCAACAGGGGCTCAAGTTGAGCGACTTCAAAGGGGAGGTGGGGTTCTCCGGCTCGCACGACAAGACCATCAACCTGGTCACCGCCGGCACCTACGACGCCGGCGCCCTCAACGAGCAGGTGTGGAAACTGCGCCTCGCCAAGGGAACCGTGGATCTGACCCAGCTCACGGTCGTCTGGACGAGCCCGCCGTTCCATGACTACCACTGGGTGGTCCATCCGTCGGTGGCCGGGCGCTATGGCGACGGCTTCATCGCGCGCCTCACCGCGGCCCTCACCCGGCTCGATCCGTCGCGGCCCAAGGACAAGGAGATCCTGGAGCTGTTCGGCGCCCAGCGCTTCGTCCCCACCGAGGACGGCAACTACGCCCAGATCGAAGCGATCGGACGTCAGCTCGGCCTGATCGTGAGCCCGTCGCGGTGACCTCCTGCTGACATCGCCAGGATCGCCAGGTCCTCACAGGCCGCCGGAACCGGTCTTCGTCCTCGAGCGAGTGTGCAAGTCCTTTGGCGGCTTCGATGCGCTCGCCGAGATCGATCTCCGGATCGAAGAGGGCGAGCAGGTGGCGCTCATCGGGCCGAGTGGCGCGGGCAAGAGCACCCTCATCGGCCTGCTCAACGGGACGATCCAGCCGAGCACGGGGGAGGTCCTCGCGCTCGGCGCCCCGCTCGGCGCGCTCGGGCCCGCGGCGCTGCGCCGCATCCAGTCCCAGATCGGGACCATCTACCAGCAGTTCCATCTGGTCGAGAACCTGAAGGTCATCCACAACGTGAACGCCGGCCACCTCGGCCGCTGGTCGACGTCACGGGCGCTCGTGTCGTTGATCTGGCCGCTCGAGGTCGAGGGCGCGGCGCGGGCGCTCGACCGGGTCGGGATCGCCGACAAGCTCTACCAGCGAACCGGTCTGCTCTCCGGCGGCGAGAAACAGCGGGTGGCGCTGGCGCGGGTGCTGGTGCAGGACCCCCGCGCCATCCTCGCCGACGAGCCGATCGCCAGCCTGGATCCCGAACGCGGGCGCGAGATCCTGGATCTCCTTCGCGACACCAGCCGGCAGAGCGGCAAGACCCTGGTCACCAGCCTTCACTCGGTGGAGTTCGCGCGCAGCCACTTCCAGCGGGTGGTGGCGCTGCGCGCCGGGCGGGTCTATTTCGATGGTCCTGCCG